>JAXDQP010000001.1:0-20131 GCA_034667745.1 Thermoplasmata archaeon
TCCCTGGGTGTGACGAGCGCCGCGGACTGGGCGGCCAACCACCTCCCGGCACGCGGCATCCCGGCCGCGACATGGCCCGACGTCCCGCTGGAGCCTGCCCATGTCGCCGTTGGCCTTGCGGGCGCGCCGCAAGGAGGCGCCTTTGCCTTGGAGGCCAGCCACCTGCGTCGGGTCATCTGGCACAATGCCACCCTGGATTGCTTCGGCAACCCTTGCATCGATGCCGGCGGTCCGCGCACCGCCTCCACATCGGGGCTTTTCACGGTCAGCCTCTACTCGTACGTTGACGTGGCGGCGCACGGCGGCCACTTGGCCGGCCACGGCATCGCGTTGGCCGCCGCTGGTGGCGGACCCAACCTCGACCTCGCGGTGGCTGGCAAGCTGCGCCTCCCGGAAGCGCACTTGATTGGGGCCTGCCCGAAGGGGCCCTGCCCCGATCCCGCAGGGAAGACGTTCCTGGCGACAGGCAACCTCACGCTTGCAGATCTCGCCGTGGACCCTTCAAACAAGGCCCGCCTTGGCGCAAGCCTGTCCGGCAATTTCCAGGATGCAGCCTTTGATGAGGCGCCCACCGACGCTTTCGCTCTCCCGGGTCTTTGGATTGGAGCCACCGCTGGCCTCGCGCTGGTGGCGGCCCTGGCAAAGCTTGCCAGCTCGCTCTGGGCCGGCTTCTCGCGCCGTTCCCGGCCGCCCGCCCTTGACCATCCCCGCCGCCAAGCCATCTTCGACCTGGTCCGTGAGGAGCCCGGACATTCCTTCAGGGGAATCCAGCGCAACCTTGGAGTGCCCGTCGGGGTTCTTCAGAAGCATATCAAACGGCTTGAGGAGGCCGGGGTGGTGATTTCCCGGCGCCACCGTAACACGGTTCGCTACTTCGAGAACGACGAACTGCACAAGAGGACCTGGATGGGAACCACGCTGCTGCGGGATGCGGACGCACAGCAGCTTCACCACTGGTTGCTGGCAAACCCAGGCCCCAGCCAGGTAGCCCTTGCCCGGCAAACAGCTTCTTGGGGCTGGACGCTCGCCAAGACTCGCCGCCGCCTGGATTTGCTGGAAGAAGGTGGGCTCTTGGTTATCAAGCGCGAAGGGCGGCGGGTCTTCTATCACGCCACCGCGGTGATGTCCGCCCGTGCTTGGCCGGTGGAAGGACCTGGCACAGTCGCTACTTGAGGAACTTCTGCTGTCGCAAAGATGGCGAGTTACGGCCACTCCAGCAACTGTGCGCCAGTCCGCCCCGCTGCCGCGTCGCGCCCTGCCAAGCGAACGGTCACGCGGTCGGCGAGCCGGGCGCGCACGAGGGTTGCCTCGCCGGAGTCGGGGTCCACCCGTGCTAGGAGGCGCTTCAGCTCGTGTGGGTCCATGCGCTCCGCCGCCTCGCGCTCGGGCGCCACCAGCATCGACTCCCACGCGTCCGCTTGGTAGGGTCCGCCGGGCAGGTCGCGGGCGGGGATGCGGGCCTCGATGCCGTCGTCGCACAGCACGAAGAGGCTGGCGGGGGTGATGCCGGTGATACGGGCGCGGCGGGCGCCGGACTCGGCCTGCACGCTGGCCAGGACGAGGCAGCTGGCCTTGATGCGGCGCTCCAGGCCGTCGGCGGCGCGCTCCTGGTCGGAGCAGTGGTCGCACAGCGCGCGCAGCGACTCCTGCGTGTGCGGCGCCGCGTCCCTCCGCCCCGCGAGGAGCCACTTGAGGTTGCGGTGCACGACGAGGTCGGGGTAGCGGCGGAGGGGGCTCGTGAAGTGGCAGTAGTGCGTCGAGGCGAGGCCGAAGTGGCCCTCGTTGTCGGGCGTGTAGTGGGCGCGGCCCATGCAGCCGAGCAGCTTGAGCGTCGCCACCTCGGCGAGGTCGCGGTCGGGGTGGTCGGCCAGCAGGTCCACGATGGCGCGGAACGGGCGCAGCCACGCCTCGCGCTCCTGCGGCGCAAGGTCGCTGAAGCCTGGGGCCTTGACGGGCGCGGGGGGCGCGTTGCCCTCGGGCTCGCCGGCGCCGCCCTTCATCTCGATGCCGCCGCCGAAGAGGTTGAGCTTGCCGCCGCCGGCCTTGAGGCGGTCGAGCAGGGTGTCCGCGACGGGCTGCGCCGCTGCGCCGGGCTTGCGGGGCAGCGTGAGGTCGGCCTGGATGCCCATGGTGTCGAGCTGGTGGCGGAAGCGCTCGGCGCGGTCGGGCTCCGGCAGCGGGTGGCAGCGGAACAGCAGCGGGGTCTTTTCGGCCTCCAGGTGGCGCGCGACGGACTCGTTGGCCGCGACCATGAAGGTCTCGATCATGCGGGTGGCGTCGTCGGCGTGCTTCTCCAGCGCCGAGAACCCGGCGTCGTGCAGCAGCACCTTCAGCTCGCCCGTCTCCAGCGCGAGGCCGTTGCGGTGGCGCCGCATCCGCTCCGCGATGCCCAGCATCGTGGCGAACGGCTCCTCCCCCGCGCGGGCCTTCTCCAGCGCTTGGCCGTAGGAGAGGTTCTTCGTCACGCGGATGAGGGCCTTGTGGAACGCGGTGGCGCCCTGCAGGCCGTCGGCGCCGACGTCGATCGACACCGAGAGCGCGTAGCGGTCGCCGTCGTCGCGCAGGCTGCACAGGTGGTCCGAGATGCGGTGCGGCAGCATCGGCAGCACCCGGCCCGGCAGGTAGACGGAGGTGGCACGGCGGCGCGCGTGGCGGTCGAGGTAGGTGTCGAGCGCGACGTAGTGGCTCACGTCCGCGACATGCACCCACAACCGGTGGCCCCCGCCTGGCAGCGGCTCCAGGCCCACGGCGTCGTCGAAGTCGCGCGCGTCCGGCGGGTCGATGGTGTAGCACGCCAGGTGCCGCAGGTCGGTGCGGCCCGGCTCCGGCGCGGGGTCGGGGAACGCGGCGGCGTCCGCCTCGGCGCGCGGGTCCTCCTGGTGCTCGAAGAACTCCTCCTGGTTCACGTGCCGCCGCACGAGGCCGTCCACCGCGTCGGCGGGCGTCCACAGGCCGGTCTCCAGCAGGAAGTGGAGGTAGTTGCTGGAGAGGGTCGTCGGCTCGCTGCGGATCCAGTCCTGCGCCAGGAACCCGAGGGAGCGGTGGAGGTCCATGCCGAACGCCTGCACCGCGCCGAGGCCGCCGATGCCCGCGACCGGCTCCGCGCCGTCGGGCACGCCGTCCCAGTGCAGGAACTGCGCCATCGCGGGCTTGATCCATTGCAGTGTCGCGAGGTCGCGCGGCTCCAGGCGGGTGTCGTGCAGCTCGACGCGCTGGAACATCCGCTCGCCGTCGATCTCGCGCACCGCGACGAGCTTGTTGCGCAGCGCCTGCAGGTCGCTCCACGCGCGGCGCATCGCGTCCGCCTCGGCGCGCGTCCACGGCCGCCAGCGGTCGCCCCGCCCGCCCGAGGTCTGGAAGCGGCCCGTCCCCGCGCGCCGGCAGCGGTCGAGGCATTCGCGCACGCTGCGCAGTTGGCCGGGGCTCGGGCCGGGCCCGTAGTGCGCGGCGGCGACCTCCGGCTCTGTCCAGTCGTCGCGGCCCGCGTCGCAGGTGGCCTCCCACAGCGTCTGCTCCAGCCGCATGAGGTCGTCCTCCGACTCCTCCTGCAGGCCGCCCCCGCCGGCGAGCGCGACGAGCTGGCGCAGGCGCGCGTCCAGCTTCGCCTTGTCCTTCAGGTCGCCGTCGTAGCGCTGCTTGAAGAGGCGGCTGCGCAGGTGCTCGGCCTTCAGCTCCTTCTCGCCCTCCAGGGTCAGCACGCGCACCCACGGCACGCCCTTGCGGCGCTGGCGGTCGAGCAGGATGCCGAGGTTGCGCGGCGGGTCGAGGCCGTGCAGGCCGGCCGTGAACTCGACGAGGTCGCCGGGCTTGCTCATGCGCCGCCCCCCGCCAAGTCACGGAGTCCACGGAACGAATCCGCGTCATCCGCGAAATCCGCGGTTTGGGAGTTGCTTCTTCGTCCCCCACGAACCGCGGATGACGCGGATTTCGCGGAGGTGGGCGTTCCTTGTGTCGACTCTGCCATCCGTGGAATCCGTGGTTCGGTCGGTCGCCGCATCATGCCAACCCGGACACGAGGTCCTTGGCGGCCTTCCCGGGGTCCTTGGCCTTCACGACGCCGGAGGCAACGAGGACCCCATACGCGCCGAGCCTGCGGGCCGCGGCCACGTCGGCGCCAGACTTCACGCCCGCGCCGCACAGCACCAAGGTCGCGGGCGCGGTGCGGTGGACGGCCTTGACGGCGCGGGAGACGATGCCGGGGTCGGCCGAGGTGACGCTCACGTCGCCGCCGATGAGCTCGGGCGGCTCGATGGCGATGGCGGTCGGGCGGAGCTTGGCCAGGGCGCGCGCCTCCTCCAGCGAGTCGGCGCACAGCAGCGACCACAGCCCCAGGTCGTGCAGCGACAGGACCGTCGCCTTGGTCTGCGCGAACGGGACCTTGTGCTCGGCGTGGTTGAGCAGGGAGCCGACGGCGCCCGCGGCCTGCACGGCGAGCGCGGAGACGAAGCCGGTGCCGACGCCGGGCAGCAGCGGGTCGGTGTGCTGCGCAAAGAGGGGCACCTTCCCCGCCTTGCCGGCCAGGAGGGCCAAGTCCGTGGTGGGCGGCGCGAGCGCGACAGGCTCGGCCTTCGCCACGCGCTCCAGGGAGCGCAGCAGGGAGAGCCCGGCCGGCCCCGTCGCCTCCGCGTACGCCTTGGCGTTGACCACGATGCGCGGGAACACGGCCCCGCCAGCCGCGCGGGCTCCATCAAGGCTTTCATGCAGCCCCTTGTGGCGCGCCCGTGGCGTCGCCCACCCTCGTGGCCTCCGTGCTGACCCTGGTGCCGGCGATGGCGCTCATCTACTGGGTGCTGCGCCGCTACGAGGGCTACTTCGAGCAGAACCGCCTCTTCTTCGCCCTCACCGCCGGCCTGTTCGCCGGCATCGCCGTCAAGTTCCTCGAGGTCAACCTGTTCCCGTTCGACAATCCGCGCGTCCTCCAGCCCGGCACCGAGCCGCTCGCGACGGGGACGCTGGTCTACTCCGTGACCTACTCGACGTTCGGCTTCGCGCTCCTGGCCGGGCTCGCCATCGCGGCGGTGCTGGGCTTCCGCAAGTTCCGCACCCGCAAGGACACCCCCTACTACGGCGTCTCCTTCGGCTTCGCGTTCGGCGCGATGCACACGATGCCGCTGTTCGCCCTCTCCGTCGCGCTCCTCGTGCAGCCCGCCGTCCGCCTCGACGCCGCCGCCATCGTCGCCTACGCCACGGTCCTCCTCTTCGCGACCGGCCTCGTGATGACGCACGGCGCGGCGGCGGTCTGGGTCGGGCGCGGCTCGGCGGCGGGCCGCCTCTGGAAGGGCATGGTGCAGGGAACGGTCCTGCTGGCGCCCGCCATGGCCATCAGCTGGTTCTGGGTGCAGAACCTGCCGCAGGTCGGCATCTTCCCCGCCCTCGCCAGCGCCGCCTACGGCGTGTTCCTCACCGTCCTGGCGCAGCGCAAGGTCCTGGACCCCATCGTGCCGCCCGAAATCCGCGACCAGGTGCGGCGCGAGCGGCGGCGGGCGCAGCGCAAGGGCGAGGCGTAGCGGCAACCCGTGGTTCCAGCGGGGCTACGAAAGCATCCGGTAGTGGCCCGCCTTGGGCTCCAGCAAGATGTCCAAGGCGAGCATTCGGGTGACCTCCGCCTCCGCGCGGTCCGCGTCAAGCCCCGCAAGCTGGAGCGCGTCGATGAGGTCGGCGTGCGTGGCAGGGCCGCCGCGGCTCAGGGTCGCGGCCACCATCTCGGCGCGGAAGCCCTTGTTGGCGATGCCGCGCGCGCTGGCGGCCGCCTCCTCGGCAGGCGAGTCGTGGCGGGGCACCCGGGCCGTGGGCTGGTAGACGCTGACGGCCGCCGAGACGCCCTTGCCCGCCATCTGGCTGCGGTGCTGCGCGGCCTGCCGCTGCGCCTCGCGGGCATCCGTGCCCTCCCACAGCTTGACGCGGTGCGCCAGCTCGACGCCCTTGCGGCAACTGGGGCAGGCGGCCGAGGCGTGGCGGGACTCGACGGCCCACGGCGCGTGGCACTGCGGGCAGACCACGACGGCGAAGCTCACGCCCCCACCTCGACGGCCACGCGGGCGGCGCGCGGGAGCCGGTAGGCGGCGCGGTCGGTGCAGGGCGCGCAGCGCACGAGGCCCGGATGCCGGTCGGCCTCAAAGGATTCGCGGCACGTGTAGCAGGCCACCCACAGGGACATGCGCGAAAGCACCGGCCGCGCACATTTCCCGCTTCGCGAGGGGAAAGTGAACGTGCTTCACGCCCTCGTGCGCTCCTGACCAGAGAGCCCAAGTGCGCAGCCGGCCGTGGGAGAGCCGTGCCTGCGCCCCGCTTCACCCGCCGGGAGCGCGCCCTCGTGGGCCGCCTCCGGACGCCGCTGGAGGTGCAGGAGTGGCTGAACGCTCTGCCCTACAACTGGGAGCGCAGGGGCCCGACGGCGCGCACGTTCCGGGGGGTGGTCGCGCACGGCACCGCGCACTGCTTCGAGGCCGCCCTCAGCGCCGCCTGCATCCTGGAGCAGCACGGTTTTCCCCCGCTCCTCCTGGACATCGAGTCGGTGGATGGCCTCGACCACGTCCTGTTCCTCTACCAAGCCCCCGACGGCCGTTGGGGCACCGTGGCCCGCTCGCGCTGCGTGGGGCTGCACGGCCGCAAGCCCGTTTTCCGGACGCTGGACGCCCTCGTGCGCTCCTACGTGGCGCCGTTCATCGACCCGACCGGCCGCGTCAAGGGCTACGGCATCCTCGACCTGCGCGCGCTGCCCACTGGCGCGTGGCGGCTGGCGGCCGGGAACGTCCCCCACGTCGAGCAGGCGCTGCGCGACCTCCGGCACAAGCGCTTCCCGACGCCGCAGGCCGACTACCGCAGGTGGAAGGCGCGCTTCGACCAGTGGTGGGAGGCCGAGGGGAGACCGGACCACCGGTGGCCCGACTTCTATCCCGGAAAGCGGCATTGGACCGCGCCCCAGTGAAGGTGGGCCTTTTGATGGGGTCCCCCCTGGCCCGCCGCGTGCAGTTCGACAGCGTCCGCGACATCCTGGCCGGCTCCAAGACGGGGCAGGCCGTCCACCTGCGCGGCTGGGTCCACCGCCAGCGCACGGCGGGCAAGATGGCCTTCGTCGTCCTGCGCGACGGCACCGGCACCGTGCAGTGCACCGTCAAGGCGGGCGTGGCCGACGACGCGAGCCTGGAGGCGGCGAAGTCCGCGCTCATCGAGTCCTCCGTCGAGACGCTGGAGGGCACCGTCGTCGCCGACGAGCGCGCGCCCGGCGGCTTCGAGGTCAAGGCCACCAAGTTCGCGCTGCACCAGCGCGCCGCCGACTTCCCCCTGCGCGGCGAGCAGGGCACCGAGTTCGAGCTGGACAAGCGCCACCTGTGGCTGCGCAGCACGGAGATGTCGGCCATCCTGCGCATCAAGGGGCGCCTCTACAAGGCCATCCGCGACTTCTACCAGCAGGAGGGCTTCGTCGAGGTGGACCCGAGCGTCATCACGACGAACGCCTGCGAGGGCGGCTCGACGCTGTTCACGTTCGACTACTTCGGCCAGACCGCCTACCTGAGCCAGTCGGCGCAGATGTACCTGGAGGGCTGCATCTTCGGCCTTCCCAAGGTGTTCAGCATCACGCCCTCGTTCCGGGCCGAGAAGAGCCGCACCAACAAGCACCTCACCGAGTTCCACCACCTCGAGGCCGAGTACGCGTGGTGGGACGCCGAGCAGAGCCGCCAGTTCCAGGAGAAGATGGTCACGTTCCTCGCGCACACCGTCGCCGCCGAGTGCGGCCCCGACCTGCGCCTGCTGGGCCAGGACCCGGCCCGCCTGCTCGCAGTGAAGGCGCCGTTCGAGCGCCTCGACTACGCGGAGGCCATCGACATCCTCCAGAAGAGGGGCTTCCACCTACCCTACGGAGAGGACTTCGGCGTCCCGCACGAGAAGGCGCTCACCGAGGGCCGCACGAGCCCCATCTTCATCTGCGACTGGCCCGCCCGCATCAAGGCGTTCTACATGGCGGAGAAGGCCGGCACCGACCGCGTCCTGTGCAGCGACATGCTCGGCCCCGAGGGCTTCGGCGAACTGATTGGCGGCTCGCAGCGCAGCGAGGACGTCGAGAGCATGAAGAGGCGGCTGCTGGCGCAGTGGCACGCGATGGGCGCCTCGCCGGACCACGACGACCGCAAGCAGTTCGGCCACGAGCGGCAGGCCATCGCCAAGCGCCTGGGCGACAAGGCCACCGACGAGATGATTGACGCCGAGTACCTGCGGCCCTACGAGTGGTACTTCGACCTGCGCCGCTACGGCTCCGTCCCCCACTCGGGCTTCGGCCTCGGCATCGAGCGCCTGCTGCGCTGGTTCACTGGGCAGGAGCACATCCGCGACATGCTTCCGTACCCGCGCACGCCGTCGAGGGCCTACCCGTAGGTCCGGGCATGGGCTTCCTGCGCGACTTCGGCAGCCGCAACCACCCCAAGGCACAGATGCAGAAGGCCCGCGCCGGCATGAGCGTCAGCCCGGAGACCGTCGCGGCCTACACGGCGGCGCGCGGCTTCCTGATGGCGGAGTGGCTCGGCGCCAGCCTCATGGTCGCCTCGTTCACGTTGCTCTACCTGTTGACGTTCGGCAGTCGCGCCTCGGTGCGCGCCACGCTCGTCGCCTGCGGGCTCATGTTCGTGGCGGGCACCTACGTCTTCTGGACGAACCACCGCAACTACACGCGCGTCGGCTTCCTGTGGGCCAAGCGGTGGGACAACGGCGCCATCGTCACCGCCGGCGCCGGCGTCGTCTTCTGGCTGCTGTTCGCCATGCTGGAGGCGCTGGCCTTCCTGGGCGTGTCCGTGCTCCCGACGTAGCCGCCGTCACGGCGCGACGGGGGGCGGCGGAAGCAGCGAGAACGATGGGTCCGGGCAGGGGTCGGCGCTCCATTCGCTGGGCCCCATGTCGACGAAGCTGCCGGCGGGGAACTGCGGGTAGCCCGGTTGGCCGAGCAGCCAGCCATAGACCCTCTCCAGGCCGAGGACGTCCAGCGTCGAGACGCACAGGACGTGGCCACTGGCCCGCCGGTCGCCGTGGGAGTAGGCCATGATGTCGTCCACCGGGTAGGCCGCCGCCGTGAAGTCCAAGCCGTTGCCCAGGTGGCCGAGGCCTAGGCAATGGCCAATCTCGTGCGAGAGGAGGTCGTACATGTCGCGGCCGTTCGCGTCGTTGGGGGTGCCCAGGAAGTTCGTGGCGACGGCGAGGCAGAGGGTGCCGCCGTTGCCGCAGCCGCGCCCTGCGGCGTTCGCGCGCTTGCTGAGCACGCCCCAGGGGCTTCCCGGGTGCTGGTGGAATCCGGGCATGGCCGCCACCTGCTGCGCGAAGGTGGACGACACCGGCGGCGGCACGCCGTGGCAGGCATAGACGCCGGCGGTGTTCATCGCCTCGAGGCCGGCGCCGGCCAGCAGCGTGGGGTTGAACTCGGCGGGCGCGACGACCACCTCAGGGTCCCACAGCGCCTGGGCCGGGATGGTGTCCAGCCCGACGCGGTAGAGGTGCAGGTTGAGGCCGGCGGCCAGCCAGGCGGGGCCAAGGTGCGTGACGCCGTCCTCCCACGCCTGGACGGACGCTGCGACCAGGCGCGCGTCGCGCAGCGCGTAGGGGGACGCGGAGGGCAGGACGAGGATGTCCACCTCGGTCTGGTCCATGTTGTACTGGATCCCAAGGTGGTAGCCCGCGTCGGTGAAATCGGCCGCGGCCCAGGGGACGAGCCCCGCCAGCAGGAATGCAAGGAGTGCGGGCACGGTGCGGGTGAGGATGGCCATGCCCCGTGGAACGAGGTTCCCGCAATATCCTTTCTGGCCGGGAGGGTGGCGCATGGAGCGGAGGCCGTGGATTGGAAGCCGAAAAACGCTACGCCAGCATCCCGCGCAGCCGGCTCTCCAGCTCAGGAAGCTCAAGCTCGGTGACGATGAGGGGAATCTGCTCGAACTCCGCGAGGCGGTAGGCGAGCTTGTCCACGTCCTCGGGGCGGTGGTACACGACGATGCTGGGCTTCATCGGGTGGACCCGGATGGCAATCATCGGGCTGCGGCCGTACTTGATGCCGGTGAAGCAGAGGGCGCGCTGGGTGTTCCAGCCATAGACGCGCACGTAGTCGGTGGCGTTGAGGGTGGCGATGGCCTTGATGGAGTCGATGAGGGTGTAGCCCTGCACCGACTTCTCCGCGAGGTTCCCGAGAACCAGGGCGCGGCCCTCGATGCGCTCGACGAACTCGGTGGCGGGGACGTTGCGGCGGTACTCGCCGATGCTCAGGATGCCCTCGGTCGGGTTCATCAGCGAGTGGTAGCGCGCGACCACGTGGCCGCCGCGCGCCTCGTCCATCTCGACCAGGGCCTCCACGAGGCGCTTGATGGTGGCGATGCCGGGGCTCTTGCGGCGGCCCGACTCGTAGTCCGACACCACGCTGGGGTTGACCTTGAGCCGCGCGGCGAGCTCGGACTGGTTGAACTGGAAGGTCTCGCGCCACTTACGCAGGGTCGCGCCGGGGCTCTGGCTGAGCGTGATTTCGCCCGCCATCTTCTCCAGCAGCGCCTCCTTCACGCCGCCGCGACCGGGACGGAGCCGTTTCAGCCTTTCGGCATTCCCCGAACCCGCCGTCGTCGCGGGCCGAACTCCGGACGGCTCCCTCCTGAGGCATCCGAAGCGCCCCACCCTACGGCAAACCCTATCTCTTTCCCGGCCGCTGAAGGGCTGATGCCCCCGGCCGCCACCCTCGCCCCACAGGAGACCGCCCTGCAGGCCTTCCTGGCCCGCCTCGAGCCCGCCACCGCCCTGCGGGTCCGCACCCTGGCGCACGCCTGGGGCCACGCGGGCGGGGCCTTGGCCGTCGGCCGCCTGAGCATCCGCCTCATGGGGGTCGGCGCCGACGCCGCGCACCCCTACACCGCCGCCACGCTGCACGCCCGCGAGGCGACCGCGGCGCTGGAGTTGAGCCGCGTCCTGCTGCACACCCACGGCGTCACCCCCGAGGCGTGGCTGGCGTGGTGCGACGAGCGCCCCGAACTGCGCGGGCACGGCTTCGTGGCGCAGGCCAAGTTCCCCGCCGTCCGCCTCGACGCGATGGGCGACGCCGCCCTCGTTCGCCTCGCCCTCGGCCTGCGCGACCTGGCCCTCGCCGGCCGCCCCGCCGCACCGCACGCTTGAAGGCGAGCGCCCCCATCGCCCTCCCGTGGAGGACCCCGCCGGGCGGACGTTCGACCTCCTGGTCGTTGGCGGCGGCATCAACGGCTCCGCCATCGCCCGCGACGCCGCGCTGCGCGGGCTCTCCGTCTGCATCGTGGAGGGCAAGGACTGGGGCGCCGGCACCTCCGCCAAGTCCAGCAAGCTCGCCCACGGCGGCCTGCGCTACCTGGAGCAGTTCGAGCTGGGGCTCGTCCACGAGGCGTTGCGCGACCGCGAGCGGCTGCTGCGCCAGGCCCCCCACCTCGTGCGCCCCCTCCGCTTCGTCTACCCCATCTACCCCGAGGTCGCCGCGCGCCGCACCGTCCGCGTCGGCCTCATGCTCTACGACCTGCTGAGCTGGGGCAAGTCGCTCCCCCGCCGCAGCTACCTCGACCGCCGCCGCACCCTCGACCTGGTGCCCGGCCTGGAGCCGAAGGGCCTCGCGGGCGCCGCCACCTTCCACGACGGCCAAATCCAGCACGTCGAGCGGCTCGTCATCGAGTCCGTCGCGCAGGCCCAGGCGCACGGCGCGGTCGCCCTCAACCACACCCGCGTCGAGTCCTTGGTCATCGAGGACGGCCGCGCCGCCGGGGTGCGCGTGGTGGGCGAGGACGGCCAGCGCCGCACCCTGCGCGCCCGCGCCACCGTGAACGCCGCCGGCTGCTGGGTCGACGAGGTGCTGGGGCCGCTCGCGCAGGGCCGCCCGCCCAAGGTGCGCAAGACCAAGGGCATCCACCTCGTCGTCCCCGGCTTCACGCAGGCTGCCGTCATGGTGCGCAACAAGGACGGCCGCAGCTTCTTCATCCTCCCCTGGCAGGGCCAGTCCGTCATCGGCACCACCGACACCGACTACGCGGGCGACCCGTTCGGGGCCACCGCCACGCCGCAGGACGTCGCGTACCTGCTGGACGCGGCGAGCCGCTACTTCCCCGACGCGCCGCTCGACCAGGTGCGCTACACCTACGCGGGCGTGCGCGCGCTCGTCAACGAGGCCGGCGTCACGGAGTCCAACGTCACGCGCCGCCACATCCTCTACGACCACGGCGCCAAGGACGGCGTGGCGGGCCTGTGGAGCCTCCAGGGCGGGAAAATCACGACCGCCCGCACCCTCGCGGAGGCCTGCGTCGACCGCGTGGCCCGCTTCCTCGGCAAGCCCGAGCTGGCCAAGCGGCACCCGACGCGCACCGCCCTCTACCCCGGCGGCGCCGAGGGGTGGCCCGCCTTCCGCGCGGCGGCCATCCACGACGCGCGCGGCCTCGGCATCGAGGACGCCCCGGCGGCGGCCCTCGTGGACACCTACGGCGCGCGCTGGCTGGAGGTGGCCCGCAGCGACCCCCGCCCGGAGGCCCTGCAACGCGTCCACCCCACGGCCCCGACGCTTGGCGCGCAGGTGACGTTCGCCGTCCGCAGCGAGCAGGCCATGCACCTCGCCGACGTAATGCTGCGCCGCACCACCACCGGCCTCGCCCCCGGCGGCAACCCCGAGGCCGCGGCCGCCGTCGCCCGCTGGATGGCCGGCCTGCTCGGCTGGGACGGCGCGCGGGAGCAGCAGGAGCTGGACGCCTACCGCGCGGAATGCGCCGTGCTGGCCGTGCCGCGCGAGCCCGTCGTGACCGTCCCCTGACGCCCCGACTGAACCACGGATTGCGGATAGCGCGGATTCTCCGTTGTTTTGAGAGCAACCGGGATTCCGCGGAATCCGCGCCATCCGCGGCCTGGGAGGAATCCGGCGGGGAAGCCCTGAGCGGCAGGCCTTTTGGCCGGGAACGCGCTTTGGGGCCAATGAAGGCGTTGGCCGCGCTGCTCCTGCTGGGTGCCCTGCTCGCGGGGTGCAGCAACCCCTCGCGCGACACCCTCGGCGCCGTCTACCCCGACGACTTCGACCCCTCCGGCGGCATCCCCGTCGTGCGCGGCACCCACCTGGAGGCCCGCGTCGGCGGCGGCGACTGGCTGCCCCGGCTCGACCTCGACGTCCAGGCCCCTCCGCTGGCCGGCCCCCCGATGGCGGCAGCCGCTCCACAGGGAGGCGGCGGCGACGTGCAGAGACTGCCCGCCGCCAACGCGACCGTCGAGGTCCGCATCAGGGAGGCCACGCGCCTGGGCGGCCTCACCGCGCACTGGTTCGTCCTCGACAACGGCACCGCCCCCGGCGCGCTCTCCACTGCGCAGGCGACGCTCCCCGGCGACGGCACCTTCCACGCCACCCTCTCGCGCGCAGGCCCCTTCCTCGTCGCCGTCGTCCTCACTGGCTCCTCGGTCGACGACACGCCGCAGGCCGCCTACGAGCCGCTGCCGGGCCGCCTCGCCGTGACCTGGATGGCCACTGGCCAGGTGGAGCCCATCGTGCCGACGCAGCCCCCGGCGGGGCCGCGGCCGCCCTCCACCCCGCGCGAGCAGATGGTGGACCGCTACGACCTCGACGTCCGCCCCGGCGCGCACCTCGTCGCCGCCACCTCCTTCGAGGGGCAGTACATGGGCCGCGAGGGCACCGACGTGGACGTCGGCCTCTACGCGCCGGACGGCCGCCCCGTCGCGTGCGGCTCCAGCGGCGGCGGCCAGGTCCCCGTGGTCGGCGGCGGCACGCCCGTCCCCGACCCGAACCAGGCGAACGAGCAGGCCGTGACGGACGCCAGCGTCGGCGGCGCATGGAGCGTGCAGGTCGGCGCGCAGCAGGACGGCTGCGGCGGCGGGGCGTTCTTCTACGCCAACGCGGGGCCCGTGCCCTATCGCCTCATCCTAAAGGCCAGCTAGCCGCTGGTTTCCCGCCGTCGCTTGCCCGACGCCCCAACAAGGCTTATCCTCGGCACCGGAGGCTGGAGCGCGTGCCGTTCCCGTCCCGCCTCGCGCTGCTGCTCCTGGCCGCCGCCCTCGCGGCCCCCGCAGCCCATGCGCTGGACGGGCCAGGCATCGCGAACCCGCAGCCCTCGACGCCGACGCGGCTGCACTTCCACCTGCTCGACGCCGACCAGGACTTCCCCATCAACACGCAGGCGCAGCCCGACGGCTTCGCGCCCTCGTCGTCGCGCGGCATCGGCTCCCATTCCCTCGGCTGCCTTCCCGCCGGGACGCCGCTGGACGGCGCGACGCAGAGGCAGGACGCCACCTGGTACGGCTACTCGATGCCCAGCCTGGTCGGGTACGACTTCCTGGAGAACGGCCAGCCCCGCGTTTCCCCGGAGCGCGGCCTCGCCTACGACGTGTGGCTGGACCCCGACGCCGCGCCGGTCCTCGACTGGTACGTCACCACCTTCGCCGCCGCGCCCCCCGGCACGCTCAACGCCACGGCGCCGCAGGCCGACCCCGTGCTGCCGAACGTCGTGGCGCGCGCCACGCTGCGCACTGGCGAGGCCATCAGCATCGACCGTGGGGGTTACAACTCCGGCACCGTCATCGCGAGCGGCCAGACGGCGCCCACGACGCTCGCCGGCGCGCAGACCTTCTCCGGCCTCCCCGGCGGCGCGCACCCGCAGGTCACCGCCGACAGCCAAGGCGCCGGCAAGGGCTACGTCTACGGCTTCCACATCCCGCTCGCCTACGCGGCCGCCACCATCCCGAAGGAGCAGGGCTTCAGCGTCCGCGTCGACCTCTTCATGAGCCTCCCGGCCTGCGACATGGCGGCGCAGGACCGCTACGTGATGCCCAACGCGGTGCGCGCGCACGCCGACGCGACGCACCACCCCGGCCTCCAGCTCGCTGTCCTCGCGCCGCTGCGCATCAACCTCCTGCACCCGCAGTTCGTCGGCGACGACCTGGTTCTGCACACCGCGGAGGGGTCGCCGTGGGGCGCCTACGACGTGGACCCGCTGGCCTTCCGCATGGACGTCACCGGACCCGACGGCCCGGTGGTGAACCTCTACCGCGCGGCGGTCGTGCAGCGCCACGAGCACAACGCCCGCCTCCGCCCGCTGGACGTGACCTACGTGTGGCCGTTCCGCGAGTCCGCCGCCAAGGACGGGACGTACACCGTGCGGTTCGAGGCGGCCAACCTCCACGGGACAGCGCACGCCACCGCCGTCGCGCGCTTCGAGGTCGGCAAGGAGCTGTGGGTCACGGCGTGCGGGACGCTGGCGCCGGACGGAAGCTGGGACCCCGGCTGCTTCCGCCAGCTCCAGGACGGCCAGGGCGGGCTGCTGGACCCGAACAGGAAAAGCCCCGGCCTCCAGGTGGCGTTGGTCCTCGGGACCCTGGGCGCGGTGGCCGCGGCCGTGCGGCGGCGAACCTAGCCCTAGCCTACGTGTAGCGCTTCTCAATCTCGGCGAAGAACGCCTTGGAGAGCTTCCCGAAGCCCTCCTCGGTCAGCTTGACCTCGTCGCCCGGCTTGAGCTTCAGGACGGAGGTTTCCGGCGGGAGCTTGATGCCCGAGCCGGCGGAGTTCGGCCACCCCGGGAGCTTGTCCACCTGGAGCCTGCCGCCGTTGAGCAGGAGCGAGTTGCACAGGACGCGGACCTCGTTGAGCGCGTTACCCTCCTTGCCCTCGGCGCCGGTGAGCCGGTGCACGAACAGGTAGTCCAGCAGCAGGACCTGGCCGTTGAAGAAGCGCGCCTCGAACTCCTTCGTGGGCGCCTGGGCGACCTGCTTGCGGTAGGCGCGCAGGTCCGCGTCCACTCGCGCGCGGCAGGCGTCGATGTAGTCTTGGGGGTAGGCCTTCATTCCAAGCATGGGTCGCTCCCTGTCTGGGCCTCCGAACGCCGGCCCGGTTTATCCCTGCTTACCACGGGCCGCCCCAGCGGGCGGCGCCTACTCCGCGGGCTCCCACAGCTCGATGCGGTTGCCGTCGGGGTCCTCCACCCAGGCGAAGCGGCCGATGCCCTCCATCGCCTCGACCGGCTTCACCAGGGGCACGCCTGCGCGGGCCAGGGCGGCCACGGCCGCGTCCAGGCCGGCAATGCGGAAGTTCACCATCGCCCACTGCCGCGCCGGGCCGAAATAGTCGGTGTCCGCGTCGAAGGGGGCGAAGACCGTGGTGCCACCCTCCGACTGCCAAGGCACGCCGTCCCCGGGGCCGACGATGCCGAAGGTGCGCCGGTACCACGCGGCGAGCGCCTGCGGGTCCTTCGAGCGGAAGAAAATCCCGCCCACACCCAGCGCCTGGACGACCGGCGGTCTCTCTGCCATCAAGCAGCCCGAGCGGGCCTGTCCTACTTCAGCGCTGCCGAGGCATCGCGCCGCCCTGGTTGCCCATCGCCAGTCGCCCGCCACCCTCTTATATTGCGGGTTTGTCGGCGCGTTGCCCGCAAGGGCACGTGAGGCCCCTCCGCAAGGACTGGCCGAGGTCAACCATGGAGCTCAACATCGTCTCGAACAAGGAGAACGCCCTGATGGGCCGCAAGGAGATCGTCTTCACCCTGCGCCACGAGGGCGAGACCACCCCCAGCCGCGTCCAGGTCCGCCAGCTGCTCGCCAGCGAGGTCGGCAGCAAGACCGAGAACGTCGTCATCGACTCGATGGAGTCGGAGTACGGCCGCGGCTGGAGCAGCGGCACCGCGCGCGCCTACAAGTCGGCCGACGAGGCCCGCAAGACCGAGCGCGTCCACCTCCTGAAGCGCAACTCCCTCTACGTGGAGAAGGCCAAGAAGGACGCCCCGAAGAAGGAGGACTGAGCATGCCCGGCGAAGCGACCAAGTTCTACCAGGTGCAGGGCAACAAGCTCGTGCGCACCCATAAGGCGTGCCCGAAGTGCGGCGCCGGCGTCTTCATGGCGCAGCACAAGGACCGCATGCACTGCGGCAAGTGCGGCCACACCGAGCGCAAGGCCTAGGCCCGCGTTCCCGCCCCACACTACTCTCCCCTTCCCTCTCCCTCATCCCTTCCCTTTCCTCCATGCTTTTCTGGCGATTCCAGCCATTCTTGCGCACGCCTCTATAGTTTCCGTGCCCTCTGTCGGCAGAGGCCTTCCGTGCACACCGCTCATCCCCCTTCGATGACGACCCCCAACCAAGAGGGCCTCCAGCACATCCTGCTGGCCGGCTTCCTCGCCCCCAAGGGCAGCACCGACTGGTGCAACTCGTGCGGGTGGGAATCCCGGTGCGCCCACTGCCGGGCCTGGCAGGACTAGGCCCGCACGCCAGCCCCCGGCTGGCTCCCAATGATTGGCCCCCGGCGCGGCTCGACCCCTCCAGCGCCGGGGGCCACCTCGCCCTAGCTCACCGTGATGGTGCCCGCGAGCGAGCCGAGGTCCGGGAAGACGTTGACCTTGGTGCAGTCCGAGCGCAGCGCGACGGTGACCGTCCCGGTGCCCGTGCCGCCCGAGCCGCAGCCGGTCTGGCCCTGGGCGTCGGTGATGCCGATCCACATGAAGCCGACAGGGCTGCCATTGAGGTCGGTGACCGTGATGGTGACGCTGCCGATGTCCGAGGGGACCACCTGGCAGGCGCCGCCGACGTTGACGTCGGTGTCGCCGACGCTGGAGCAGGCGATGCCGATGCTCGGGGAGGTCAGGTGCGTCCCGACGACGTAGGTGACGGTCGTGCCGCCCGCGTGCGCGGCGGGAAGCAGGACCAGGGCAAGCATGCCGACAGCGAAGAGGCTGCGCATGGAACGGCCAGTTCCCTGGCCCCTCTTAGCCTTCGCCGTGGCCGGGCCGAAACGTTCCGGCGCCCCCGCACTCAAGCCCGCTCTTCAACGCGCTTATAACCCTCGCCAGAATCGAAACGCCCGATGCGCATCCCGGCCGCCGACCGCGTCATGGCCTTGGTGGGGTACGTGCCGTTCCTCTTCTTCATCCCGGTGCGCTTCAAGCGCGACAGCCTGTTCGCGCAGTTCCACGGCCGCCAGTCCGGCGTCCTCTTCGGCATGTGGCTCGTCCTCTCGCTAGTGCTCCTGCTCATCCAGTTCTTCCTGCCCGAGAAGGTCGGCCTCGCGTCGTCGGTCTACATCTTCGGCGCGGTCTACGTCCTCACCGGCCTCTACCTGCTGATGGCCGCCATCGGGATGCTGAAGGTCATGCTGGGCGAGCGCTACCGCATGCCCATCGTCGCCGACGTCGCCCTCCGCCTCCGCCTGTAGGGGACCGGTTGGAGAAGCCTTAAGGCGGATATGGCGGGCTCCCAGACGACGATGCGCACGGCCGCGCTCACCTTCGCCCTCCTGGCCCTCCCCGCCCTCTCCGGCTGCGTCGTGGTGGGCGGCGAGGCGCGCACCGAGTGGGCCTTCGACGCCACGCAGCTCTCCGGCGCCGCCGCGGCCGGCCACACCGGCGCCGGCGTCACCGTGGCGCTGCTCGACACCGGCATCAACGTCCACCACAACGCCCTCAAGCACCTCGCCGACGGCGACCTGGGCAACGGCGAGCTGGTGGGCTTCCAGGACTTCGTGAACGGCCGCTCCGGCATCGCCAACGCCTACGACGACGAGGGCCACGGCAGCCACGTCGGCGGCATCATCGCCGCGCAGGGCAGCAGCCTCGCGGACAAGATTTCCTACGGCGGCATCAACCTCCTCGGCGGCGCCCCGCACGCCCGCATCCTCGTCGCGAAGGTGTGCGGCAACGCGGCGCAGGGCTGCCTCGTCGAGGCCATCCCGCAGGCGGTGCAGTGGGCCGTGGACAACCGCGCCCAGGTCATCAGCCTCAGCCTCGGCTCCGAGGGCGCCGCGCCCCTGCTGGCCCGCCAGAGCCCGCAGGAGAAGGCCATCATCGACGCCATCGGCCGCGCCGTCGCGCGCGGCGTCGTGGTCATCGCGGCCGCCGGCAACGCGGGGCCCTCCAACAGCGACGTCTCCACGCCCGCCGACATCCAGGACGTCATCTCCGTGGGCGCCACGCAGCGCGACGGCTCGGTGTGGGGCAACAGCAGCCGCGGCAACGACGCCGCCAACCCGTGCCGCCCCCTGCCGCCCACGCCCATCCCGCTCCCCGTGCCGCTGCCGGTCAGCCGCTGCGACCCCGACAAGAAGCCCGAGCTGGTGGCGCCCGGCGTCGACATCCTGAGCGCCTGGACCGGCGACTCCTACGTCCGCGCGCGCGGCACGAGCCAGGCCACGCCCTTCGTCACCGCCACGGTCGCGCTGCTGCTGGAGGGCCACCCGGCGCTCAACAGCCGCGACGGCGTCATGCGGCTGAAGCAGGTCCTGGAGTCCACGGCCGCCCCCGTGCCGGGGCAGGCGCGGCCGCACGACGTCGCGGCGGGCTACGGCCTCGTGCAGGCGATGGCCGCCCTCGAAGTCTACCGGCCTTAGCCCCACCCTTCAGGGAAGCAGGCCCGGAATCCACGCCATCCCTGTTTGGGAAGGGGATAGGCGCGAAGCCCAACCCCAAAGCCCCAAGAACGCGCCCCGGCTGGCCGCCTCCGTGACGGTCCACGACGTCCTGGTCATCGGCAGCGGCCCCGCCGGCTGCACCGCCGCGCTCTACGCCGCCCGCGCCAACCTCAAGGTCCTGGTGCTGGCCGGCTACGAGGCGGGAGGCCAACTGATGATCACCTCGGACGTCGAGAACTTCCCCGGCTTCGCGGAGGCCATCACCGGCCCGGCGCTGATGGAGCAGATGCGCAAGCAGGCGATGCGCTTCGGCGCCGAGTTCCGCGATGAGGACGCCACCTCGGTCGACTTCACGCAGCGCCCCTTCACGGCCCTGAGCGGCTCCGGCCGCCACGAGGCCAAGGCCGTCATCGTCGCCACCGGCAGCAGCGCCAAGTGGCTGGGCCTCCCGTCCGAGACCCGGCTGCGCGGCCACGGCGTCAGCGCCTGCGCCACCTGCGACGGCTTCTTCTTCAAGGACCGGGAGGTCGTCGTCATCGGCGGCGGCGACTCCGCGATGGAGGAAGCGACGTTCCTCACCAAGTTCGCCACCAAGGTCACCATCATCCACCGCCGCGACTCCTTCAAGGCGAGCAAGATCATGGCCGCGCGCGCCATGAACCACCCGAAAATCCAGGTGCTGTGGAACACCACCGTCGACGAGGTGCTGGGCAAGGACAGGGTCGAGGGCGTGCGCATCCGCAACGTCAAGACCGGCGAGGTGCGCGACTTCCCCTGCCAGGGCTAC
>JAXDQP010000002.1:0-19688 GCA_034667745.1 Thermoplasmata archaeon
GGCCCCAACTACGCGCAGACCTACGCCGCGGTCGCGGGCGGCAACGTCACCGTCGGGTTCCCCGAGGCGCCCGGCGCCCAGGTGGACCTCGTGTACCGCTCGGGCGCCCCCACCACGCATGGCCAGCTCGACGCCGCCGGCTCCGGCACCTTCCACGCCACCAACGCCACCTTCGCGGTGCAGGTCACGCACGACAACGCCACCTGGACCCGCGAGGCGTTCGTCCCCGCCGGCACGCCCGCCGCCGACGCCACGCTCCACCTCACCGCCGCCTCGCCCCGCCAGTCCACCGAGCGCGTCGGGCTCGACACGGGGTTCTACCGCTGGTTCTGGCTGCCCGCGCTCGCGGCGGCCTTCGTGGCGGCCGGCGGCTACTTCGCGTTCCGGCTGCGCGCGCCCCGCCTCGCCCTCGCCGGCGCGTTCCTGTTCCTGCTCGGCTCCGGCCTCATGGTCGCGGTGTTCGGCCCGGCCCTGCTGACGCTCTCCTTCGTCGGCACCGCCGCGCTGGGCTTCGCGTTCATCTACCGCGCCCGCACGCTCTTCACGCCGCTGCGCGCCCCCCGCGCCCCGCCCGCGCCGCCGACGCCGCCCACGTAGGGGCGAGGATTTTTCCCGCCGGCCCGGGTGCGGCGCCAGCATGGAGCCCCGGTTCGCGCAGTGCCCCGAGTGCGGCAACCGCTTCGACGCCGCGCTGACCGGCTTCTGCACGCGCTGCGGCGCCACCGCCCCTCCGCCCGGCGCCCCTGGAGCCCCGGGCAGCGCGCCCGCGCCCTGGGCGCCGCCCCGCCGCGACCCGCTGCGCCGCCGCGTGCAGGTCGGCGGCATCCTGCTCGCCACCTGGGGCGCCCTGCTCGCCATCGCCTGCATCGCCTTCGCGGTGCTGCCCGCCAGCGTCCTGTCGGGCTACCTCGGCCAGGTCGTCGACGGCCTCGGCGACACGCCCCTCCCCGGCGGCGAGCTGCACGTGCAGGTGCTCGCCAACGGCACGGCGGCGCAGAACGCCACCGTCGAGGTGCGCAGCCCCGCCGGCAACCTCACCCTCGCGGCCCGCACCGACGCCGCCGGCTGGGCCAACGTGACGCTGCGCGAGCACGCCGCCGCCAACCTCACCGTGCGCTCCGGCGGCCACGTCCTGGAGCGCCGGGTCATCGTGCGCGACAACGACACGCTGGAGGTCCGCCTCGACGTCGCCCGCGACCCCGCCAGCGTGGCCGACCGCATCGGCCTCGACCGCCTCGTCTCCGTCCTCCGCATCGGCGCCACGGTCCTCGGCGTCGGCGCCCTGCTGCTGCTCGCGGGCGGCATCGCGGCGCTCGCGGTGCGGTGGCCCGTCCTCGCCATCGCGGGCCCGGTGCCGGTGCTGGCCCTCACCGTCCTGCTCGCGGTCGCGACGCTCAGCGTGGGGATGTTCGTCATCCTCGTCCTCCAGGCCGTCGGCGTGGCGCTCGTCGTGTCCGGGCGGCCCGCGTTCCGGCGGCGCTGACCCGTCTGTCAACCGCGGATTTCGCGGATGACGCGGCTAGGCGGCGGCCTTCGCCTTGCGCTTGGCCGGCTCGGCCGTGGCGCCCGGCGCCGGAAGCTCGTCGGCGCGGCCGCACGCAGGGCAGGTGAGCGGCGTCGGCCCGTGCAGGTTGCGCACCGCCTGGAACTTGGTGCCGCACTGCGGGCACGCCACGCGCACCGTGGGGACGGTGGCCGGGGTGCGCATCGCCAGCGGGTCGGCGCGCAGGCTCGGCAGGACCTCCGCCTGGCCGCAGTTGGGGCAGACGACGGGCGTGTCGGCGGTCGGGTCCTGCGTCACCTCGAAGGCGGCCTGGCAGCGGCCGCACGTGACGTGCAGCAGGCGCAGCGCGGGGCGCTCGGGGCGGCGCCACGGCAGGAGCGGCGTCGAGCCGCCCGCCTCGCGGACGGCCAGGCGCTCCTCGCGGGCGGACTGGAGCGAGGCCGCGCGCTGCTGCCAGCGCGCCTTGCGGGCGTTCTTGCGCAGGTCGAAGCGGCTGCCGGCGTGGTAGGACTCGCGCAGCGCGCGCCCCATCTCGACGACGAAGCCGGGGTCCT
This sequence comes from Thermoplasmata archaeon, assembly GCA_034667745.1. GTDB lineage: Archaea > Thermoplasmatota > E2 > JACPAO01 > JAHFTW01 > JAHFTW01. The sequence continues at coordinate 2,059 of JAXDQP010000002.1, forward strand.
GGCTGAGGTCGATGTCCACCTCGACGCCGTGCGCCGCGCTGCCGCGCTCCTGCGCCCAGAAGCGGTTGAGGCGGCCCTGCTCCCACGCGATGAAGAACAGGTTGCCCAGGATGGGGACCAGCGTGGCCGCCCACACCAGCGCGGGGGGGCCGTACGTAATGCCGGAGCCGGCGAGCATGCGGCGGGTGCGGCGCGCGGTCTGGAACGTGACGATGGAGGGGCCGACGGCCGGGAGGCAGAGCAGGAACGCATTGAGGCCGTGCCGCAGCCCGAGCGCCTCGTGGCCATCCAGCTCCTTGTTGATGCGGTAGAGCCAGACGCGGCGGCTGATGCCGAGCGTCACGATGTAGAGCAGCAGCCGGCGCCAGATGACCCGGTTGCGCCCGACGAAGACGACCCGCACGGCTTCGCGCACGCCCTGGGCGGCTTATGTTTGTTGGCGAGCGGCCTTGCCGCGACCCCCTTCGCGCGGCGTCCCATCCAGAAGTCTTATACAACGACCCCCAACATCGAGCGGCCATGAACGCCCCGCGCGCCCTCCTGGTGGCGCTGCTCCCGCTCTGCGCCCTCCTGGCCGGCTGCTCGTCCGGCGGCTCCGGCACCGGGTTCAAGGTCACCGCCCCCTCCGGCGCCGGCGGCGCCTACATCTTCGCCTCCGACGTGAAGGCGGACAACTACACGTGGGACCTGGGCGACCACCTCACCACCGCGTACGGCAAGACCGTCACGCACGCCTACGACTTCAAGGACGGCAGCATCACGGTGACCCTCAAGGCCACCACGGCCGGCCAGTCGAAGGAATACAGCCAAGCCCTCAAGCTGGGCAGCGGCGAGAACAAGAAGGCGACCTTCCTCATGGAGGCGCAGACCGACTGGGCCGTCACCGGCGAGACCGTGAAGTTCAGCGCCGCGCGCAGCAGCGACCCGGAGGGCGACCCGCTGCGCTTCTCCTGGTCCTGCCTCAAGACCGCCGAGGCCGAGCGCAAGCCCGCCCACACCCACCCCGTCGTCGGCCAGCCCTTCGCCAGCCCGCCCGCCGGCTCGGTCACCACCGGCAAGGCCGAGCGCGCCCTCCCGGCCGCCGACCACACCTTCAGCGGCGACCTGTGCGACGCCCTCGGCGTCGGCACCCGCCCCGGCACGGGCATGGCCACCATCGCGGGCAGCTTCAGCAAGACCGGCATCTACTCGCTCTACCTGCTGGCCGCCGACGGCGCGCACCCGACCACCTCGGGCGAGTTCAAGTTCTACGTCACCAAGCCCGGCGAGCGCCCCGCGCCCACCCTCAGCAAGCAGGTGACGGGAACCCTCCAGGCCGGCAGCAACGGCAGCCTGCAGGCGGTCTGCAGCAACGAGCAGAACCCCTCGCCGCAGACCTGCGACCAGGTCACCGACAACTTCGACCTCCCGCTCGGCGGCACCCGCATGCTCGTCAACATGAGCTACGCCTCCGACGCGGACCCCGCCGGCGCCGCCAAGGTGCAGTGGGAGATCAAGCGCGGCGACAGCACGGTGGCCTCCGGCACCGGCGCCGACGAGCACGCCGTCATCAGCGAGCCCGCCAAGCTCGGCGCCGGCACCTACACCGCCGTCGTCACCCTGCAGACCGGCGTCAACGTCGCGTTCAGGCTCGACATCGTGGCGCACCTCGACATGGACCCCGGCAAGGTTTACTGAGCCCGCCAATCCCTTTTTCCCCTCCCCCGTCCGAAAGCACCCCCGTCCGGTCCGGTTTCCGATGATGCGCCGCTCCTTCGCACCGCTCGCCCTCGCCCTCCTGGCCGCCACCGCGCTCGCCGGCTGCTCCAGCTCCAGCGGCGCCTACGACCCCAACGCCCCCGTCAAGGAGACGGGCCGCACGGTCCACCTCAAGATGACCGTCGTGGACCTGCTCAACACCACGGTCTACCCCGGCATGAACGCCAACCTGTGGGCCTTCTGCGCCGAGCCCGTCGACCCGAGCGACGCCTACTCTGCGGCGGCCATCAGCTACTTCACGCCCCTGCCCGGCGACGCCCCCAACCTCGGCGCCGACCTGAAGGGCAAGTGCAGCGTCCCCGGCCCCACCATCACGGTGACGCAGGGCGACCGCGTCCTGGTCGAGTTCAGCCACAGCCACTTCCACCCGCACACCATCCACTGGCACGGCCAGTACGTCCCGGAGCCGATGGACGGCGTGCCCGGCATCACGCAGCAGGCCGTCGAGACCGGCCAGTCGTTCACCTACGACTTCATCGCCAAGCGCGCCGGCACCCTCTGGTACCACTGCCACGTCGACACCCACCTGCACGTGATGCAGGGCCTCTACGGCATGTTCGTCGTGAAGCCGCAGGAGACCAAGGCCGAGCCGAAGGCGGACGCCGAGGCGGTCATGGTCCTGAGCACGATGGCGCGCAACGTCGTCGAGGCCATCCCGGGCGTCAACCCGCACGCCCACCCGGCCGGCTGCTTCACCTCGGGCAAGCCCGACTGCCAGAACCCGCCCATTGACTCCGGCGCCGCGGACGTGTTCCTCATCAACGGCCACAGCTTCCCCCTCACGGAGGAGCAGGAGCAGTCCTGGTACCACGTCGAGCCAGGCAAGACGCTGCGGATCCGCATCCTCAACGCCGGCGAGACCACCGAGGCGGTCCACCTGCACGGCCACGACATGCTCATCACGCACCAGGACGGCGTCCTGCTGCCGCCCGAGGCGCGCCGCTACGTCGACACCGTCGAAATCGCCCCCGCGCAACGCTACGACGTCCTCATCCAGGGCAACAACCCCGGCACCTGGGCGTTCCACACCCACGTGAACGCGCACGAGGCCAACGACCAGCAGGTCCCCGGCGGCATGCACACCGTCCTGGTGGACGGCCCCACCCACGGCCACGACGCGCACGCCTTCCCGACGGAGCTGCCCGGCGGCGTCGCCTACCAGAAGCCGGTCTACATCCCGCCGTCGTTCAGCAACTCCACCACGGCCCAGTTCGGCGTGGCGCTCGCCGGCCTCCCCGGCGCCCCCGCCCCCGCGCCGCAGCCGCCCGGCGGCGTCGACTTCAGCTGGGCCTTCCCGGTCGAGCAGGGCTGCGCCGTCCGCGGCTTCGACCTAGTGGGCACCCTCGCCGGCAGCGCGGCCAGCCTGGCGGCCACCGACCTCACGGTCAACATCCTGGCGCCCGACGGCACCTCGCTGTTCCCCGGCCACCTCGGCCGCGACCCCGGCACCCCCACCGCCGCGCAGACCACGGTCCACTGGTCGCTCAACGCCTCCCGCATGTACGGCGAGAACACCTTCGCCGGCCTGCCGCCCCCCAACGGCGTCTACCACTTCCAGGCCAGCGGCACCGCCGCGCAGTCGCAGCTCAGCCTCTCGGTGCACGTCAACTACTGGGGCAGCTACGACGAGCTGCGCTACATGCACCGCCTGCACAAGTACCCCCTGTGCGGCAAGTACGGGCAAGGCACCGACGGCCTGGAGAGCAAGGCGCCGCCGCCGTAGGCCCATCGCCAAGGCTTAAATCGGACGTCCCGTCGCGGAAGCGTCGAACGGGGCGCCCACCAGGGAACCCCAGGGAGCTTGAGCCCGTGTACCGAATCATCCAGATGAGCGACACCGTCCGCATCCCGCCCGAGCAGATGACGGAGGACCTGCAGGGGACCATCGCCAAGCTGGTGCAGGGCAGCTTCGAGGGCCGCCTCAACAAGACGCACGGCATCACCGTCCTCACCACCGCCGTCCGCCCCGACGGCGAGGGCCAGGTCATCCACGGCGACGGCGCCATCTACCAGAAGGTCGCCTTCGACGCCCTCGTCTTCAAGCCCGACAACCAGGAGGTCGTCGACGGCATCGTGGCGGAGGTCGTCGAGTTCGGCGCCTTCGTCCACATCGGCCCGCTGGACGCCCTCGTCCACATGTCGCAGGTCATGAACGACTTCATGACCGCCGACGTGCACAACGAGCGCCTCGTCGGCAAGGAGACCGGCCGCACCCTCGAGGTCGGCGAGAACGTGCGCGCCCGCATCGTCACCGCCAGCCTCAACGAGCTGTCGCCCCGCGAGTCCAAGATCGGCCTCACCATGCGCCAGCCCGGCCTGGGCAAGTTCGAGTGGATCGACGAGGACCGCCGCAAGAAGCCCGAGGACGCGGCCGCGGGCGGCGCCGACGCCGGCGAGGGCCGCAGCGAGAAGCCGACCAGCAAGAAGCAGGTCAAGAAGGCCGAGAAGGCCAGCGCAGGGGCTGCCTGATGAACAAGGCGTGCAAGGTCTGCCACCTCCTCTCGGACGAGGTGCAGTGCCCCAACTGCGGCGGCGCCACCAGCAAGAACTGGAGCGGCCTCCTGACCATCATCGACCCGGCGCAGAGCGAGCTGGCCAAGACGATGAACATCCAGAAGCCCGGAACCTACGCGCTCAAGGTTCGTTAGGCCGGGGCCTGCACGCTCCGCGTCGCCTGTTCAATTCCGGGACAACGTTTCCTCCGGCCACGGCGAGGCCTCCAGAGGCTCGACGATGCGAAGGCCTTGGCCGGAGCGCGTGTGTGGGAGGCCTGCGATTTCGGCGATTCCGCGATTTTGGGAACGTCGATTTCGCTGCGCGCTTCTCGAAAATCCTCACAATCGCCGAAATCGCAGGCCTCCGTTCCATCGCCTAAGGCAACCGGGTGGCGGCCTCCGCGCGCCGTGCAAGCCCGAGGGGGATGTCGCCCGGGTGGCAGCGCAACGCCATTATCCCCGCGCCGGGTGCGCGCCGTGATGACGCTCTCCCTGGAGACGCTGCCGAAGGACGCCAAGGCCCTGCCCGCCGAGGCGCAGCGCGTCTTCCTGGCGGCCTACAACACGGACTTCGGCTGGCGCAGCAGCGAGCAGCACGCCCAGAAGGCCGCGTGGCGCGCCGTGCAGGCGCAGTTCCCCGGCCTCGGCCCCAAGGAGTAGGGCGTGGCGGCGGACGCGCGCCCCCGCGTGGCGTACCTCCTGCCCGACGCCCTGCGCCGCGAGCTGGCGGCCCCCTTCGGCCCCGTCCTCAGCACCGACCAGTTGGGCGCGCTGCTCACCGACGAGGACGTCCTCGTGGCGGTGGGCGACGTCGTGAGCCTCACCGTGAAGGAGCTGGGCCTCACGCCGCGCCTCTTCGTGTGCGACTTCCAGACCCAGCGCGGCCAGGCGGAGCGCCTCTTCGAGGTCGAGCTGGGCTCCTGGGGCCGCCTCGCGTTCAAGGTCCGCAACCCCGCCGGGCAGGTGACGCGCGAGGCGTGGGACGCCATCCGCCTCGGCATGGGGCACGAGGACGACGCCCCCGGCGAGGGCCCCGTCCGCGTCTTCGTGGAGGGCGAGGAGGACCTGCTGGGGCTGCCCTGCTTCCTGGAGGCGCCGATGGGCGCGAAGGTCCTCTACGGGATGCCGGGCCAAGGCGTCGCCGTGGTCGAGGTGGACGCGCCGCTGCAGGACCGGGTGCGCGCCCTCCTCGGCCGCTTCACCCAAACGTGACAGTCTCCAGGGCTCAGCCGAGCAAGTTCACCAATATCCTGATATAGGACGCAAATGGGCTCTCCCACTATGCGCGCGACGCCCACCGTTGCCCTCCTGGCCGCCCTGGCCCTGCTGACCACCTCCGTGGCGGCGCAGGCGCCGGACGCGGCGGGCCTCACCAACGGCACCGTCGCCAAGGGCCAGTCCCTCGTGGACAAGGTGGCGCACGGCATCGGCTCCGCGGCCAAGGGGGTCGGCAGCGCCGCCGGCTCCGCCGCCGACGGGGTCGGCAGCGCCGCCGGGGCGGTCGGCCGCTTCGTGCAGCAGGTCGCCAAGGCCGTCGCCGACGGCGCGGTCGCCGCCATCGAGGCCACCGCAAGCGTCGCGGGCCTCGCCGCGCACGCCCTCGCCGCCGCCACCCGCGCCACCGGCCTCGCCGCGCTCGACGGCCTCGCCGCCCTCGGCTCCGGCGCCGGCAGCGCGCTCGCAATCGCAGGCGACGGCATCTCCGCTGCGGCCCGCGTCCTCGCGGACGGCGCCCTCGCGGCCGCCCAGGCCACCGGCGCCGCCCTCGCCTGGGTTGGCGGCCAGGTCGCCGCGCTCGTCTCCCTCTACATGGGCCTGGTCGCCTCGCTGCGGCCCCGCGCCCTCCCCCAGCCCGCCTTCGCAGCCCTCGCGGGCGCCGGGGCCGCCGCGACCGCCGCCGCCTCCGGCTACGGCCTGCTGAGCCTGCTGCGCCGCTTCGGCTGGGTCGCGGGGCTGCCCGGCATGGCCGGGTTCAGCCGCATCGAGGACGACGAGATCCTGAAGCACCCGCTGCGCGCCCAGGTCTTCCAGGTCATCCAGGGCAACCCCGGCATCCACGCCAGCGAGCTTGGGCGCCGCATGGGCACCGGCTGGGGTACCATCGTGCACCACCTCGACAAGCTGGAGAAGGGCCGCCTCGTCGCCATCCGCAAGGTGAACAACCAGAAGTGCTACTTCGAGGCGGGCGGCAAGGTCAGCCGGCAGGACATGGCCGTCGCGGGCGCCGTCCGCGGCGACTCCGCCAACCGCATCACCAGTTACGTCGCCAGCCACCCGATGACGAGCCAGAAGGCGCTTGCCGGCGACCTCGGCATCAGCCCCGCGCTGGCCAGCTTCCATGTGAAGAAGCTCGTTGGCATGGGCGTGCTGGACAAGGTGCGCAACGGCAAGGAGACGCTCCTGACCACGACCGACGCGCTGCGCCGCATCGTGGCCGGCGAGTCCGCCGCCGTCGCGCCGCCCATGATGGTGGCCGTGCCCACGCTGAACGCCTGAGGACGAGCCCGGCGTCCAAGCTGGGCGGAAGCCTGATGCCGGTCGGCGGCGAAGGCCCGGCATGAAGAGGCGGGCCTTCCGCGTCGGCGAGCACGTGGCGTGGAACTCGGAAGCCGGCCGGGTGCGCGGGCGCATCGTGCGGAGGGTGACGCGCGCTACGCCGTTCAAGGGCTACACCGTGCGCGCCTCCCCCACCGAGCCGCAATACCTCATCCAGAGCGACAAGACGGACCACCTGGCGATGCACAAGGGGTCCGCCCTGCGTCGCCTGCCACGCCGCAAGCAACGCGATTAAGCGGCGCCCGCGTCCGCCGCGTGTGCTGCCCCGGCTGGTCCTCCTGTCCGGCGAGCACGCGACGCTCCCGGCCGCCGAGCTGCGCGCGCTGCTTGCCGTGCATGACCCCGGCGCCACGGTCGCCCTGGACGGGCTGGTCGCGGCGGTCGTCCCCAAGGAGCCTGCCGGCACGGACGCGGCGCTCTCGCGCATGGCGTTGGCGCACGAGTGGGGCGAAGCATGGGCCTCCGCCGAGGACTCCCCCGCCGGCATCGAGGCGCTGGCGCAGGCCGTCGCCCGCCACGCGCCCGGCAAGGAGCCCGCCGCCGTCACCTCGGAGCGGCGCGGCCTCGCCAAGAGCGCCAACAGCCTCGCCATCGAGCGCCGCCTCGGCAAGGCGCTGGCCGACGCGGGCCACCCCATCGACCTGAAGGCGCCCAAGCTCACGGTCTTCGCGTGGATTCTGGACGGCCGCGTCCACGCAGGCCTGCTGCGCGGCAAGCCCGACCGCAGCGCGTTCGAGGGCCGCGTCGCGGAGAAGCGGGCGCACTTCAGCCCCGTCGGCCTGCACCCCCGCCGCGCCGCCAGCCTGCTGCACCTGGCGCGCGTGCCGCCGGGCGGCTCGATCTACGACCCCTTCTGCGGCACCGGGACGTTCGTCCTGGAGGCCGCGCTGGAGGGCTACCGCGCGCTCGGCTCCGACCTCGACGCCTGGATGGTGCAGGGCACCTGGCAGACGCTGACCGACGTCCCGCCGGAGCCGCTCGACGCCACCGTCTTCGAGGCCGACATCGGCGCCGCGCCCGAACTGGTGGGCCAGGTCGATGGCCTCGTGACGGACCTTCCGTATGGCCGCGCGTCCGGCACCGACGGCGAGGCGCTGGCGGCCCTCTACGGCCGCGCCTTCGCAGCGTTCGCGGAGCTTCTGCCGCGCGGGGCATACGCCGTGGTCGGCCACCCCGACCCCGCGCTGCTCCTGCCGGGCGCCGCCTTCGAGGTCGTGGAGCGGCACGAGGAGCGCGCCCACCGCAGCCTGACGCGCCACTTCGCGGTGCTGCGCCGGCTCTAGCCCCGCTCAACCACGAATTTCACGAATTGCACGAACCCCTCTGTGGAGACCCGTCGACCCCGCTTCGTTTTCGTGGAATTCGTGCAATTCGTGGTTCAGGCGGGCAGCAGAATCAGCGGGAGCTGCGGATGGGTGGGGCGTCGTGCTTCGCCGCCGTTAAATGGCCGAGCCGGGTCAAGAGCCCGTCCGGATGAGCTCAAACCTCTCCGTCACGTTCCTTGGGACCGGCGCGAGCTGGCCCACTGCCGAGCGGGGCCTCTCCGCCATCGCGGTCAAGCGCGGCGGCGAAATCCTCCTGTGGGACTGCGGCGAGGGCACGCAGCGGCAAATCCAGAAGTCGGGCCTGAGCTACCAGCAGGTCAGCCAGATTTGGCTCACGCACTACCACGGCGACCACTGCTACGGCGTCCCGGGGCTGCTCAAGACGATGGCCCTCAACGAGCGCACCTCGCCGCTCTGGCTCTACGGCCCCCCCGGCCTGCCCCGGCTCGTGGCGGCGTGGAAGGAGCTGCGCGGCTGGCCCAAGGAGTTCCCCATCCACGTGCAGGAGGTCAAGCCGGGCGACGCCATCGCGAAGGACGGCTACACCGTCCACGTGTACCAGGGCGACCACGGCATCAACAACCTCGCCTTCGCGCTGCAGGAGCCCGACCGCGCCGGCTTCTTCGACAAGCCCAAGGCGCTCGCGCTCGGCATCCCCGAGGGGCCGCTCTTCGGCAAGCTCCAGCGCGGCGAGGCGGTGACGACGCGTGACGGCCGCAGCTTCACGCCCGACCAGGTGCTCGGCCCGCCGCGCCCCGGCCGCCGCGTGGCGTACTCCGGCGACACCCAGCCCTGCCTCGGCGTCATGGAGGCGGCGCTCGGCGCGGACCTCTTCATCTGCGAGGCCACCTACACCAGCGACATGGTCGAGAAGGCGCGCGAGAACCGCCACATGACCGCGCAGGAGGCCGCCGGCATCGCCGCCAAGGCGAGGGCGCGCCGCCTCGCCCTCACCCACATCAGCCCCCGCCACCGCGACGGCGCCCCCGTCCTGGAGGAGGCCCAGAAGGTGTTTCCCGACTGCCTGGTCGCCGACGACCTGATGAGCGTGGACGTCCCTGTGAGGCCCTGATGGCGGAGGGGCGCGACCCGGCGGCCGACGCGGCGGCGCTCGCGCGCGCGCGCCGCCTCCTGGCCGACGCCATCGCGCGCAGCCGCCCCGCCAGCGGCCCCGCCGTCCCCGTCCCCACGCTCCGCCCCTCGCCCGTGCCGGGCATGAAGGTGGACAAGTACTTCGGCACCGACCTGCCGCCGGTGTGCGCCGAGCTGGGCTGCTACGTCAGCGACGACGGCAAGCGCTTCTACTGCGTCAACCCGCGCTGCCAGAAGCACAAGAAGCGCGCCACCAAGCACACCCGCAAGGGCAACCCGCTCAAGCCGCGCATCGTCTACTTCCGCTGCCCCCGCTGCGAGTCGCGCAACATCGAGATGCATGTCCTGGCCAACCGCTACGCCTGCCGCGCCTGCAAGCACAGCTGGGAGAAGTAGGCGCGTGGCCGCCCGTCGCGCCCCGCGCACGCGGCCCGGCTCCGTCGTCGCCCTGGGCGCGTCCGCCGGGGGCCTGGAGTCCTTGGGCCGGCTCCTCCATGGGCTGCCGCAGGAGTTCCCCGCCCCAGTCCTGGTCGTCCTGCACCTGGACCCGAACCACCGCAGCCAGGCCGTCCAGCTCCTGCAGCACCGCACCCGGCTGCGCGTCCAGAAGGCCCGCAACGGGACGCCCCTCCAGGCGGGGACGGTGTATGTCGCGCCCCCCGACCACCACCTCGAGGTCCACGCCGGAAAAATCCGGCTGTCGCAGGCGCCCCGCGTCAACTACTCGCGCCCCAGCGTGGACCTCCTCTTCACCTCCGTCGCGGCCGACTACGGGCCGACCGCCATCGTGGCCGTCCTGAGCGGCGCCGGCAGCGACGGCGCGCAGGGGCTGGCCGCCGTGAAGGCGCGCGGCGGGCTCGCGGTGGCGGAGGACGCCTCGACGGCCGCCTTCTCCCCCATGCCCCTGGCCGCCCAGCGCACCGGCCTCCTCGACGCCATCCTCCCCATCGACCAGATTCCCGCCTTCCTGGTGCGCGCCCTGGCCCGCCGCATCACGGTCTCGCGGCGGCAGTGGCTCCGCCTGCTCGCCATGCTGGAGGAGCACACCGGCGCCAGGTTCTCCGGGTACCGCACCAGCACCCTGCACCGCCGCCTCCAGCTGCGCCTGGCCGCCAGCGGCTGCCAGACCATGGCGGCGTACCTGCGCCACCTGGAGGGCGACGCCTCCGAGCTGGACCGCCTCCAGTCCGCGTTCCTCATCAAGTTCAGCTCCTTCCTGCGCGACCCGCCGTCCTGGCGGGCGCTGGCGCGCGGGATGGAGCCTCTGGCGGCGCGCGCCCATCCCGTGCGCGCCTGGAGCGCAGGGTGCGCCACCGGCGAGGAGGCCTACTCGCTTGCCCTCGTCCTCGCGCACGCCCTCGGCACCGGCGCGGGCGCGGCGTGGAAGGTCTTCGCCACCGACCTCGACGAGGGGGCGCTGCAGGTCGGCCGGGCCGCGCGCTACAGCGACGCCCACCTGCGCGCGGTCCCGAAGGCGGACCTGGCCAAGTACTTCGTGCGCGAGGGCACCACGTGGCGCGTCGGGAAGGTCCTGCGCGAGCGCGTGGTGTTCGGCCGGCACGACCTGCTGCGCGACCCGCCGCTGCTGGGGATGGAGGTCCTGGCGTGCCGCAACGTCCTGATTTATTTCACGCCGGAGGAGAAGCGGCGCGTGCTGCGGCGGCTCACCGTCGCGGTCAACCCTGGGGGCATCCTTTTCCTGGGGCCGAGCGAGGGCGTGGCGCCGGTGCCCGGGTTCGACCGCCTTCAACACACTACGCTTTTCCAAAGAAAAGGCGTCGCGACCGCCATGCAGGACCGCAAGAAGGCCACCGCGACGGACGCCCTGGCGGGCCGGGGGGCGCCGGCGGGGCCGTCCGGCAACTCCGCCATCGTCGCCCTGGCCGTGGACGCCAAGGGCAAGGTCCTGATGTGGAACCGCGCCGCGGAGGCGTTCTTCGGGAAGAGCGCCAGGCAGGTCACGGGGAAGTCGCTGGCGGCTGCGGTCGGGAAGACCACTGCGGCCCAGCTCAAGGCCGCCCTCGGCAACAAGGGCGTCGGCCAGACCAGCCCCGTCGACTGCGACTCCGTCGACGGCCCGCGCCGGCTGAACGTCGAGTGCCTGCCGGCCGCGCCTCCCTGGGCCGCGCTTTTCCTGGGCGTCGATGCCCGCCACGGGGCGGGGAAGGCAACCCGGCGCGACACCCCCGCCCGCCCGCTCCGCAAGCCGCACCTGACCCCGGCCGCGAAGCTGCTGGCGCAGCAGGACCTGAACGACGAGCTGCAGAGCCGCAACGAGGAGCTGGAAACGGTCAACGAGGAGTTGCAGAGCCTCAACGAGGAGATGTCGGCGATGGAGGAGGAGATGCGCGGCCTGGGCGTGGAGTCGCAGCGCGCCAACAACTTCCTCCGCCTCCTGCTCGACAGCTCCCCCGACGTCCTCATCGCGTGCGACGCGGACAACCGGGTCGCGTTCTGGAGCCACGCCGCCATCAAGCGCTTCCGCCTGTCGCCCGAGCAGGCGGTGGGGCGCGACCTGTTCGACATCGTCCCGGCCCTCGACGACGCCCCCCTGCGCTCCGCTGCGCGCCAGGTCCGCGCCTCCCGCAAGGGCGGCCGCATCGCGCTGAAGCACGGCGGCGAGGAGTTCCTCTTCGACCCCCTGCCGCTGGAGGATGGGAAGCGGCGCAGCTACCTCCTGCGCATCCGGCCCGGCCCCGTGAAGTAGCGGACCTGCCAGTCAAGGGTCCTTTGGGCCCACGATTTCGCCGTCCCTCGTCTCTGGCGCCATCCACCACGCCACCCGCTCGACGTCCAGCGTGTCGTCCGGGCCGGGCGTGACGGTGAGCGTGAGGTCGCCTAGCACGTGCGGCGTGGCGGGGAACGAGACCTGGTTCGCCAGCGCCGCCTGCTTGCTGACGCGGAACGTCGTGTGCGTCTTGGCGGCGTCCATCCCGTGCAGGAACTGCCCCCGGAACGTGTCGATGATGCGCAGCTGCCAGACGCGGGAGCGCAGGTGCCCGAGGTCCGACGACGATGCCTCCAGCCCGTGCGGCGTCTCCGTGAACGCGGCGTCGGGGAACAGGTTGCGCACCGCCTGCCGGACCTTCTCCGGGTCCTCCGTCGGGCGGATGGGCGCCACGATGCGCACCTGCACGGGGCCGCCACCGGAACGTTCCCTTATTAGGTCCCGCCCCGGTCGCGCGGCGTGGAGCCCCCGACCCCGGAGCAGCGCCTGCGCCTGCTGGAGCGCCGCGTGTCCGCCCTGGAGGCCAAGCTCGCCACCCGCCCCGCCCTGGAGTGGACGCCGGTCCCGGACCCCGCGCCGGGCCAGCCGCCCTCTGCGCAGCCGCAGCGGCTCCCGCCCATGGCCGCGTCGGTCGAGCGCAAGCCCGCCGACCCGATGCTCGCGGTGCGCTGGCTGGCGCGCGCCGGCATCCTCGTCCTGGCCCTCGGGGTCCTGTTCTTCCTCAAGCTCGCCTATGACCGTGGCTGGGTGCCCATCCCGGGCCGCTTCGCCATCGGCATCCTCGGCGGCCTCGTCCTGTTCGCCATGGGCGAGCTGATGCGCTCGCGCCGCATGGACTCCGCCGTCTCGCAGGTGTTCGCGGGCGGCGGCGCCGTCATCGCCTACACCACGCTCTACGTCGGCTACGCGCTGCCCGACTACCGCGCGGCGCTCGGCATGACGCGCGACCTCGACATCCTGCTCCTCGCCACCGTCTCCGCGCTGCTCGCCGGCTACGCCGTCGCGCGCAACCTGCCGGTCCTCGCAGGCGTGGCCGTCGCGCTCATCCACGTCCTCGTGGCCCCCGCCGGCGACTTCTCCACCGTCGGCCTCGTCTTCGTGGCCGCCCTCGACATCGCGCTGCTCGCGGCCGCCGCCTTCCGCGGCTGGACCTCCATCACGGCCCTCGCCCTCGTCGGCGCCACGCTCGTCCACGTCGTCGCCGCCAACCTCGCCACCGTGCCGTGGCCCCTGCCGGTCGCGACCGCGCTCGCCATCTACGGCCTGGGCACCGTCGCCGCGCACCGCTCCAAGGGCGAGCGCACCGCCTCGCTCCTGTCCGCCGCGCTCGCCGGCGCCGGCATGCTGCTCGTGGCCGGCGCCGCCCTGTCGCGCGGCAAGGTGCAGGACGCGTGGGCGTGGTCCGCGCTCGCCGTCGGCCTCGCCTCGCTCGCCGGCGCCGTGGCCTCGCGCCGCCTCGCCCCCGCGCTCGCCGCGGTCGGCGCGGTGCTGCTGCTCGCGTGGCCCTTCCTCATGTTCGCGACCGCCGCGACGCAAATCCTCGCGCTGGCCCTGCTGGCAGTTGCCGCCGCGCTGGCGAGCATGGCCTTCCAGGGGAAGACGGGCGCCTGGGTCCAGGGCGGCGCCCTCGCCGCGTGCGCCGTCGCGCTCCTGACGCTGGCCGCCGCCGTGGCGGCCGACGGCCTCAAGCTGCCCATCGACCAGCTCCAGGCGGTCGGCGGCGCCGCGCTCTGCCTCGCGCTCGGCGGCTTCCTGTTCGGCGCCCTGCGCGGCCAGCCGGAGCACGGCCTGCCCATCCGCATCCTGGCCCTCGCGGTCGCGGCGGCAGCGCCCGCGGCGGCCATCCCGGTCCTGCTGCACGGCTGGCTCGTGGCCGTCGCGTGGGCCGCCGAGGCCCTCGTGGCGGTCGTCCTGGGGCTCACGCTCGACGACGCCGAGGTCCGGACCGCCTCGTTCGCCCTCTTCGGCCTCGTCCTGGCCCGCGTGTTCCTCGTGGACCTGAGCCAACTGTCGCTGCCGGCGCGCGTCCTGGCGTTCCTGGCCACCGGCGCCCTGCTGCTGGCCGGCGCCTTCCTGTACGCGCGGCAGCGCCGCAGCCCTCCGCAGGCCGCCCGCCCCGGGCCGTGAGGCGAAGCCTGATACGCAGCGCCGCGGGTTGCCGGGCGTGGACGGGGAGCGCCCCAGCATCGACCAGTACTTCATGGACATGACCCACCTCGTGAAGGCGCGCGGCACCTGCCCGCGCCGCCGCGTCGGGGCGGTCATCGTGAAGGGCAAGCGCGTCCTCACGACGGGCTACAACGGAGCGCCGCGCAACTTCCCGCACCCCATCGACGTCGGCTGCCTGCGCGACGAGCTGCAGATCCCGCGCGGCATGGTGGCGGACATCTGCCCCTGCCTGCACGCGGAGCAGAACGCCATCCTCCAGGCGGCGACCACGGGCGTCAGCATCGAGGGCGCGGACCTCTACTGCACGACGCAGCCCTGCACCCAGTGCAGCCGCATGGTCGCCAACTGCGGCATGCAGCGCGTCATCTTCGAGGAGGAGTACCCGGACCCGCTCGCCGTCGGCATCCTCACCACCGCGGGCGTCGAGCTGTGGCGCTGGGACGCGGAGGCCAAGGTCGCGCGCCGCGTCGAGAACGCCAACACGTTCGAGCAGGCGCAGGACGAGCTGCGCCGCCGCCACCGCGCGGGCACCCTCGTCCCGACGCCCCGGCCGGGCCAGCTTCCCATGCACACCGGCGCGCTCTCCGTCGCCCCCATGGCCCCCCCAGCGGCCGACCCCGAGGGCCAGGACGAGGCGGAGCTGGCGCGCAAGGCCGGCATCCGCGACGTCACCGGCGACCCGCGCCGGCAGGAATTGCTGCGCAAGATGGCGAAGGAGAAGGCCGAGAAGCGCAAGAGGCAGCAGCAAGAGGCCGCGCGCGGCGACCCCTGAACCGCGGTTGAGCCGGTCCCCCGCTACGCCTTCGCCACGCGGTCCAGCAGCGCGCCGACGCGGGCGCGGAACTGCTCCAGGCTGCCGTCGTTGACCACCATCTCGTCGGCGAGGGCGATGGTGCGGGCGATGCCCCACCCCATCTCGCGCTCGTCGCGGGCCTTGAGGACGCCCACGTCGGGGGAGTCGTCGGCGCGGGCGCGGCGCACCATGCGCTGGAAGCGGTGCTCGGGGTCGGTGTGGATGGCGACGAGGACGAAGCTGGTGCCCAGCGCCTGCCGGAAGGTCTCCACCTCCTCGTGGCTGCGGATGCCGTCGATGAGGACGACGGAGGCGTGCCGCTCGCGCAGCACCTCGCGCACGCGCTCGACGGTGCGGCGGCTCCACACGTCCTTGCCGTGCGAAGCGCGCATGGCGGTGGCGACCTCGCCGACGTGCTTGGCGTCGCGCGGGAGCCCCTGCCGCTCGACCTCCTCCCAGATGAGGTCGCCCATGCGGACGACGGGGTGGCCGCGCGCCTTGGCGACCTCCATCGCCTCCGACTTGCCGCTGCCGGGCATGCCGGTGAAGCCGATGGCCCGCATCCCCTCGCCCACGGCGCTGCCACCCCCTGCCGCTTCTAAAGCCCCCGGGCGGGCCGCGCCGCGCCGCCCCGGCCGCCACGCCGACAGCAGGACGGTGCTGCAGACGAGCGCGGCGCTGACGGCCCACGCGCCCAGGACGTCGCTGACCCAGTGGTGCTGCGCCAGGACGCGGCCGACGCCGACGACGAGCGAGACGGCGCCCCACGCGGCGAGCGCGCGGAGGCGGACCCGGCGCGCGGCGGGCCCGACGAGGCCGTGGCGCGCGACGTGGCCCTCGGCCAGCAGCAGGAGGGCGATGCCGAGTGTGCCGGCCGCGCCCATCGTGTGGCCGCTGGGGAACGCGAAGCTCTTGAAACGGTCGTAGATGAACGGGGGCAGCGGGCGCTGGAAGTAGGCCTTGAGCCACACGTTGAGGAACCCTGTGAGCGCGCCCGCCCCGAGGCACCACGCGGCGAGGCGGCGCTGGCCCCACACCCACAGCACGACCGTGGCGACGACGAGCGCGGGCGCGTCGATGGTCGTCGAGCCCGCCAGGGACATCCAGTTGCCCACCACGTGGATGGGCCAGCCGGTCGCGTTGAGCCGCGTCATCTCCGCGTCGACCGGGAAGTCGATGGTGTAGACGGGCCCGTGCAGCACCTGGTCCATCGCCAGCAGGACGAACAGCGCGGAGCCCACGACGACGCCGGCCCGCAGCCAGTCGCGGCGCTCCATCACGCATCCTCTGGAGGCGCGCCTGGGCCGGCGCGGTCGAGCAGGACGGCGATGGAAAGCATCGCGACCCCGAGGCCCCAGCCGCCGACGAGGTCGCTCAGGATGTGCGAGCGCACGAGCAGGCGGTCCAGGGCGATGCCGAGGCAGAGCGCTCCCCAGACGCTCCACAGCAGGGGCCGCACCCAGCGCTGCGCGGGCCGCCCCGCCATCGGCAGGAAGAACGCGGCGAAGCCCCACGCCATCGCGGCGCCCGCCTCGTGGCCGCTGGGGTAGACCACCTGCGCGCCCGACGCCGGCCCCCACCACGCGAGCAGGGGCTCGAAGGAGCGCTGGAAGCCGAGGATGAGCAGGCCGCCCGTGAAGCCGACGGCGGAGACAATCTTGGCCTGACGGACGGCGCCCATGCCCAGCAGGCCCATCACCGTGGCGACGGTGACGGGGACGGTGGCGTACTGCGAGCCCCAGATGGAGAGGTAGCCGAGCTCGCCCGGGGACGGGATTTGCTTCGGCCGAGGGACGTTGTGGAGAATCCAGCGGTCGATGGGCAGGTCGTACCACCGGGTCAGGCCCGCCGCGAGCAGGGCGCCGAAGAGGGCGAAGAGGGCGAGGCCGCCCCACAGGCCGACGCGGGCCCAGCGGAGCCGCGTTCCTTCGGTCACGGCTTCTTGCCGAACACCAGGGGCTGCGCGCGCGGCGCGGCGGGGGCGGGCGGCGTGGCGGTGGCCGGTGGCGGAGCGGACTGGGCCGTGGGGGCCGGCGGCGCCTTGGCGGCCTGGCCGGGCAGCGCCATGCGGTCGAGGTCCGGCGGGACGCCCATGATGCTGTAGCCGCAGTCCACGTAGAGCACCTGGCCCGTGACGCCGCTGCCGAGGTCGGACAGGAGGAAGTAGGCGGACTTCGCGACGTCCTGCTGCGTCACGTTGCGGCCGAGGGGCGCGCTGTGGCGCATCCAGTCGAGAATCATGTCGAAGCCCGGCACGCCCGACGCGGCGAGGGTGCGGATGGGGCCAGCGGAGATGGCGTTGACGCGCACGCCCTTCTCGCGGCCGCAGGTGAACGACAGTTCGCGGGTCAGCTCCTGGAGCGCGGCCTTGGCGGCGGACATGACACGGTAGCCGGGCACGAAGCGGTCGGCGCCGAGGTAGGTGAGGCTGACGATGGCACCGTCCCTGGCCAGGTGGGGCATCGCGTGGCGGGTGAGGCGCACGAGGCTGTAGGCCGACACGCCCAGCGCCGTGTTCCAGTCCGCCTCCGAGGTGCGCACGACCTCATCCTGGAGGGCGGTCGCGGGAGCGAACGCGATGCAGTGGACCATCATGTCGAACGGCGCCGGGTTCTTGGCCGCCGACTCCTGGAAGAACTTCCCGACCGACTCCTCGATGCTGGCGTCGCACTCGTAGTAGCCCTCGATCCAGGGCTGGTCCTTGAAGAGCTGCA
>JAXDQP010000003.1:0-7857 GCA_034667745.1 Thermoplasmata archaeon
CCCGGCCGCCCCGTCGACGTCCTCATCGAGGAGGCGCAGCGCGTCCACGCCCGCGCCATCGTCGTGGGCAGCCACGGCAACACCGGCCTGGAGCGCACGGTCCTCGGCTCCGTCGCGGAGGGCGTGCTGGCGCGCAGTTGGCTCCCGGTCCTCGTCGTGCCCGGCCGCAAGGTCGCGCCGCGCCCCGAGGTCGTCGAGCAGGCCGGGCGCCCGCGCTGGCTGGAGTAGGAGGCAGGCTTTTTCCCGCGCGGCGGCGGTGCGGCGGCGTGGCCCACGTTCAGGCGATGCCAATCCGCTTCCGCGACATCGACGCGCTCGACCACGTCAACCACGCGGTCATGCTGACCTACGCGGAGACCGTGCGCTGCGACTGGTTCCAGGGGCAGGGCTACCCCTCGATGGCGGGCCTGCCGTTCATCGTCGCCTCCGCGCACGTCGAGTACAAGGCGCCCATTGCCAAGAGTGACCCGCTGGAGGTGGCGATGTGGACGAGCCGCATGGGCGGCAAGTCGTGGACGTTCTCGTACCACCTGCGCCGCAGCACCGACCGCTTCCTGTTCGCGACCGTCGAGACCGTGCAGGTCGGCTACGACTACGCCGCCAAGGCGACGGCTGCGCTCCCCACGGCCCTCCGGCAGAAGCTCGAGGCGCTCACGCCCGAGGCCACAGGCACTACCCTTAACTGAGCGGACGACGCATCCCGGCCTAGGCCCATGGCATTCTGGCTAACGTTCCTGCTCATCGCCCTCGCGGTCGTCCTGGTCATCTACCTGTTCTCGGTCATCAACCGGTTCACGCGCTACGGCAACGCCATCGACAACGCGTGGGCCCAGATCGACGTCCAACTGCAGCGCCGCGGCGAGCTCATCCCCAACCTCGTCGAGACCGTCAAGGGCTACACGACGCACGAGAAGAGCACCCTCCAGGCCGTCTCGGACGCCCGCGCCCGCATGGTCGGCGCCTCCGGCCCCCAGGAGAAGATGGACGCGAGCAACCAGCTCGGCGCCGCCCTCGGCCGCCTCTTCGCCATCAGCGAGGCCTACCCCGACCTGAAGGCCAACACCAACTTCCTGCAGCTCCAGGACGAGCTGTCGCACACGGAGAACAAGGTCTCCTTCGCGCGCCAGAACTACAACGACTCGGTGCTGCGCTACAACAACGCCATCCAGACCTACCCGGGCAAGTTCTTCGCCGGCGGCCGCGCCGCCAAGCCGATGCTCGCGGTCCCCGAGGCCAGCAAGGCCGTCCCCGTCGTCAAGTTCTGACCATGCTGCTGGACGAGCAGATCCGCCACAACAAGGCCGCCACCGTGCGCCTCTTCGTGGCGGTCTTCATCATCCTGGCCGCCGTCATCTTCGCGGTCGCCTACGTCTTCACCGGCAACGTCCTGGTGACCGGCGTCCTGGCGCTCGTGGGCGGCCTCATCTACCTGGCCATCGCGTCCGGCACCAGCGTCGACACCATCCTGAAGGCCGCGCGCGCCCGCCCCGCCAACCCCAACGTGCGCGAGGAGAAGCTGCTGATTTACGCGGTCGAGGAGATGGCGCTTGCCGCCGGCCTGCCGCCGCCCAAGGTCTACGTGCAGGAGGACGAGGACATCAACGCCTTCGCCACCGGCCGCAACCCCCAGGAGGCCATCGTGTGCGCCACCACGGGGGCGCTGCACGCCCTCAGCCAGGAGGAGTTGCAGGGCGTCATCGCGCACGAGCTGAGCCACATCCGCAACCAGGACATCAAGGTCACCACCTACGCGGTCGCCCTCATCGGCCTGATTGCCATGCTGGCCGAGATGACGTTCCGCATGATGTTCTTCGGCGGCGGGCGCGGCGGCCGCGACCGCGGCGGCGCCAACCCCATCCTCATCGTCGTCGCCATCCTGGCCATCATCCTCGCGCCCATCCTGTCGCGCATGGTCTACTTCGCCATCAGCCGCCGCCGCGAGTACCTCGCCGACGCCTCGGGCGCGGAGCTGAGCCGCAACCCCGAGGGGCTTGCCGCGGCGCTGGAGAAGATCGCCGCCCGCCAGCCCCACCCCGACAAGGGCGACCGCACGGTGGCCGCGCTCTACCTCGACAACCCCTTCCGCCGCCTCAAGGCGAACTCCGTGTTCTCCACGCACCCTCCCCTGGAGGACCGCATCCGCCGCCTGCGCGGACAGCCGTGACGCAAGGAAACGAATCCGTTCCGCAGAGCGCGAAACCCTCCTGTCCGGTCCAGCGCGCAGAATGAAAACCAGCCCAACAGGAGGAGCGGCGCTCCCGAATCGGCTTCTATATGTGGTTGTCGCCGTTGCTTCATATCCAACCGGGTCGCACGGTGCCATCGTGTCCAAGCTCTCTCGCCCGCTTTCCTCCGTCGCCGCCATCCTCGTCGTCGACGACGAGCCCGACGTCCTCGACTCCATCACCGACCTCCTGCGCGCCGAGCTGCCCGCCGTCCAGGTGTGGCCCGCCGCCGGCGGCCCGCAGGCCCTGGACATCCTGCGCCGCGAGCGCGTCGACGCCATCCTGTGCGACTACCGCATGCCCGGCATGGACGGCCTCGAGTTCCTCACGCAGGCCCGCCAGGTCGCCCCCGACGCCGCCCGCATCCTCATCACGGCCTACCCTGAGCTGCAGGTCGCGGTGCGCGCCATCAACGAGGCCGCCATCCAGAACTTCCTCACCAAGCCCGTGCAGCCCGGCCACCTCCTCGAGGTCGTGAACGCGGCCATCGTGAAGGCCCGCGCCCAGGTCGCGGCCCGCCTCGGCGACCGCGCCCGCAGCCCGCAGCACAAGGCCGCCTGAAGCCAGCCGCTGCCTGAGGCGGGCGGCCCCGCCGCACACAACGCTTTTGCCCCACAACCCTCCTGGGCGCGCATGCACAAGGCGTGGCTGGCCGTTCTCCTCCTCTCGCTGGGCGCCCTCGCCGGCTGCGCCGCGAGCAAGAACGGCGCGCCGACAGCCGGCCCCGCCGACGGGGGCTCCGGCTCCCCCGCCACGTTCGCCATCAAGGCGCCCGAGCTGCTGATGCTGCCCTCCAGCACCGACGGCAAGAAACTGGAAACGGTCGTCTACCGGCCCGACACCATGGCGCCGGTCCCCGTCTTCATCAACTTCAGCCCCTACTGGGGCGACACGGCGCTCACGGAGGGCGACGCCTTCTCGACCTACCTGGTCCACGAGTACGTGCCGCGCGGCTACGCGGTGGCGCTCTCCTCGGTGCGCGGCACCGGCCACAGCGAGGGCTGCTTCCAGGTCGGCGGCGACCTCGAACTGAAGGACGCCCGCGACGTCGTGGACGCCCTCTCCAAGATGCCGTGGAGCAGCGGCAGCGTCGGCGCGGGCGGCAAGTCGTACGACTCCACGACCCAGAACGGCATGGTCGCCAAGTTCCCGCACCCGGCCCTCAAGACGCTGTTCCACGTGTCCGGCATCACCGACATGTACCGCTACAACGGCAAGGACGGCGTCACCTACCAGAACGGCCTCGACTTCACGCCGCGCTACGCCGTCGGCCAAGGCGCCGACGAGTACGGCACGCCCGCCGGCAGCGGCGCCAGCGGCCCGACCGACGAGTCGCCGCAGAGCCTCGCCCGCCTCGTCGACGACCTCGCCTGCCCCGAGCTGGCCAAGCACGTCCAGAGCGGCGAGGGCACCGCCGCCGACGGCGTGAAGGACGCCTACTGGCAGGAGCGCGACTGGATCCAGGCGCTGCCCGGCTCCGCGTGGACCGGCTCCGTCCTCTTCGTGCACGGCCTGCAGGACTGGAACGTCAAGCCCGACAACATCGACCCCTGGCTCCAGGCCCTCGCCGCGCACGGCAACCCCGTCAAGGGCTGGCTGCACCAGTGGCAGCAGGCCGGCACCGGGCACGTCTACCCCATGCGCACCGACTGGAACGCCACGATGCTGCGCTGGCTCGACCACTACCTCAAGGGCGTCGACAACGGCATCGACCGCGAGCTGGGCTTCGACGTCCAGGGCTCCGACATGCAGTGGCGCCACGCCGCCGCCTGGCCCCCCGCCGGCCTGCACCGCGCCTTCGCCCTCACCGGCGACCCGGCGGAGGTCCTCAAGGCCAGCGCCGCCGTCCGCGTCACGGGAACGCCGTGGCTGCGCGTCGCCGCCACCAGCTTCAGCGCCGACCCCATCCTCTACGCCCGCCTGCTCGACGTCGCCCCCGACGGCTCGGCCGTCCAGGTCAACGAGGCGGCGCGGCGCGGCCTCCTCTCCGACGACCTGCAGCAGCGCAACCTGTGGGCGCCCGGCAGCACCCAGACGTTCAACCTCACCTTCTACCCCATGGACCTCGTGCTGGCGCCCGGCCATGCCCTCGTCCTGCGCACCGGCACGCCGCCGCCCACCCCCACGACCCCGGCGGCCGCCACCGGCCCGGACGGGAACGCGGGCTTCGTCATCTCCGCGGCCCAGGCGCAGGTCGCCTACGGCGCGCAGGAGTTGGGCCTCACCCTCTCCGACCCGGCGCCGCTGCCCACGCAGCCCACCCCCATGAAGTGCTTCACCTGCTGACGGCGAATCCCTGCCGCCGGCGGGCCAGGACCACGGCTGCTGCCACGGCCAGCAAGGGCAGGGCGGGGGGCGAAGCCTTGCTGGAAGAAGTGCTGGGCGGCGCGGGCGAGGTGGCGTTGGGCACGAGAGGCGCGGTCCCCCTGTAGGGGACGAGCAGAAAGGCATGGGCGCCGAGGTCGCTGGTGACCGTCACGTTCAGCACGCCGTCGCCGGTGGCGTTGGCGAGCTTGAGGCCAGCCATCTTCACGGCGCCGCCCTCGAGGGCCAAGGTCGCGCTGTCGAGGCTGGCCAGCACGCCGGGGGGCGCGCTGAGGCTGAGCGTCACGAACTGGGCGGAGGCGGCAAGCAGGTTCTCGACGTGCAGCATCGTTCCCTTTCCCGCGAGGTCCAGCGCCCCCGCCGCCGTGACCTTCAGGAGCGCCGCAGGCCCCTTGAGCGTGTAGGTGCCGTCGTAGGCGGGTTCGGCCCCGGCCGGGTTGGGCACCGGCGCGACCTCGGTCCCTTGGCTCGTCCAGCCGCCGGGCATGCGGTCGCCGTCCTCGCCGCCGCCGTGGCTTTCGGCGCTGAGGCCCTCCAGCCTGTCGCCCACCTTGAGGCCGAGGGCGTCGTAGCCCACCATGCCGTCGAGCGCCTGCGGGTGGCCGTCGCCGATGGGGGTCGGCCCGGCGATGGCGGTGAAGGTGGACGTGGTGAAGGTGGCGCCGTCCGCGCTGGTCCAGTCGAACGCACGCTCCTTGCCGCCGGCCGTGAGGGCGAGGTGGATGGCGCGTGGGCCGGGGACGGCGTTGGTCTGGAAGGCCACGCGGAACCAGAGGACCGGCTGGCCCGTGGGCGTCGCGGCCTCGCGCAGGTCGAGGCTTAGGAGGTCCGGTGCGCCGTTGCCGAACGGGCACGTGCCAACGGCCGGGGCGCACGCGTCGGGGCCGTAGCCCGTCAGGCCGTCGTCGTCCAGCAGGACGCGGGTGTCGACCTCGCGCGCGGGGGCGGCGCCGTGCGCCGCGGCCAGGGGAGCCAGGACCACGGCGACGACCAGGATGCCCGTGAGCTTCATGCCCGGCGCGACGGACGGGCGCAGCATAAGTTTTGTCACTCTTTGAACAGAACCCCCGGCTAACCGGGCTGTTCGTTCAAGGTTTGACAAAAACTAAGTAGTGTTCAAACTTTGACCAACGGCCCGGCGGTGGCCAACGCCGGGCACCAGGTGAACACCATGAACAAGACCCTGATTGTCGTCTGCTCCGCCCTGCTCCTGCTGGGCGTCGCCGGCGCCGCCGAAGCCCACATCGTTGCCCCGACCCCGGGCTCCATCCTCGCCCACCCCACCGACCCCAGCCAGTGGGACTGCGAGGAAGTCGCCGAGGGCCCGCATGTCGCGGTGCCCCCCTGCCACGAGTGACCTAGTCCCCTCCTCCCCTCCCCCCTCCTCGCCGTGGTCCCCATGACGCCCCGCGCCCCGCTCCTGCTCCTCCTCGCGGCCCTGCTTCCCGCCGCCCACGCCGGCACGGCCCTCGACCCCGAATCCAGCGACCCCCAGGACACCAGCCTCCCCTCCGCCGACCTGCGCGCCCTCTGGTTCCAGGAAGACGGGACCTCCCTCGTCCTCAGCATGCGCCTCGGCGCCGTCCCCGACGCCGCCACCCCCGCCGGCCTGCAGGCCGCCCGCGACGGCCTCCAGTTCAGCTTCCGCTTCCACGCCGGC
The DNA here is from genome assembly GCA_034667745.1 of Thermoplasmata archaeon. Lineage (GTDB taxonomy): Archaea > Thermoplasmatota > E2 > JACPAO01 > JAHFTW01 > JAHFTW01. Next base: position 6,211 of record JAXDQP010000003.1, read on the forward strand.
GCCACCGCGTGGGAGTGGCGCGAGACGCTCAAGAGCGTCTACCTCCCGGACGGCACGCCCGGGCTCCAGCTCAAGGACGAGCTGCTGAAGAACGGCACCGACGTTGGCCGGCCGCAAGACCCCGTCGGCGACGCGCAAGCGTTCCCGGACGCCCTGCTCGGCACGGCGGACCCCGCCTACAGCGCAAGCCAGGACGCCGCGGCCGCCGTACGCACGCTCACGTTCCTGCACGCCCGCGACCACCTGGCCGCCGGCACGCTGCTGACGGACCTCACCGGCTCCGTGCGCAGCCTCGCCGACGAATCCCTCGACACCGTGCCCTGCGGCGGCACCAAGGCCATGGATTGCGCCGACGCCCCCGCGCCACCCTACGAGGTGGGCACCCCGCCGCCGCTGCCCGGCGTGCGCGCCGCCGTCGCCCCGCTCACCCTCGGGCCAGGCCAGTCCGCCAACGCCACGCTCCTGCTCAACAACACGGGCCAGGCACGCGAGCTGGGCTTCACGGCGCGGATGCCGCCCGGCTGGCAGGTCCGCTTCACCCCCGCCACGGCGTCGCTTGCCCGTGGCGCCACCGCCGCCGTGCAGGCCGCCGTGACGGCCCCGGCCAACGCCACGGGCCCCGCCCGCCTCACCCTGCACGGCTTCGAGGATGGCAAGGCCGTCACCGCCACGCTGGCCGTCCAGGTGGCTGCGCCGCCGGCCCCCGCCGCCGTGACCGAGGCTCCGTCCACCCGCATGACCTCCCAAGCCAGCCCCAGCCCCTCCGCCAGCACCACGACGCAGAAGACGCCGGGCATTGCCTTCGGCCTCGTCGCCATGGGCCTCCTCGGCGCGGTCCGCGGTCGCCGTGGGCGGCCATAGCTCGGCCCCGCTGGCTCGCTGCGCCCGCGCGCCGCCCAGTCGGTTCATGGGCCCTCCCGTGCGGGCTCCGGTGGGTTAAAGGGCCCGAATAAGTGCCCCGCCCAATGGCGAACGCGAAGGTCATCGCCCTCCCCGGCGACGGCGTGGGCACCGAGGTCACGGCGGCGGGCCTCGCCGTCCTCGAGGCGGTCCAGCAGAAGCACGGCTTCCACCTCGACGTCCGCAACGTGGACTGCGGCGCGCAGTACTACCAGAAGACCGGCCACGAGTGGGCGGAGGGCGGCCTCGCGGCGTGCAAGGAAGCGGACGCGGTGCTGCTCGGCGCCGTCGGCTGGCCCGGCGTCTCGCTGCCCAACGGCGACATCGCGGGCGCCGGCGTCGTCTTCGGCCTCCGTTTCGGCCTCGACCTCTACGCCAACGTCCGCCCGTGCAAGCTCTACCCCGGCGTCCCGCACAAGGTGTCGGAGCAGTTCATGCAGGTGTGGAAGCCCGAGAACGTCGACATGGTCATCCTGCGCGAGAACACCGAGGGCTCCTACACCCCCACGCGCGGCACGCTCTCGCGCGGCGGCATGGACGAGGTCGCCATCGACACCCGCGTCATCACCCACAAGGGCAGCACCCGCCTCGCCAAGAAAGGCTTCGAGATTGCGGAGGGCCGCCGCGCCGCCCGCAAAGCCGCCGGGAAGCCTCATCCATCCTCCTCCGGAGACAGCGGCTTCGCCAAGGTCACCTGCATCGACAAGTCGAACGTGCGCGCCGGCTGCCGCCTCTTCCGCGCCTGCT
>JAXDQP010000004.1:0-35318 GCA_034667745.1 Thermoplasmata archaeon
GGCGACGGGCTCACCGACTCCTTCGACTCCCCCTACCCGGAGTACCGGGGAGAGCTGCAGTGGTGGAACGGCATCGGGGCGAACGCCGTCTGGCAGGACTACGACCAAGACCAGACCGCCAACAACCTCCTCGACCCCGACAGCGACAACGACGGGCTGGAGGACGGCTTCGAGTTCAGCCACGGGACCTATCCCAACAACCCCGACTCGGACGGGGACGGATTGAGCGACCGCGACGAGATGGTGACGTTCCGCGGCCGCTTCAGCCCCATGAATGCCGACACGGACGGGGACGGCATCTCGGACAGCGAGGAGCTGTCGACGACCAACCCCGGCGCCGACCCGGACCAGGACGCGCTGGAGAACAGCCAGGAGGACGCGCACGGCACCGACAAGACGAACGCGGACTCCGACTGCGACGGCGTCCAGGACGGCCCCGAGCTGAACTATTGGCACACGAACTGGAACCAGGGCGGGAACCGCCTCCTGAACCCGGACGTGGACGGGGACGGCCTGAAGGACGGCCTCGAGATTGGCTGGGTCGGCACCCCGCGCAACGTGCTGTACCACACCGACCCCGCGCGCGCCGACACGGACGGCGACAAGCTGCAGGACGGCAACGAGGACAGCAACAGCCTCACGGTCGCCTGCGGTGGACCCACCAGCCAATCCTCGATGGCCGGCCCGGCGCTCCCCGGCCCCCTGCCCGCGCCGCAGCCAACCCCAGAGCCAGCTCCCGTCCCGGGACCGGGCGGCCTGCTCTACGGCACCGACTCGCATGGGCCCTACATCCTTGGCGGCTTCGGGGTCAAGATGTACCTCAAGGCGGCCCTGCCCGCCCCGTCGGCGAGCGGCGACTTCGGCTTCCTCCACCAGGCCCCGACGGCCAGCGCGAGCAGCCAGAACACGTACCGCACCAACCCGCTGCTGTGGGACACCGACGGCGACGGGATCGGCGACGGCGACGAGGTGGATGGCACGCCCCCCGTGGGCGCCCAGCAGGCCAGCAACCCCACCTTGTGCGACACCGACGGCGACGGATTGGGCGACATGCTCGAAAACGGCATGGGCGGCGTGACGGCGAAGCTGGACGACCCCTGCACGCACCGCGACGCCGACCCCGGCAACCTGCCGACGAACCCCAACAAGGCCGACTCCGACAACGACGGCCTGCTGGATGGCGCCGAGGACGTGAACCGCAACGGCATCCTGAACCAGGGCGAGTCGAACCCCGCCGACGGCGACACCGACGACGACGGCCTGCTGGACAGCAACGAGGCAGTCCACAAGACGCTCTCCGACGTCGCCGACTCGGACGGGGACGGCCTGAGCGACGGCCTGGAGATTGGCCTCACGGCGCCGCAGACGGATTTGCTGGGCCTGGTGTGGACGGCCGCGCAGTCGCCCCTGGAGAAGTGCTTCACCGAGCGCAAGGCATGGCAGCCCTTCCAGGGAAGCAGCGGAATCCTGACCGCGCCGGATGACGCCGACTCCGACAACGACGGCATCCTCGACGGCCTGGAGGACCTGAACCACAACGGCAAGCTCGGCGACAACGGCGAGCTTTCGCCCCGCAACGCCGACTCGGACGGCGACGGCTTGCTGGACGGCCTGGAGCTGCTCCTGTGGGGACAGTCCAACGGCGACGGCACGCACGGCACGCTGACGTACAACTTCTGCGACATCGCCGCCGCCTGGGGATCCAGCGAATCGGGATGGGGGCAGCACCTTGGGTTCGTGGAGGCGACCGCGGACCCGTTCCAGACCGACCCCCGCTCCGCGAACACCGACAACGACGCAGCACCGGATGGGTCAGACCTGAACCCACGTTCGGATGCTTCGCTGGCGCTGGAGTTCGGACAATTCTTCATGGCGGAAGGGTTCGACACCTGCGACGAAGACGTCGTGGAACTGTATGCCAAGCAGTTGACGGTTGACCTGCCTTTCAACCTGGGCTCCTATGTCATCCAGATGGACGGGGACACAACCTACGTGAATGTTCCAGACGCCTTCAAGCCACATCTGCTTCCAGATGATTTCTTCACGAAAGTGGCCAGTCCAACAGCGCTAATCAGTAGGCCGTCCACGATTGCGACGCTCTGGAAAGTCGAGCAAATCTTGGGTGGCCGAACGTTGTTGCAATTCAACATCCCCGACAACGTGGGCAACCCGGACAGCGTGGACATCCAGAACTCGTCCGTGAAAATCTCCATCCAGATGATGGACCAGGACGACTGGCAGTGCAACAATGATGACGACGTGATTGATCTGAATCCGCGGCTTGGAGCACCGAACACCGCATTGGAGCGCTCCATCAGTTTGATGGACGATGTGGCCGGCAAGTACAGGCCGGAACTGGGCTGGGTGCACGATGGCAAATACCAGGTCTGGAGCACCGAGTTGGACCCCGTTAAGGGGGACAAAACATCGCGCGACGACGACCGGGACGCCTCCCTGGAAATCCGTCTCGGGGATACGGTTCCGTCCTTCTTCTTGAATAACCTCAAGACGAAGGGCATCATCCCTGCTACGGGGAACTGTTACGGCACGAGCGCCGCTTGCAACCTGACATGAAGCCCAAACTCCTCTTCATCCTCTTTTTCCTTCTGTTCCTGGTCGCGGGATGCAGCGAGAAGCCCCCCACGCAGCTTGGAGATAGTATCAGCATGCGAATCACCTCGGAATACAACGGCTCATTTCGAGGCGACGACAACGATGTTTACATGCGCATCGTGCAGCCTTCGGGCGACATTGGTGGTCTCAGGAGCATTGAATCCAAAGGCCGTGACCACACCACCGGAGCCTTGAATTTTGGTTGCGTGGCCCATTCAAGAGAGTGGGAAGGGAAGCCTTGGTGGCTCGAACTCACGCTCTATGCTGAAGAGGGCGGAGCGGTCGTCAACCAACAGCGCTTCATGGATGTAGACTGCCAACTATACTGGGTCCATATCAACAAGGACGCCAGCATGGAACTCCACGTCGGGCCCTCGCCCGATACGAAACCCCATGACCGGCCAATCCCTGGCTTTGACGCATGGATGTTTGTTGGCATCTGCATTGCAGTCGCATCGGTTCGACGCCCGAAGTGAGACTTCCCGACAAATCCGCAATCGCACTTCTCCTGAAGGGTGTGCAGATGGCGCGCCAGCAGCAATTCCAATCTATCTGCGAACAACCTTAAATGGCCGCAAAAACTGGTTCGCATCAGCCCGCAAGGAGACCCATCATGCGCTCTTTCCAAACCCTCGCCGTCCTCGCCATCCTTGTTGCCACGGTCCCGGCCGCCCAAGCCGATGTGTCACTGGACCGCCTCATCGAAATCACGGTGCCCAACCCTCCTCTTCTGCCACCTGTCCCCCTGCCCGCGGTCTTGGACAGCGTGGGAAAGGCCATCGACTTCGACTGCAACCTCCAGACAACGGGACCTCAGGGAGGTGTTCAGTGCTTTGGCTTGTGCGTTATGGAATGGGATTCCAGCGGGATTGTGCCCGGATATGCGGCGGGTAACGACGAAGTTTGGGTGAAAACTAGCGGAGCAGGCCGGTCCACCCCCGGGTCTCCTTGGTATCTGGGGGCCGGCTACGGCGGCGGGACTTACACGAACGGCTACGGATGCTGAACTAACGTGAACCACACCATTGCCGTAGCCTTGGTAATCTGCCTGCTTGTGCTCGCTGGTTGTTCTGGAAAATCACCAGCAGACTACCAATCCACCTCGTCCCCACCGGCAACCTCCGTTGCCTCGACCTCTACGCAAAGCCCCGTTCCGCCACCAGGCAATGGGACGATTCCCACTCAACCCCCGGCCATTGTGCTTGACCAATGCGTCGCATGGGACGCAAACTACAACCTGGGGGCAGGGCCCTTGATGCCGCCGGGAAAGGTTCCTCCGGGTTGGGAACCTGGTCCCATGGACATCGGGGCCATTGGTGTTCGAGGCGTGGACTGCAAACGGCTCTCTGTGGGCGCATTCGAACGACCCGCTACCCTAGTCTGGGAAGTGAATGCCCACGCCTTTTTTCCGCGCAGCTGCCTAACCAATGGCACTGGCGGAAACAATCGGGGAGTCCTGAACTCCCTCTATGTGGGTGACGCTGAATTGGCCGCGTACCTCAGCGACACATATGGGATGCCGGTCCAAGTGTCGAAGATTGCCAGCGCCACCCAAGCAACCGGGGAGCTTGCGATCCACACGTGGACCTGGGGTCCGGTTGGAATGGACCCATCCAGCCTGAATATCCTGGAAGATGCCTCGACTCCCGACACGCCAAACTGGATTGAGCTATTCTGGCAAAAGGGCGACGGGGTCGTAGCTTTGCGTGCTGAAACGAAGGTAGACCGACCGTTGGTTGGAAATCGGGAAGGTTATGGAATCTTCAAGCCGCCAATGCAGGCTGCTAATTTCAACGGCGGTAATTTCGCAGGTTTGGCCGATTGGTATCCTGCCTATCACGCGGAAGGAACTTTCTCAATCTACAGCGACCTGAACTGCAAGAACCCGGTTTGAGAGTTGCATGAAATTGGTTGGCTGCAAGCTGGGAACTGGACTCGCTGACATGACCCAAACTCTTGCTCGCACGACCGGCCCGGTTCTCATCGCGCTGCTTTTGGCCGGCTGTTCCCACCCGGCCCTCCCGCCACAAACGACGCCAGAGGCCTCCGACCTGGTGCATTACCAGATCCTGGTTGCAGGGACCGTCCTAGCCCAAGGCGCCCATGTCTGCCCCGCCATGGCCACCTGTGGCGGCCACACCCAAGCCGTCTTGCTTGAACTGCGCGAGAACGAGACCGCCACAGCCTTCGAGCTGAACGTGACCCTCAGGCAAGGCGCACAGGAAGGCGCCATCCGGGTGAAGATCCTGTGCACCGGCCATGACAGCCCATGCAAGGCCCCGGTCGCCCAAGGGGAAGGAACCGGGTCATTTCATTTGGCGGGAACCATCAACCTGCCACCCCGGACTCTCTTCATGCTCACCGCCGAACCGCTCGACTCCAGGCCAGACCTCCTCGGCCTTGGCGGCGCCTATGTCGACGTGACAGGCTCCGTCACGGTCCAAGCCCGCCGCCACGCACTGGCACCCAATGAGCGCCTGCCCGTTCAGGTGCACGGCATCGCGGGAGCCTGCGCCCCCCTGGCCGAACCCACCTGCAACTCCCTGTCCGGGACCACCAACTACACCATCAAGGGAACCCTTCGGCAAATCAAATTGAACGCCACCTGGACTCCCCTCTCTTCTGCGAGCCGGACCATGCGCCTGCACATCGCCTGCACCTTGCCGTCCTTCGCCTCTTGCCCAGGCAAAGCGGATTTCAAAGTCGAAGGATCCGGCCCGCTGCACTTGGACTCCAGCTACCCCACTCTGCCCATGGGCGCCAACCTGGACATCACCCTGGAGTTCACCACCCCCCAGGGCGCCCCAGCCAGGCAACCCTTCACGCTGGAAGGCCACATCGACTCCTCGCCCAGGGTTCCGGAAGGTTAAGGCTGGGCCGTGCGCCCAGGCCAATTCGAGAGTCGGTTCTTCGCCTGTTGCCGGTTGATGCAGGGGGCAGGATTCGAACCTGCGAACCACGAAGGACCAGAGCCTAAATCTGGTGCCGTTGACCAGGCTTGGCAACCCCTGCGCGGTCGGCGCGATGCGGTCCGTAGCTAAATGCGACGCCGCAACGCCCTGCCGTCAAAGGCGACCGGGCTGCCGCAGGCAGCCCTCCGAGGGGTCCGGGGACCGGAGGGCCCCGGCTCGCGGCGAAGACGGCGCAGCCGTTTTCGGCGCTAGCGGTGCTTCTTGGCCCAGTTGTAGCTGCGGAGCTTGGCCATCCGGCCGAAGCCGCAGGAGGAGCAGGTCTTCTTCTGCAGGTGGTAGGCGTGGCGGCCGCAGCGGCGGCAGCGGATGTGGGTGCGCTTGCCACCCTTCATGGACGGGGTTCCGGTTCCCATTGAGACTCACCAGGCCGTGGGGGCCTGAACGTTCGCGCGACAAAGGCGCCATACATAACGGTTTGCAGCGGCCGGGCGCCCGGACCAACCGCCTGCGTCAGCGCCGGGGCCGCCGTCCGGACCGGGACGGTCATACGGGCGGGCGGCTTGGCCGGGGCGTGTCCGAGGAGCCGCGTGTCCGGCGCCGCGCCCGATTGCGCACGAAGGAGACCAAGGAGCTGCGCGACCGCCTCGCCGCCGCCCTCGGGGGCGTCAACCTGTGGGGCGAGGCCGCCGCCGTCGAGACGGGCGAGTTCAACGACCGCGCGCTCGTCCTGGTGGACAACAAGCTGCATGGCCTGTGGACGGGGATGGACCTGGCCGCGGCGCCGTTCCTGACCGTGCGCGGCCTGCTGCACTACAAGCCGGCGCTGCGCTACGTCACCGTGGACATGGGCGCCGTCAAGTTCGTGGTCAACGGCGCCGACGTGATGGCGCCCGGCATCGTCGAGGCGGACCCCGCGCTCCAGGTCGGCGACTGGTGCTGGATCCGCGACGAGAAGAACAAGCAGCCGCTGGCGGTGGGCCAGTGCCTCGTCCCGGGCGCCGCGATGCCGCGCGGCAAGGGCAAGGCCGTGAAGTCCATCCACCACCTCGGCGACAAGCTGTGGCTGTTGGAGACGTAGACCGCACGACGCCCTCAGGACCCGCCCCTCGCCGGGCTTGTTTTCCCGCATTCTGCCCTCCTGGCGGCCTTCTGGTCAAAGTGCCAACTTTTATCTGGAGCCAGGAAGTCGCCTGCCTGGGATGCACTGATGGGTCTGAAGTCCCTTTTTGGAACGAAGCCTGCGCCGAAGCCCCAGGCCGGCGGCAAGGACTACATCGACCTCGAGGAGGCGACGGCGGGCATGGAGCTGTTCGACGGCACCGCCAACATGACGGTCCGCATCGGCGAGATCCGCCGCTACGACGACCTGCGCGAGTTCGCCAACCAGGTCTACCAGGGCAACCTCGTCCTGCTCGACTTCAGCCCCATCGCCAACGATGAGATTGTCCTCCGCCGCGTCACGGGCGACCTCAAGAAGCTGGCCCAGGACATCAACGGCGACATCGCCGGCTGGGGCAAGTTCTACATCGTCTGCCCCACGGGCGTCCGCGTGGACCGCCACAAGAACAAGGGCGCCGGCTCTCGCTAGAGCCCCTGCTGTTCCTCCTCTCTCTTCCTCTCTTCTGTTTTGCTATTCCCGGCGATGCGGGAGCCAGATTTCACTCTGCGAGCGCGTCAGCGCGAGCCGTCAGGGGGTCGCGGGGGCCGAAGGCCACCGCGCGGGGGGAAAGGGGCGGGGGGCAGAGCCCCCCGCAGTGATGTAAGGCCGTTAGGCCTTACGATGCAGGGTGTCGACGGACCTTTCCGTCGTCCCCAACTCTTTTGTAACGCACCATCTGGCGAAGCCCGTGGTGCGCTCCCGCATCGACGACGCCATCTGCCCCGGCTGCGGCGGCCACGGCCTCGACTACGCGGGCGAGGAAATCGACCTCCCGTTCCTGGGCAAGAGCCTGGAGACGCTGCTGCAGTGCGAGGCGTGCGGCTACCGGCACACCGACTTCGTGCTGACGGAGAGCCACGCGCCGACCCGCGTCTCGTACCGGGTGGCGACGGGCGACGACATGATGGTGCGCGTGGTGCGCTCCAGCTCCGGCACCATCCGCATCCCCGAGTTGGGGGTCACCATCGAGCCCGGCGTGGCGTCGGAGGCGTTCGTCAGCAACGTCGAGGGCATCCTGGTGCGTATCGAGCGCGTGCTGGACCAGATGGGCCGCGACGCCGAGGACCCGGGGCAACTGGAGCGCATCGTCGAGCTCCAGGAGCGCTTGGGCCTCATGCGCGACGGCAAGGCGCCGCCGGTGACGCTCATCATGGAGGACCCGTTCGGCAACTCCCGCATCCTGGCGGAGGGCGCTGTCGTCGAGGAGATTCCCGAGGAGGAGGCGGGCCAGCTCAAGGTCGGCATGCTGGTCTTCGACCCCGAGGGCAAGCTGGCGAAGGAGTAGAGGGGGGAAAGTGCCCCGGCGTGCGCCGGAGGGTCCGGCCGCTTCGCGGCCTGTGCCGGGGCGCCCGATGGCGCTCCGTCACGTCGTCTTGAGGATGCCCAGCGTGGGCTCGTAGACGAGACCTTTGTCCATGAGGCGGTTGAGCGCCTCCTCGACCTGCTCCGCGCTGACGCCGCCGGTGGCGCTGGCTTGGAGGATGTCGTCCCAGCGGGCGCCCTTCTGGCCCTCCAGCCGCTGCACGTTGGCGAGGACGCCGTTGTCCAAGGCCTCCGTGGCGGCCTCGGCGGCCGCGTCGGGCTTGGGCGCGGCGGCGGGCGGGCGCCAGGTGGGCATCGCCGCCTCGGTGGGGGCCGCCTGGGCCTGGCTGGTGGGCGCGAAGCCGGGGGCCTCGCGCTTCTCCAGGCGCACGACCGGGACGGAGCCGCCGGGCAGGAGTGGGCTCACGCACTGCTTGATGGCGTGCGCGAAGCGCTCCGTGTCGGTGAGGCCGTAGTGCTGCTGCGCCAGGAGCGCGCCCTCGGCGACGGGCTTGGCCATGCCGCGCCCGACCAGGGCCTCCAGCGTCACGTGGGGCTCGGCGCGGACGGCGGCGACGGCGGCCAGGCGCTCCTGGGTGCGGCGCGCGGTGTCGAGCAGCCACTGGTCGCGGGTCGCCTCGTCGACGACGGTGACCGCCTCGGGCCGGATGCTCACGAAGACGCTGCCCGGCTCGGGCTCGTAGGTGCGCGCCTTGCCGGTGACGGCGACGAAGCAGGGGGTCTTGTTCTCCAGCTCCTTGATGGCCTGCGCGGCCTCGGGCTGGTAGTTGCCGGCGTAGACCGAGAAGACGCCGCTGGGGTCGCTGATGCGGGCGCGCCACACCTCGCCGGACTCGCCGACGGGCTCGACGTCGGTGCAGACGCCGACGACGTGGATGCGGTTGACCTTGGCGCCGAGGGGGGTGACGATGAAGGAGGGGTCCTTCTCGCCCTGGCCCTTGATCTCGTGGCGGCTGGCGTTGAACTCCTGCGCGAAGGCGCGGTGGGCGACCTCGCGGCGCAGCCCCTTGGGGGCCTCGCCGGCGGGGGCGGGGGGGAGGAAGCTGGCCTGCTTGCCCTCCATCAGGCACCCCCGAGGGTGGCGAGGATGGCCTGCGCGGCGGCCGCCTTGTCGTCGCCGTGCGGCTTCATCGAGCGCGCGATGAAGGTCATGCCGTACTCGTCGCTCAGGGCGTTGCCACGGATGGCGAAGACGCGCGAGGTGAGCCGCTCCCGCAACTGGTCGCGGATGAGGTCGGGGCGGAAGGCGTCCTGCGCCTCCTTCTTGCACCGCTCCAGGTCCTTGCCCAGCAGTTGCTCGGTCAGCTCGCGGCCCGCCACCAGCTGCACGGCGCCGGTGCCGTCGTCGAGGATGCCCTTGACGCGCAGGTCGGGCACGCCGCCCTCGACCTTGCCGTGGATGCGGCAGAGGCCGCCGGCCAGGACGCGGGTGCAGCCCGCCGTGGGGCAGCGCAGCACGAGGCCGGAGCCCTCCTTGACCTCCAGCAGGGTCGCGGTGACTTGGATGTCGCTGCCGCCGCCGCGCGCCAGCAGGTCGCGCAGGAGCGTGGCCGCGCGCACGTCGAGGGCCGCCGCGTCGGGCAGCTCCTGGGCGGCGGGCGTGATGCGGGCGTCGGCGTCGAAGCTGAGCTGGGGCACGCCACGGTAGGCGCGCACGTAGCCGCCCTCGATGGTGACCGCCTGCCCGGCGGCGAGCTTGGGGTCGCTCCAGGCCGAGAACTCCACCTTGCCGGTGGCGTCGGCGAGGCTGCCGCCCCACACCGTCTTGGGCTGGCCCTGCACGGTGACCTGGCGGGGCGTGACCTCGAGGACGCGGCCGGTGACGCGGATGCCGCGCAGTCCCTCCTTCAGCTCCGCGACGGGGGTGTCGCGGAAGACCGTGGGCGTGGTGGGCAGCTCCTCGGCGGCGAGCTTGGTGATCTTGGTGCGGTCGCCGAAGTTGACTTGGGCGCTGTTGTTGTAGGCTTTGGTGTAGGCGCCCTCGATGGCCAGGACGTCGCCCTTCTCCAGCCCCTCCAGGGGGCGCCAGGAGGTGTAGGGGGCGGTGCCGGTCTCGTCGCCGAGCAGGCCCCAGACAATCTCCTTCTGCTCGCCGCGCGCCATCACCGGCTTGGTGTTGACGCTCAGCAGGCGGGCCTTGAGGTTGACGAAGGGGCTCTGCGGGGGCAGGCTGGCCAGCGGGATGCGCTCCTGGGTGACCGGCGCGGGGGCGGCGCCGGCCGGGGCGGTCGCGCGCACCGGGGCGGGGGCGCCGTGGTGGCGCAGGATGGTGCGCACGGCCTGGTCGGCGGGGACGCCGTAGTCGAGGTATTTCTGCAGCTCGTCGCGGATGTCGGCCTCGTCGAGGTCGGCGGCCTTGGGGCCGAGGGCGCGCTTGATCTGCTCCACGTAGGGGGCGGGGTCGATGCTCTGTTGCATAGTCTCACGCGGCCGGTGGGTGAGTGGGCCGCAAGCGGGCCAAGGCGAGGCCCCTCGCAAGGGGCGAGGTTCAGGCCAAGGCTTGGTCCACTTTCACCAATCCGTCCCTCTCCTTGAAGTCATGGGGCAGGGGGGGAGTGAAACCAGTGGAACCTATGGAGCGCGGCGGCCCATGGCGACCGCTGCCAGAAGCGCGATTGCCAGGAGGGGAAGCTCCAGGCCGGGGACGGCCCGCTTGCTGCTGGAGCCCGCGCCGGCGGCGGGGTTGCCGCTCTGGTCGATGAGCCCCCTCTGGTAATCCACGACGTCGCCGTTGACCACCGTGACCGGGATGGCGTCGCCGGAGGGGCTGTCGGAGAGCTGGAAGGTGCCGGCCTTGGTCAACTGGACGACCTGGCTCTTCTCCTCCAGGGAAGGAATGGTAAGGGTGACGCCGTGGTCGGCCAGCGTGACGGTGTGGGCGACCCCGTCGTCGTTGGCGACGCTGAGCCGCATCCAGTCGCCGGCGGTCCAGTTCCACCCGGACTCGCCGATGAAGCCGGTCTCGTCCACCACGACCTCCCACAGGCAGGGGCTGGACTGGGTGCAGGCGTCCTGTGCCTGGGCGGCGGGAACGGCTGCGAGCGCGAGGACGGTGAGGGGAAGCAGGAAGCGCATTGGAACGGCCTCAGGAAAGGGAAGGGGAGGAGGGAGAAAGAGAGGTGGGATTCGCTACGCGGCGGCGCTGGTCGAGGTCGAAGAGGAGGCCAGGGTGACCTCGCCCTCGCCGTCCGCGTTCACGCCGCCGTTGTCCTCGCCGCGCTCCTCGCGGTCCTTGAGGTGGTCCTTGACCTCGCTCCAGCGGTCGCGCAGGGCGGCCAGCTTGGCCTGCTCGTCCTTGAGCTTCTCGACGAGGCGGTCGTGGCGGACCTCGAGGTGGGCCAGGCGGTCCTGGGCCTCGCTGGTCTGGTTGGCGGTCAGGTTGCCGGAGGCGATGCGCTCCTTGGCCATCTCGATGCGGAAGTCGATGCGGCCCAGCTCGCGCTCGTGGACGCGGATGGCCGACAGCAGGGCGTGGGCGACGCGGCGCGCCTTGACGGCGTCCTTGAGGTGGTCGCAGCGCTGGGCGGCGGTGGAGTTGGCGGCGGCCTTCTCGCAGAAGTCCTTCACCTGGTCACGGAGCTCCTTGCGGTCCTCCTTCAACTGCTTGCGGTCGTCCTTCAGGTCCTTGCGGTCCTGCTGGACCTCCTTGCGCTGCTCCTTCATGCGGGCCTCGTCGCAGCGCTTCTGGACGGTGGCGTTGGCGGGGCGGTCGCACGCGGGCGGGTTGCCCTGCGCGCCGCGCGGCCCATCGTCGCCGGGCTTGGCGGCCACCGAGGTGGCGATGGCGCCGATGGCCAGGACTCCGGTGGCCAGAACGGCCAGCAGGAACTTGGTGCGGGGGGTGGACGTCATTGGGGTGTCCTCCAGGGACGACCCTACATCCCGCGAGCGATGCATATAAGGCGCGTCGAACGAGGATGGAACGGTCGTCCGGAAACCCCTAGTCCTCGCGGCGGGCGGTCAGGAAGAGCACCAGGAGGGCCAGCAGGGTGACGGCGTGGATGAGCAGGTGGTCCCACTCCTCGGGGAAGTTGGTCAGGTCCCCCAGGAGGTGCAGGCCGGTGCCCGCCGCGAACACGACGCTGGCGGCCCAGGCGCCGTCGACCAGGGGGCCTTCGCCGCGGCGGGGGCCGAGGTGGCGCAGCAGGAGGAGGGCGAGCACGAAGCCGCCCAGGTTGAGGTAGGCGATGGGGTTCGCGACCTCCCAGCCGAGCTGGAAGCTCCACGAGGCGGCCAGCAGGGGCGTCATCGCGCCGCCAATTCAGGAGACGACGGATGGAGCTTGCCGTTCGGCCACGCGCTCCCGCAGCCCCTCCAGCCGCCGCGCGGCCTCCTGGAGCGTCGCCAGCTTCTTGGGGTAGGCGAAGCGGACGAGGTGGCGGCCCCGCGCGCCGTCCTGGAAGAAGCTGGAGCCGGGGATGCAGGCGACCCTCGCCTCGCGCGCCAGCCACATCGCGAACGCCGTGTCGTCCGCGAACTCGCCCAATCCGGACCGACCGGGTCCTGAAAGACCAGACCGGCCAGGTCCTGAAAGACCGGACCGGCCAGGTCCTGAAAGAGCGGTCCAGTCGGCCAGGATGTAGTAGGCGCCGTCCGGCTGGCTGCACGCGAAGCCCGCCCTGCGCAGCGTGGCGAGCAGGAAGTCGCGCTTGGCCTGGTAGCCGTCGCGCAACTCCGTGTAGTAGGACTGGGGCAGGCCCAGCGCCGCCACCGCCGCGACCTGGAGCGGGTGCGGGGCGCCGACCGTGAGGAAGTCGTGCACGCGCTTGATGGCGTCCGTCACCGGCTTGGGCGCGCAGGTGTAGCCGAGCCGCCAGCCCGTCACGGAGTAGGTCTTGCTGAAGCCGCCGACGGTGACGGTGCGCTCCGCCATGTCGCCCACGGTCGCGAGGCTGGTGTGGCGCTTGCCGTCATAGACGAGGTACTCGTAGATTTCGTCCGTGACGGCCAAGACGTTGTTGTCCGCGCAGAGGTCCGCGAGGAGGCGCAGCGTGGCATCCGTGAAGATGCGGCCCGTCGGGTTGCCCGGCGTGTTGACGACGACCGCCTTGGGCCGCTGCGCGAAGGCCTGCTTGAGGCGCTCCGCGTCGGGCTGGAACTCCGGCTCCGTGAGCGGCACGAGCAGCGGGCTGGCGCCGGAGACGATGGCGTCGGGGCCGAAGTTCTCGTAGAACGGCTCGAACAGCACCACCCTGTCGCCGGGGTCCACCGTCCCCAGCAGCGTCGCCATCATCGCCTCCGTCGCGCCGCAGGTGACGACGAGGTTCTGGTCCGGGTGCGCCTCGATGCGGTTGAAGGAGCGCAGCTTCTCCGCGAGCGCCTGCCGCAGCGCCGGCGTCCCCCAGGTCACCGCGTACTGGTTGAAGCCGTCGTCGATGGCCTTCTTCGCGGCCTCCATCACCTCGCGCGGCGGGTCGAAGTCGGGGAAGCCCTGCCCCAGGTTGACGGCGCCGTGCTGCGCGGCCACCCGGCTCATGCTGCGGATGACCGACTCGGGGAAGTGCTGCACCCGGTCGGCGACGAACGGGGAGTCGATGCGCGGCGCCGGGATGCCCATGCGGCGAGGGCAGGCGGCTGCCCGTGCTTAGAGGTAACGTCCTTGCAGGAGAGGCCGCATCCCCCCGGCGTGCGCGTCCTCGTGACGGGGGCCTCGGGCCTGGTGGGCGACCACCTGCTGCCGCTCCTGGTGGCGCAGGGCCACACGGTCGTCGCGCTCTCCCGCGCCCCGGCCCGCCACCTGTGGCCGCGCGGCGTCGTCGTGCTGCCCTGGGACGCCAAGGACCCCATCCCGCCCGTGCAGGCCGACGCCGCCGTCAACCTCGTGGGCGAGCGCGTCATCGGCAAGCGCTGGGACGCGAGCCAGAAGCAACGCCTGCGCGACACCCGCATCGGCCCGACCACGCTCCTCGCCGAGTGGGCGCAGGCCGGCGGCGCCAAGACCTTGGTCTCCGCGAGCGCGGCGGGCTACTACGGCGTGTGGCCGGACGGGCCCTGCCCGGAGACGCGCGGCCCCGGCGACGACTTCCTCGCGCAACTCTGCGTGGACTGGGAGGCGGCCGCGAACGCCTTCCCGGGCCGCGTCGCCATCGTGCGCTTCGGCCACGTCCTGAGCCGGCTCGGCGGCTACCTCAAGGAAATCCTGCCCGTGGCGCGCCTCGGCCTCGCTGGCCCCATCGCGGGCGGCCGCCAGCCGATGCCGTGGGTCCACGCCAACGACGTCGCGCGCGCCATCGTGTGGGCGCTGGAAGGCAACGCGGCTGGCCCCCACAACGTCGTCTCCCCCGGCGCGGCGGGCCACACGCAGAAGGAGTTCGCGCAGGCTCTGGGCCGGGCGCTCCACCGCCCGCAGCTTCCGGTCCCCGGCATCGCGCTCAAGCTGCGCTACGGCTCCGGCGCGGGGCCGGTCCTCCTCGGCGGCCAGGACATGCGCCCGGAGCGCCTGCTGACCGGAGGGTTCCAGTTCCAGCATACGGACCTGGATGCTGTCTTGTCCGAACTTGTTAGCCGCCGCCCGCCCCCGGTCCCCCCAGGAAGCGCTGCCCCGGAAACCTAACGCCGTTTCTCGGGCCGCCAGGACGCAACGTGCGGCGGCGCGGGCTGTGGCTCCTGCCGAGCGTCCTGGATGGGCGCGTCCACCACGGTCCGCAGCGGCACGACGCCGGCCCACGCCGGGAACGCCAGGTCCTCGGCGTCGTCCATCGGCGGCCCCGTGCGCACCTTGGCGCTCGCGGCGGTCAACGGCAACTCCACGACGAGCGTCGCGGCCAACTCCTTGGCGTTCGGCTGGCGCACCGCGTCCCAGCGGCCCGGCAGCAAGCGCTCCATGTAGGCCAGCAGCACCGCGTTGGCCTCCGCGTCGGGCATTGGCGTGGCCGCGCCCTGCACCACGACGCTGCGGTAGTTCATGCTGTGGTTGAACGCGCTGCGGGCCAGCACGACGCCGTCGAGCAGCGTCACCGCCACGCACACCGGCGCCCCGGAGGCCAGGTGCCGCATCATGCGGCTGGCGCGCGAGCCGTGCAGCAGCATCCGCCCGCCGTCGCGGACGTAGCCGGTCGGGATGACGACGGGCAGCCCCTCGTCGACGAAGCCCACGTGGCAGACGATGCCCTCGTCGAGGATGGCCGCGATGGCGGCGGGGTCGTAGACGCCGCGCTGCGGCACGCGGCGGACCTGGGTCTGCGGCTGCACGCGGGGGCGACGGCGCGCCGCCGGAAAGAGGATTGCGCCGATGGCGGCCCGCGTGCGCCGACCGTGGCCCTATCAAGGGGGGCGTCCATCAGGGGGCCGGGGCGAAGCCTGGCCGGACGACTGACCTTGGGTCTCTACAACTGCTATGACCCAAGACAGTGGCACGACATCATGCGCATCACGCTGGCCCGCGCCGCCCCCATCGCCCTCGCGTTCGGCTGCGACGTCGCGACGTTCGGCTTCCCGTTCCAGCAGGCGCGCCGCCGCGGCGCCAAGGAGACGGACAGCCTGCGGACGCCCAAGGACGTCGCGCGCTTCGTGGCGGACGGCACCAGCATCGGCGAGGGCGGCGAGGCGTTCCAGGAGCTGGTCGGCGCCGGCCGCTTCAAGGCGTTCCCGTTCCCCACGGATGGCGCCTTCCCACCGGAGATGGGCCGCGCCGTCCTCACCACGCCGCACCCCGACCCCGCCAAGGCGACGACGCCCCTGGAGGCCGCGCGGGAGCTTGCCGCCGGCCGCAGCCAACTGATGGTCTACGGCCTCGGCCCGCGCGGCCTGCCGCCGGAAATCCTGGGCGCCGCGCAGCACCACCTGGAGTTGACGGGCAAGGGCATCAGCCTGGAGACCGCGACCGCCCTCGGCGCGCTGCCGGCCCTCCTCGCCGCGCACCGGATGCACTTGGAGGGGTCCGCGTGACCGGCCACAAGGGCGAGCGCCGCAACCGCGCCGTCGCGCTCGTGACCGACGACTTCCGGCTCTACCACCGCCTCGTCCCGTTCCTGGAGTCGCACGGCGTCCAGGTGCTCGGCCTGCGCCCCACCGACGAGGTGCCCGCCGCGGTGCAGGTGCTGCTGGGCGGCCCCGCCGGCGACCCGCGCAGCGTTCCCCTGCACGACGACCTGGAGGCGACCTTGCTGGCCGCCTACCGCCGCCTCGACCGCAAGCCCGGCCGCGACGGCTACCGCCGCGTCATCCTCGGCGTGGACCCCGGCAAGGTCATCGGCCTCGCGGCGGTGGCGGACGGCTACTGGCTCCTGGTGGGCGAGTCGCTGGAGGTGGAGGCCGCCGTGGAGCGCCTCGCGCAGTGGGCCGCGGGGCTCGCCGCGCCCCAGCTGGAGGTCCACATCGGCGCCGGCGCCCCCCGCGTCGGCCGCGACCTGCTGGCCCGCCTGCGCCGCCGCCTCCCGGAGGCCAAGGTGTCCCTGGTGCGCGAGGAGGCGACCACGCCCGGCAGCCACGTCACCGGCAGCCGCCACACCGACGCCGCCGTCCACATCGCCCTGCGCGACCCGCTGTAGAGGAACGCGGGATTCCAGAAAGACCCCGGTTTTCTCTGGAATCCGTGCCGCCTTGCTTCGCAAGCCTCTTTCGCCCGCGTCCGGTGCAGAGAGCGTGAGCGAGCCCACCCCCGACGCGGCGCGGTGGGAACAGCTGCGCCGCGAGCTGGAGTCCATCCCGCAGCGGCCGGTCACGTTGGCCCACCCGCGCACCTGGATGTTCCGCGCCAAGCGCATGGCGGACTTCGTGGGCCACATCCGCTACGGCACCTCGCAGGCGCTGGCGCGCATCAACCCTTACCCCAAGCCATTCCGGCACGTGACCTTCCGCACCGAGGACGGCGTGCAGATCGCCGGCTGGCTGGGGCCGCAGCACCGCGCGCCGACCGCGTGGGGCCTCGTCCTGGTGCCCGGGATGTTCGCCACCAAGGACGACACCGCGCACAAGCGGCGCGCCATCCTCATCCACCGCCACTGGCGCATCCCCGTCCTCGCCATCGACCTGCGCGCCTTCGGCGAGTCCACGGGCGTCGGCACGGCGGGCTGGAAGGAGGCGTACGACATCACGGGCGCCGCGAAGTTCCTCGCCGAGCAGACCGGCGTCACCCGCGTCGCCGTCCTGGCCGAGTCGCTGGGCGGGGCCGCCGCGCTCAACGCCCTCGCGCACGACGCCGAGACCCGCACCAACCTCCTGACCGGCGGCACGCTCTGCTACAGCGCCTTCGTGGACGCCAAGGACGCGGTCGCCTACATCTCCGCCAAGCCGCCCAAGGGCCACCCGTTCGCGAGCAGCTTCGCCGGCTTCCGCCGCCTCCTGCTCGCCAAGTCGATGGGCGCCTACGACCGCTTCGACGAGCTGCTCGACGACGTCGCGAAGGTCAACGGCCTCGCGGGCCTGGACGAGATGTTCGACCTCGCCAACCCGAAGTGGAAGGTGCCGCTCATCAGCCAGCCCACGCTCCTCGTGCACGCCACCAACGACCCCGTCGTCCCGGTCCGCCACGCACATCGCATGGAGCGCTACGCCGACGGCAAGCCCAACATCCAGGTCCTCATCGTCGGTTGGGGCGAGCACACCCAGTTCGAGCCCCTGGACCCCAACTGGTATTGGGAGGTCACGCGGCGGTTCTTCGGCAACGTCAACGGCGTCGAGCTTGAGAACTTGGCTGGAAAGTAGCGCCCACCCCAATCCATATATAAATCGCCAAAGTCCCCGCGCCTGAAGCGAAGCCCCCCGCGTGGGCCGCACGCCGACCGGACGCCCACTTGTCCGACTGGCCTGGACGCGGCGCAGTGATTGCAATGTCCCCTTCCCCGCTCCCCAAAGCCAAGCTCAAGACCGACGCCCAGCACCTGAAGGCGGTCGACCTCAAGGCCACCTTCGCGGACCTCAAGCTCTCCCCGACGACGCTGGCCGCCCTGGACAAGATTGGCTTCGTCAACCCGACGCCCATCCAGGAGAAGACCATCCCGCTGCTGCTGGAGGGCAAGGACGTCATCGGGCAGGCCAGGACGGGCACCGGCAAGACGGCGGCGTTCAGCCTGCCCATCATCGAGACCTACGACCCGAAGGCCCGCCACGTGCAGGCCCTGGTCCTGGCCCCGACGCGCGAGTTGGCGCTCCAGATTACCGAGGAGATGGAGAAGTACGGCTCCAACCGCGAGCTGGCCGTCCTCTGCGTCTACGGCGGCACCGGCTACGAGGTGCAGGAGAAGGCGCTCAAGCAAGGCGTGCACGTCGTCGTCGGCACCCCCGGCCGCATCATGGACCACATGGAGCGCGGCAACCTCGACCTCAGCCAGACCCGCCTCATCGTGCTGGACGAGGCCGACCGCATGCTGGACATGGGGTTCATCGAGGACGTCGAATGGATCCTCAAGCGCATGCCGGGCAAGCACCACCGGCAGACCCTGCTGTTCTCGGCGACGATGCCCGAGGAGATCAAGAGCCTCACCCGCCGCTTCATGGTGCAGCCCATCGCCGTCCGCGTGTCGGCCGACGAGCTGACCGTCCCCGCCATCGAGCAGGCCTACTACCAGGTCGGCCGCCGCAACAAGCACTGGGCCCTCACCCGCGTCCTGGACAACGAGCCCGACCAAGACCTCGTCCTCGTCTTCTGCGCCACGAAGATGATGTGCGACCGCCTCGTCGAGGACCTCGACCGCTGGGGCTACAAGGCCGCCGCCATCCACGGCGACCTGCCGCAGAACAAGCGCGAGCAGGTGCTGAAGGACTTCGACGCCGGCCGCATCAAGGTCCTCGTCGCCACCGACGTCGCCGCGCGCGGCCTCGACATCGACCGCATCACCCACGTCGTCAACTGGGACCTGCCGGAGATGGAGCCCGAGGTCTACGTCCACCGCATCGGCCGCACCGGGCGCGCCGGCCGCAAGGGCAAGTCCATCTCGTTCGTCAGCCTCGACGACAAGCCGCTGCTGAAGCGCATCGAGATGCTCATCAACCGCGAGATTCCCCTCGCGGAGCCCCCGGCGCCGCCGGCGGGCAAGAGCGACCGCATCGAGCGCAAGACCGACTGGGACGAGCTGGCCGACAAGTACGGCAACGTCCACGTCCGCGTCAATTCCGGCGCCGAGGACGGTCTGAGCGCCTACCGCCTGCACCGCCTGGTCTCCGACGCCACGCGGCTGCCCGACCACGCCATCCGCGACATCGTCGTCCACCGCCACGAGGCCGCCTTCGCGGTCCCCAAGGACGCCGCGCTCTCCGCCCGCAACGGCCTGCAGCGCATCAAGCTCAACGGCCGCGCGCTCGACGCGGAGTTCGAGTCGAAAGAAACCACGGTCCGTTCGACGTAGGCGGCAGACGGCAGTCTGCCAAGCCTTTTGGAGTCACGGTGGGCTCCTGCTGCGGGCCGGCGCGGCCCAGAGACCAACCATGGACACCACCCCCGGAAAAGCCGCAGCCGCGGCCATGACCCTCCTGCTCACCGTGCTGGCCCTGCTTCCCCCCGGGCAGGCCGCCCCGGACGGGGACACCAGCCGCACCTTCTACTTCTTCCCGGCGGTGTCCGCCACAGTCCAGAACCCCGGCATCGGCTTCTTCGGCACGGGCAACAACTTCGCCAGCATCTGCGCCATCGGGTTCACGGGCAGCATCGCCGTCCCGCCTCCGGCGAACGTGTACCTCTCCAACCTGCGCATGTACCTGAACACGGGGACCACCGCGAACCTCGCGGCCCTCGGCTACGTCGGCATCCCGTTCTTCTGCCCGCCCCTCCTGATGGTGGGGCCGCCCTCCCCCACGAACCTGTACGGGCTCTACGTCCCCGCCATGGCGGCCGGCGCGGCCCTCAACATCCACCTGGAGGAGACGCTGGGGACGCTGCGGCCGATTGGCGAGGTCGGTGTGGTCACCGCCACGGACTGGGACCTGGGCGTGTGCGCCGTGCCGAACGTGGTGTTCACCCCCGCCCCGCCACCCATGGGAAGCAGCGCGGTGAAATGCGGCGCCGCCAACAACGCCTGGATTGCGGTGCGGGATGGCAACCCCAAGCTGACCAGCGCCACCACGGGCGACGTGCTGGCGGACGAGGTCGTCGCGGTCGGCACCGGTGACGTCTACGTCATCTCGTGCGCGCGCAACGACATCTCGTGGGTCAGCCCCTTCCCGCCCTTTGCGGGCACTCGCGTGGCTGACACGCACGACTACGCGCTGCTGGTTGACCCGACCGTCCCGCCCGCCGTCATCGTCGCCGACGTCCTGAACCACCTGGGCGGCGCGCCGCCGCTTCAGGGGGTCTACGACCAGAGCGGCGACAACGGCAACCCCTGCGACAACGGCGGCCCCGCGGACGGCCCCCTTCTCTACTAGGCCACCGTTCAGGTGCAGCCCGCGAACTCCCACGTGACGGTGTCGCCGGGCGCGATGGGCTGGAGCGTGATGCCGAGGCCGGCGCTCTGGCCGTTGAGCTTGTAGCACCAGTAGGGCGGCGTGCCGTTGCTGAGGGGCGCGCCGACGCCGTCGATGCTGAGGACGCTGAAGCCGAAGCTGGCGGAGTGGCCGTAGCCGACGGCGGTGCCCGTCTGCCGGGTCCAGGTCACCATGAGGTCGTGGACGCTCGGGAGCGCGGGATGGGTGGCGCCCTTCTCGGCGTACAGGGGCTGGGCGGCGCGCTCGTCGGGGTCGTACCAGACGAGGTCCGTGGAGGCGGGGTGCGGCGGGACGGCCATCGCGTACGCCGCCTCGAAGGTGGCGCTGGCGAGGCGGACCAGGGTGACGGCGACCTGTTTCGTGGCGGTGCCGTCGTCGGCGGTGAAGGTGAGGTTGGTGCGGCCGTAGTTGGGCTCGATGCGGTAGCTCCAGGCGCCGCTCGGCTGCACCGTGGGGGCGCCGGGGCCGCCGCGCACCGTGAGCCTGGCGCCGGGGACCGTGGTGCCGTTGACGAACGCGACGCCCTCCCGGGTCTCGACCTTCGCCGGCGCGTCCAGGGCGAGCGGCGGGGACGAGGTGGGCGCGGGCTTGCCGAGCGGCGTCAGGGTCCAGGAGATGCGGGAGCCCTCCACGACGCGCACCTGCTCCATGCCGACCTGCGCCTCCGTGCCGTTGACCGACAGGGACCAGAACGCGTCGCTGGAGGAGGCGGGGAGGCCGCTGACCTTGGCGAGGAAGAAGCCGAAGGAGTCGCTGTAGGAGACCTCGACGGGGACGCCCGCCGTCGTGCTCCACTGCGTCAACTGGTCGAACGCTGTATAGAACGCGGGCGTCGGGGCGTCGTGGGCCGCGCGCTGCGCCGCTGCTGGGTGGGCGCCCGGGTCGAACGCGACGGTGGACTGAATGAGCGGCTGCTGGTCCGCGAAGTCGATGTGGAGCGTGCTGCTGGCGCCGGGCTTGGCGCAGCCGGCGAGGAGCGTGACGGCAAGCAGCAGGGCGGGCAGGGCGAGGGCGGGCTTCATGGGCGTCTCCGGGCGATGGCGAGGGCGATGGAGGGAAGGAGAAGGAGCAGGACCGGCGCGCCGGGCGCGGGCTTGGTGAGGGCGACGGGCGTCGCCTTGCCGGAGTCGATGCGGAAGCCGAGGGCCTGGTCGGCCGAGCGGCGCTCGCCGTCCCCCGAGCGGTAGTCGAGGCGGTGCTGGCCCGCGGCGAGGCCTTCGAGGCGGAGCGTCCACTGTGGACCCGTCGCCCGCTCCATCCAGGGGCCGCCGTCGAGGCGCCAGGAGGTGTGGGTGGCGTTCCCGTCCGCGTGGTGGCCCTCGATGAGGACGGCGGCTCCCTCCTGCCGGAGCGCGGCGGCGGGAGGCGCGAGCGGCAGAGTCTTCCACGCGTCGAGCGCGGCGGCGTCGGGTGGAACCTCGGCCGTCAGGGCGTTGGTGCTGTCGAAGGTCTCGCCCTGGTCCGTCGTGTTCGTGGCGACGACGTGGTTGCCGTTGGCGGCGAGGACGGCGAGCCAGAAGCCGACCGTGGCGGGGCGCTGCGCGAGGGTGGGCGCGCTCCACAGGACGCGCCACTCGCGCTGCATCGTCCCCGCCGGGTTGTAGGTGACCTCGAAGGGGCCGAACGCGCGCAGCTTTCCCGCGTCCTCGGGGTGCAGCCCGAACGCGCCGCCGTCGCTGGCGAGGTCGAAGCCGCCCTGCGGCTGCGGGGCGGGCAGGGCGGGCGGCCCTCCCGTGACGCGGACGGTCAACTCGTAGGTCTGGCCCAGCGACCACGTGGCAGGGAGTCCCGCAAGGACGGCCTTCGCGTCGTCGTTGGTGGGGCTGTAGGGGTGGTGGCACGCGACGCAGGTCTGGCCGCCGCGCCCCGAGAACCCGGGGGATGCCGCGAAGGTCCCCTGCGCGCTGCCGATGGCCAGCACGGCGACGGCGGCGAGCCCGCACAGGGCGGCCAGGACAGGGTTCAACCTCACTTGCGGAGCATCAACCACGATGGAACGGGCAAAAGGGTTCCTTCAAGGCGCATTGACACGGGCGGGGGCGCCCCCTTAAGGGCGGACCCCTCCTCGCGCGCGACAGATGGCCCGCAAGACCCCTGCCCCGACCCCCGAGGAGGTCGCCAAGCTGCTGCCCGACGCAGACCCGGAGCAGGTCAAGAAGGTCCTCGCGCTGGGCAAGAAGGCGTGGCCGTACGGCTTCAGCGCGCACCCGGACCTCGTGGCGCTGCGCACGGACCTTGAGGCGAAGTTCCAGCCCGGCGAGAAGGGCAACGCCCCCGGCGCGCGCCGCTACAAGGTGGCGGGCCGTCTGCGGGCCAAGCGCGGCTCCGGCGGCATCGCATTCCTCGACCTGGAGGGCCAGGACACGAAGGTCCAGGCCATCCTGGACCGCTCCGAGTTGGGCGACGAGGCGTTCGACGGCGCTCTCCACTTGCTGAACGAGGGCGACTGGGTCGGCGTGGCCGGCTACGGGATGCGCTCCAAGCGCGGCGAGCCCAGCATCGGCGCCGAGAAGGTCACGCTGCTGGCCAAGGCGCTCGTGCCGTTCCCCGACCTCGGCAAGGCGGAGAACCCGGAGCTGCGCTACGGCAAGCCCTACCTCAACCTCATGCAGGGGCCGGCGCAGCGCAAGGTCCTGGTGCAGCGCGCCCGCATCACGCAGATTCTGCGCAGGACGCTGGAGAAGGCCGGCTTCCTGGAGGCGCACATCCCCGTCCTGGAGAAGGTGTACGGCGGCGCCAACGCCAAGCCGTTCACGACGCACAGCAACGCCAAGGACACCACGATGTACCTGCGCATCAGCCACGAATTGGCGCTCAAGAAGCTCCTCGTCGGCGGCCTGGAGAAGGTGTACCACATCGGGCCGGCGTTCCGCAACGAGGACATCGACACCACGCACAACCCCGAGTTCACGCTCATGGAGTGCTACGCCGCGTACTGGGACTACACCGGCATGATGCGCCTGACGCAGAAGGCCTTCCAGGAGGCGGTCAAGGCCGTGAACGGCGGCAGCCTCGTGCTGGCCCGCAGGGAGGGCGAGCCCATCGACTTCGGCACCTTCCACACCGTCACGATGAAGGACGCCATCCGCCAGCACGGCGGCCCCGACCCCGACACTGCCACGGACGAGGAGATTGTCAAGATCCTCGACGGCCACCGCATCGTCATCCGCGGCGGCTACACCCGCGGCCTCGGCATCGCCAAGCTGTTCGAGGTGTTCGCGGAGCCCAAGCTCATCCAGCCGACGTTCGTCATCGACCACCCGCGCGAGACGACGCCGCTGTGCAAGCCGCACCGCAAGGACCCCGCCCTCGTGGAACGCTTCGAGCTGTTCATCGCCGGCCGCGAGCACGCCAACAGCTACTCGGAGCTCAACGACCCCGTCCTCCAGGCGCAGCTCTTCGCGGAGCAGGAGAAGCGGCGCGGCAGCGGCGACGACGAGGCCCCGCCGACGGACTGGGACTTCATCGACGCCCTCAAGCACGGCATGCCCCCGGCGGGCGGCCTCGGCATCGGCGTGGACCGCATGGTCATGACGCTCCTTGACGTCGATTCCATCAAGCAGGTGCTGCCGTTCCCCCAGACCAAGGGCACCGGCCCCAGCACGACTTGGTGACCGCCTGGTCAGAAGACGGATAAGGGGCCAGGCAGCTTCCTGCATGTGGCCGAGGGGCACACCGTGACCATGCTCGCCGTGGACGACGAGCCCGACATCCTGGAAGGCTTCGCCATGCTGCTCGAGCAGGGCCTGGGCGTCCGCGTCGTCACCGCCCCCTCCGGCGCCGAGGGCCTCAAGATCCTGGCCAGCACGGCGGTCGACCTCGTCATCTCCGACTACCGCATGCCCGGCATGGACGGCTGCGCCTTCCTGGAGAAGGCGCACAGGATTGCCCCCGGCGTGCCGCTCGTCATGGTGACCGCCTACCCCGACGCCGAGGTGGAGCGCCGCGCCGGCCTCATCCCGGTGCGCGGCTTCATCTCCAAGGCACTGGGCCCCAGCGAGCTTGTGGAGGAGATTCGGCACGCCCTGGAAGCCGCGTAGCGGGCACGCCCTCCGCGCGCCGGCACCCCGACAGGGCAGGAGCCTTGAAATGCGGGCCTGGGGTCGCGCGCTTCACCCACTGGACCTGTAGTGTAGCTTGGATAGCACAGGAGCCTCCGGAGCTCCAGACTTGGGTTCGAATCCCAACAGGTCCGTTTTCCCCGTTGACGCTGCTTGGGCACGTGTCCGGTGTGTCGTGGCGGTCACCAACCGCCCCAAGGCAGCGGAGGAGTTGACCCGAACGGACAGGCCAAGGCCCGCCCGAATTTCCCCCACCCAGGCGCAACGCGAAGAGCCCGGGCGCGTTCTGCGCTCCATGGACCCCTTGCTCCGCCCCGCGGTCCTCGTGGACCTCGAGCCCCTCACGCAGCAGCTGCGCCGCATCGCGGACGCCCTGGAGGCCCGCACCCCTCCCGCCCCAGTCCCCGTTGCCACGCCTCCGCCTCTCCCCGCGCCGCCCCTCCCCACCGCACCCGTGGACCCCGACCCGCCGCTCGACCGCCCCCAGCAACGCGTCTTCGAGGGGCTGCGGGAGTGGCGCCGCGACCGCGCCCGCCTGGAAGGGGTCCCACCCTACTTCGTCGCCTCCGACCGCAGCCTCCGCGAGGTGGCCCGGGCCCGGCCCGCCGCGCTGGAGACGCTGCGCACCCTGCGCGGCTTCGGCCCCGTCAAGACCGCCAAGTATGGCACCGAGATCCTGGAGGTGGTCGCCATGGCCTAGGGCTTTTCCGCGCCGCCGCCCTCCCCGCCCCCGTGCCCAAGCCGCCCCCGAAAGAGCCGGAAGCCCCCGACCTCGACGCGTTCCTGGCCGAGATGAGGATGCAGTTCACCGCCCTCGGCAAGCAGTTCAAGCAGGTCGCCGACCAGGTCGGCGAGGAGGCGCAGTACCACTTCGACAAGGAGTTGGCGCGCGCCCTGGCCAAGCACCCGGAGCTCTACGCCGAGGTCCGCAAGACCCTGCGCCAGGTCCAGAAGACCGTTGACAAGGCCGCCGAGACGCTGGGCTTCAAGGAAAAATAGGCCAGCGGGTGGCTAGCGCGCCCGCCAGCGTTCCAGGGCGTAGTAGATGCCCGTCAGCAAGCCGAGCGCGACCAGCGGCACCAGCAGCATCACGATGCCGAACCCCTGGAGCGTGCCGTCGGCGCTCAGCAGCAGCCCCGCGCCCGCCACCATGCAGGCGAGGAACAGGAGCCAGAGCAGGGGGTAACGCAGGCGCCGCTCGGCCACGGGGCGGCGACCGCGCAGGGCCTTAGAGCCCTTCGTCCATCGTCGGGCGTGCCCAACTTCACCGTGGACCTCTCCAAGTGGCTCGACCTCTCCTTCGACCGCGCCTGGCTGGAGGAGAACGCCAACTGGAAGGACTTCGGGAACGGCTCCCGCATCGGCAAGCTCGCCCGCGACGGCAACACCGGCCTCGTGCTCTACCACATCGCCGAAGGCGCCCCCGACGACGTCTTCGGCGCCCACACCCACACCGGCGGCGAACTCTACGTCGTCCTGGAAGGCGAGACGTTTGACGACGCGGGAACCTACCCCAAGGGCTCCCTGGTCTGGATGAAGCCAGGAAGCCGCCACCTGCCCAAGACGCGCGGCGACACCTGGATTCTCGTCCTGTGGCCCGATGGCGTCAAGGCGTAGCCCCGGCGGGAACCCTTTTGCCTGTGCGCAAGCGGTAGGGGGCGTGGCCTCCCCCATCGCCTGGCAGCCGTGGTCGGCGGCGACCTTCGAGCGCGCGGCGCGGCAGGGGAAGCCGCTCTACGTCAACGTCGCGGCCGGGTGGTGCCACTGGTGCCACGCCATGGACGCCGAAACCTTGGCCGACCCCGACGTGGTGCGGCTCCTGCAGGAGAAATTCGTCGCCATCCGGGTGGACGCCGACGCGCGGCCGGACCTCGCCGAGCGCTACCAAGATTGGGGCTGGCCCGCCAACGCGTTCCTGACGCCCGACGCCCAGCCGGTGCTTGAGTTGAAGGGCTACCAGGAGTTGGAGGAGTTCCGTCCTCTGCTGGAGAAATTGGCCAAGGAGGCGAAGGCGGGGAAGCTCAAGGGCCGGCAACCGGCGGCGGCACCCAAGCGTGCGGTGGGCTCGTTGGAGACGCTGCGCCTGCGCGTGCAGGAACGCCTGGACGGCTTCTTCGACGAGGGCGCGGCGGGCTGGGGCAGCTTCCAGAAATATCCGTTCCCAGGCCCCGTCGAGCAAAGCTTCCTCCGTGCCCGGCTGCGTGGCGACGCGGCTGCCTTCGAGCGGGCGGTGCGGACGCTGCGCGGGGCGCTCAACCTCATCGACCCGGTGTGGGGCGGCATGTTCCAGTATTCGGTCAACGGCGGATGGACGGAGCCGCATTACGAGAAAATCGCCGCCGTGCAGGCGGGGGCGCTGGAAAGTTTCACACAGGGGTGGCAGTGGACGGACGACCCGGTGTGGGCGGCGGCTGCGGGAAAGGTGCGCGACTACACCCTGGAGTTCCTGCTGCGGCCTGACGGAGCGTTCGGCACGAGCCAGGACGCGGACGGGCCGGACCTCGCGGGGGGACCCTACCATGCCCTCGGCGACGCCGGGCGGCGGAAGCATGGCTTGCCCCGCACCGACCTGAGCGCCTACGCCGACTGGAACGGCCTGCTCGCCCACGCCCTCGTCCGGCACGGCGAGGCGACGGGGGACTCGCGCTCCCTGGCCGCCGCAGAGAACGCGGTGCGGGCGGTTCTCGCGAGCCACGGGCAGGGCGACGCAGTCCGGCACGGGGCGGGCGCGGATTCCATCCTGCACCTGCGCGACAACGCCGCGATGGGCCGCGCTCTCCTGGCGCTGCACGAGGCGACGGGGGACGAGGAGTGGCTGCGGCGCGCCGAGCGCATCGGCCGCTTCCTGCTGCGCAATCTGCATTCGCCCGAGGGCGGCTTCCTGGCGCACACCCCCGACCCGGCCGCCGTCGGCGTCTTCGCGCAGCCGCGCCGGCCCCTGGAGGAGAACGGCCTCGCCATCCGCTTCCTCGTGGACCTCGCGCACACGACGCCCGACGAGACGCTGGCCAAGCGCGCCCGCGCCGCCGCCGAGGAGGCCGCCCGTGCGCTCGCCGCGCCGGAACTCGTCGGGCCGGAGGCGCAAATCATCGGCCAGTTCCTGCTCGGCCTCGAATGGCTCACCCTGGAGCCTGTGAAGCTCGTCGTCGCCGGCGACCGCTCAACCGCCGCCGCCCTGCACGCCGCCGCGCTCCGCAGCCCCACCCCTGGCCGCCTGGTGCGCTGGGCGCGTCCCGAAGACGGCTATCCGGCGCGCGTGGCCATCTACGTTTGCAAGGGCAACGCGTGCAGCCCGCCCGTCACGAAGGCCGACGCCCTGCCCGCCGCGGTGGCCCGGCTGCTTGGGACCTAGTTTTTCCCCCAGGCCTGTCTGGCCCCGCCATGGCCTCCCGGCCCGAAGCGCACCCGCCCAGCCACATGCGGGCCCTCGTCCAGGAGTCCAAGCTCGGCCTCCGCCCCGCCGCCGATCTGCTCGCCGAGGCCGCCACCATCACAGACGCCTCGTTCGCGGCGGAGGCGCTCTTCGCCCTTAGCCAAGACCCCCGCCTGCCCCCGGCGCAGGCCGCCAGCGTCCTCGACGACGTCGTCCGGCTGCTGGAGGACGTGGCGCGCGGCTGGCGCAAGGCCGAGGCCATCGAGGCCATCGCCCGCAAGGCCGGCTCCTGGCGCGACCGCGAGCGCGAGTCCGGCCCGGTCCGCCTCAAGTTCCTCGAGGGGCTGCTCCGCATCGTCCTCGCGATGCCCGACGGCCAGGCGCTCGCGCAGGCGCTCAACGGCATCAGCGGCTGCCTCCCCGCCCAACACCTTCCCACGCTCCTGGCCCGCGCGCTCGCCAACCGCGGCTTCGAGGCAGAGGGTGCGAAGGCGGTCCTCCGGAGCGCCGTCGGCTTCGGAGCCGTGACGCCGATGGTCGAGGCGCTCCAGGCCTGCCCCGACGACGCCCTGCGCGCCCGCCTCCTCGGCGCCCTGCACCACCAGCTCGGCAAGACGGAGCAGGCGCACGCCGCCGCCATCCTCCAGCACGCCCTCGCCAGCGCCGCGAAGGTGGCCGACCCCGCCGTCCGCCTGGAAGTCCTGCGCCAGCTCATCGCCTCCAGCGAGACCGTTGCCGCCCTGCACCAGATTGTCGCCGCCGCGGGCGACGACGCCAACGTGCAGGCCCGCGCCCTCTCCTCCGCCGGCGGCCGCGCCGACAAGCTCGGCGACTCCGCGCAGGCCCGCGCCTGGCTCACCGCCGGCATCGCGGCCGCCGCCGGCATCGCCGACCCCAAGGCGCGCGACTCCGCGCTCGCCAACCTCAACACGGGCCTGGAGCGCCTGGGCGGAGCCAAGCCTGCTGCCATGCCAGAGCCGAAGTCCCCCCAAGCCGAGTCCGCGCAATCCGCGGTTCCATCGCCGCCCGACCAAACCGCGGGTTCCGCGGATTTCGCGGAACCATCCGCTGCGGCGGCATCGGCGAGCGCAGATCCCGAACGCCCAGAACCTCCCATTCAATCCGCGTCATCCGCGCAATCCGCGGTTCCGATGGGCCGGCGCCACGTCCTCGCGCTCTACGACACCTACGAGGGCGGCCTCAAGGAGGTCCACCTGCGCGCCATCGCCCGCGCCGCGCCGCTCTGCTACGCGTTCGGCCTCGACCTCGCGCTCATGGGCTTCCCCGCCAGCAACCTGCGCGCCCTCGCGGGGCAGGCGGCGACGGAGACCAACATCGGCGACGGCGGCCGCTACCTCGACCAACTCGTCGCGGACGGCCGCGTCCAGCTCATCTCCTGCACGACGCGCGACCCGCCGACGGACTGGTCCACGGTCGGCCTGCCCGTCGCCACCACGAGCGAGCCGGACCCCGCCAAGCTCACGGACTTCCCGCAACTTCGCGCCGCCGCGCAGGCCGCCGGGTTCGGGCGCGTCTGCCTCGTCATGGGCCTTGGCAAGCGCGGCCTGCCGCCGACACTGCTCAAGGCCGTCCGGCACCACCTCGAGCTGACCGGCAAGCGCGTCAGCATGGAGACCGCGACCGCGATGGGCGTCATGGCCGAGCGGCTGCGGCAGCTTCCTCCCGTTTGAGCGCGGAATCCCTGTTCGTTAGGTTGGCGGAGCAGGCTCGGCCGCCTTCCGCAGCCGTTCCATGACGGCCGCTCCGAGGCCTTTCTCGGGGATGGACTCAACGATGATCTCGTCCTTCTTGTCGTATTTCCGAAGAAGCGCGAACAATTCGTGCGCCCACTCGGCGGCGTCGTTGCGGGAGCCGGGGACGGCGACGTTGCGCCCCGCCATGCCGCCGGCGGCGGTCTCGGCGGCGACGATGAACGCCACGCGCGGGTCGCCGCCCAGCTTGCGCCACGCCTGCCCAATCTCGGCGACGTGGAGGATGCGGACCTTGGCCTTGGGCGCGTAGTGGCGGTACTTCATGCCGGGCGACACCGCAGGGCCCTCGCCGGGTCTCGCCCAACCTTGCGCCAGCTTCTCCAACGCCTCGCGGGGGACGCCGCCGGGCCGCAGCAGCACGGGCGCGGGCCCGAGCAGGCTGACGACCGTCGATTCGACGCCCAGCTCCGTGGGCCCGCCGTCGAGGTAGAGCGGCACCTTGTCGCCGAGGTCCGCCTCCGCGTGCTGCGCCGTCGTGGGGCTGGGGCGCCCGGAGGTGTTGGCGCTCGGCGCCGCCAGCGGGACGCCCGCCGCGCGCAGGAGAGCCTGGGCGACCGGGTGGGAGGGAACGCGGACGGCGACCGATGAGAGGCCGCCCGTCACTGCGTCGGGAACGTGCGGCGCGCGGGGCAGGACGAGGGTGAGCGGGCCGGGCCACAGGGCGCGCGCGAGGCGGTCCGCGAGGGGCGGCCACTCCGCGACGAGCTTCTTGGCGGCCTCGATGCTCGCGACGTGGACGATGATGGGGTTGTCGCTGGGGCGGCCCTTGGCGGCGAAGATGCGCTGCACGGCGGCGGGGTCGAGCGCGTTGGCGCCGAGCCCATAGACGGTCTCCGTGGGGAAGACGACGAGGTCGCCGGCCTTCAGCAGGCGCGCGGCCTCCTTGATGGCGTCGGCGTCGGGGGCGCGGACGCTCATTCGAGCGACTCGGCGAGGACCTTCTGCATCTCGCTGGCGCGCAGGTCCTGGAGCTTCTTGGCGAGCGCCGGGTCCGCGACCGCGAGGATTTGCGCGGCGAGGAGCCCCGCGTTGGCGGCGCCGTTGATGGCGACCGTCGCGACGGGGACGCCCTTGGGCATCTGCACCATCGCCAGCAGCGAGTCGAGGCCGTCCAGCGCCTTGCCCGCGATGGGCAGCGCGACGACGGGGCGGGTGGTGAAGCTCGCCACGACGCCCGCAAGGTGGGCCGCGCCGCCGGCCGCGCAGATGAACACCTTGGCGGGGCTGGCCTCGACGTAGTGGTGCAGTGGGCCGGGGGCGCGGTGCGCTGACAGGACCTTCGCCTCGACCGGGACGCCGAGCGACTGGAGCGCGTCGCGGGCGGCCTTGACGACCTCCCAGTCCGACTTGCTGCCCATCAGGATGGCGACCTGCGTCTTGCCCTGCTGCGCGAGCGCGCCCGCGAGGGCGTCCTTGCCGTTCATTGGCGCGGCCACCCGCCGCCGGCTCAAAAGGCCTACCAGGAAACCCGGCGGGCCATCGCGAAGACCTCTTGCTCCGTGAGGCCCGTCAGGCCGTGCGTGCCGCGCGCGTGCCGGATGGTCGCCTCCACCAGCTCGCGGCGGTCGTGGGTGCGGATGAGGAAGCCGCACTGCACCCCGGCGTCGGCGCAGGCGACCTGCCAGGTGTCCGGCTTGGGCTGGAGGGCGCGCGCAGCCGACTCCATAGGCCATGCCCAGCCGGCGGTGTGGATTTGAAGGTTCGGATGGCCGGGGGGGCCGCGTCCGGGGGGCCTACCAGGAGCGACGGTCGCCGCCGCCACCCTGGCCCGAGCCGAAGCGCGAGCCGTCGCCGCGGCTGCCGGAACGGCTTGAGCCGCCGCCGTAGCTGCTGCGTCCGCCCGACGAGCGGCTGCCGCCGGAGCGTCCGCCGCCGGAGCGGGGGCTGCGCCCGAAGCCGCCCTGCGGGGACTTCTTGGCGTGGTGGCCGGGGCCGGCGGGGCGGCCGTTGCGGCTGTTGGCGCCGTGGCGGGCCTGGCCGAAGCCGGCGGGGTTGTTGCCGTTGGTGACGGCCGGCATCGGCGCCGGCTCGGGCGGCAGCTCGCCGACCTCGTACTCCGCCATCGGGATGCCGCTGATGCGCTCGATGAGCTTCAGGTCGCGGTGCTCGTCGCTCTGCACGAACGTGAAGGCGCGCCCGGTGCGGCCCATGCGCCCGGTGCGGCCGATGCGGTGGACGTACGCCTCGGGCTCGTCGGGCAGGTCGAAGTTGACCACGTGGCTGACCTCGGGCACGTCGATGCCGCGGCTCGCGACGTCGGTGGCCACGAGCAGGTCAACGTCGCCGTCGCGGAACGCCTGCATCGCGCGCTCGCGCTGGCCCTGGCTCATGTTGCCCTGCAGCGCGACGGCCTTGTGCCCGGCGCGGCCGAGCTGGGGCGCGAGGCGCTTGGCGAGGTGCTTGGTGCGGGTGAAGACGATGGTGCGCTCCGGCTTCTCCTTCGCCAGCAGCGCCAGGAGGCTGCGCGTCTTGAGCGGCTTCTCCAGGAAGACCTTGAACTGGTCGCACAGCGGCGTCGCGGTCGGGCCGGTCTCGACCTTGACGTTGACGGGGTCGGTGAGGAACTGCCCGGTGAGCTTGCGGATGGCGTCGGGCACGGTGGCCGAGAAGAGCGCCGTCTGGCGGACCTTCGGCACGGCGCGCAGGACGCGCTGCATGTCGGGCAGGAAGCCCATGTCGAGCATCCGGTCGGCCTCGTCCAGGATGAGCGTCTGGACCTTGTCGAGGCGGACGGTGCCCTGCTGCAGGTGGTCGAGCAGGCGGCCCGGGGTGGCCACGACGACGTGGGTGCCGCCCTGGTGCAGCATGTCGTTCTGCTTGCCGAAGCCGGCGCCGCCGTAAACGGGGATGACGCGCAGGCCGGACCCCTTGGCGATCTCGGTCAGCTCGTCGGCGACCTGGATGGCCAGCTCGCGGGTCGGCACCAGCACGAGGGCGACGACGCCGCCGTTGCGGACCGCGCGGACCTTCTCGATGAGGGGGATGCCGAAGGCGGCGGTCTTGCCGGTCCCGGTGCGGGCCTGGCCCAGGAGGTCGCGTCCCTGCAGCAGGTGCGGGATGGCGTCGCGCTGGATGGGGCTCGGCTCCTCGTAGCCCATCGCCGCGATGGCGTCGAGGGTGCCGGTGCTGAGGTTGAACTCCTTGAAGGTGCGCGCCGCGGGGGCTGCGCTGGATGACTCGGTGTGCATGATGGTCTCTGGGGCCGGGCGGGATTGCAGTGTCGCCCGGGCCTTCTCACAAAGCGGGTGGTCAGCGTGGGGCGACCCCACCCGCGGCCATGAACGTCCTCCGTTCTGACTTGAGTCTCCCCGGGGCGTTGCGGCGGTTAAGGCTGACGGTTGGCCCGTCCGCGTCGGTCCAGTGCAACGTGTTTCGGAGAGGCTCGGCGCCGTGAAGCCACGGATTGCGCGAATTCACGAGCCATGTCTGGACTACGCGACGAGGCCGAGCTTGCACAGCCTGGCTAGCGCCGCGCGCGCCTTCGCCTTCGGGTGGCCCTTCGCGAGGAGGTGCGCGACAATCTGCGCGTCCGTGCGGCGGCCGTTCGCGGCCTTGAGCGCGTCCAGCTCGGCGGGCTTGAGGACCGGGTTCTCCACGTCGTCGGCGGTGCGCTGGAGGACGACCGTGAACGCGCCTGGCTCCGGGGTCCAGGCGTGGTCGTGCAGGAAATGCTCGGGGTCGTGCGCCACGCGGACGAGGCGGACGCCGGGCGCCCGGCGGAGGCGCGCGCCTGGCTTGGCGGCGCGGCGCGGGCCGTGCATGAGGAGAACCGCCGCGGCCTCGACCGCGACAACGTCCCGCAGGATGCGCGGGAGGCTGGCGCCGCGCGACCACTTGGCGAAGCGCGCGACCTCCTTCATCGGCTCCTCGAACGCGTAGGGGTGCGCGGCGAAGTAGGCGGCGACGCCGGCCTCGCGCTCCAGCATGGCGACGCTGTGGGGCAAGTCGCCGCGCAGGTGGCTGAAGCGGTCGATGCGGCGGCGCTCCGCGAAGTAGCGCGCGCCCTCGACGGGCAGGCCAGCCAGTAGGTCCGCGTCCCTGCCCGCGAGGCCCGCCTTGCGGACGTAGCCCTTGGGGTCGGCCTCGAAGGCCTCCAGGCGGCCGGGCTCCATCAGCAGCGCCGCAAGCTCGGCCTGGAGTCTTGCGAGGGTCAAGCGCCCGACGCCCCCTGCATGAGCCGGTGCGCCTTCTTCATCTCCCCCGCGAGGCGGGCCAGGGAGCCGAAGGTCTGGTCGCGCTCGATGAGGAGGGCGCGGACGTGGCTGCTGTCGATGACGCGCTTGGTCATCCGCCACACTTCGGGGTGGATGGCGGCGCCGTGGGTGTCGAGCAGCTTGCCGCCAATCCACTCCGAGCCCGCGAGGTGGAACTGCACGAGGCGCTCCAGCGGGAACTCCGTGAGGTAGCGCTCGGGGTCGGTGCCGAGGTTCGCGGCGTTGTTGCGCAGGTTGGTCACGTCGAGCAGCGCGCCGCAGCCGGTCTTGCGGGTGACCTCGGCGAGGAACTCCGGCTCGCCCATCGTGTTGCCCGGGAACTGGAAGTATTGGCTGATGTTCTCGACCAGGAACGGGATGCCGACCGCCTTCTGCACCGCCTTGACGTTGCGGACGACGGCGGCGAGGCTCCCGTCGGTGTAGGGGATGGGCGTCAGTTGGCCGATGGCGCGGCCGCCAATCCTAGTGAAACAGAGGTGGTCGCTGCACCACGGCGCCTTGAGGCGGCGGTTGATGCGCGCCAGCTTCGGCAGGAAGGCGGCGTCGGGGCCGGTGGCGGTGCCGATGCTGAGGCTGACGCTGTGGGTGACGACGGGGAAGGGCGCGCAGTCCCCGTAGAGCGCGGCGCGGGCGTCCGGGCCGGCGTCGAGGAGATGCTCGGGCATGACCTCGAGGAAACCCAACGTGTCGCGGTGCTCCCGGTAGAAGCCGCGGATGGCGCGGCGGTAGCCAAGACCGGCGCCAAGAAAAGGGAGGGAGGATGGGGAAAGGGTGGCCATGGCCGCCTTACTTCTTCTTCGGGGCGGCGGGCTTCGCGGGCGCCTTGCTCGCGGGTGCGGGCTTGGCCGCCGGGGCCGCGGGGGCCTTGGCGCTGCCGCAGGACTTCATCGAGCCGCACGACTTGTCGCCGGCCTTCATGGAGCCGCAGGACTTGTCCCCTGCCTTCATCGAGCCACACGACTTGTCGCCAGCCTTGGCGCTACCGCAGGACTTCTCGTCAACCTTCTTCTTGCGTCCAAACAGACCCATGATGTTCATCTCCAGTGAATCGGCGTTGCCGAAGCAGACCGTTTGTCTGCAACCAAACGATATTGGGGGCGTATTTCAGGGTTGAGGCGAAGCCGGGAGCCCTTCAGAATCCGGGCTCTCTGGCGGCTTCCCGTCACCCTGACTAGGGCTTCCGGGCATGAGAGGAACCCATGCGGGCACCCGGACTCCCGGATTCAGGCAGGCGAGGGGGGATACGCCTAGTGGTCGCGCTGGCGGCGAATGGTGCCAATCCGCTTGTCGGAGCGGGTGTCGCGGGCCGTCGTCGTTGCGGGGGCAGGCAAGCTTGCGTTCGACGAGGACCCAATGGTTGCGTCGTCCCGGATGCGGCGGAGTCCACCGTCCCTCGCCACCTGCGCGTCCGCCCCATCGCCTCCGGCATGGGGCGCTCCAGGGTTGAGGCGAGGAGCCGGGGGCCGCTCGCCAGCGGTGAGCGCTCAGCCTTGAGCCCTCACCCGTCACCGCTCAGCCCAGGCCAGCGGTG
>JAXDQP010000005.1:0-20091 GCA_034667745.1 Thermoplasmata archaeon
CATTCCCGTGGAGCAGGTCTACCTGCGCCACCTCAAGGCCAAGGACCCGCGCGCCTGGTACGTGGTGCGCCACTACCTGATGGAGGACGAGTACAGGTCCTCGCTGCTGTGGTACCGCGCCTACAAGAAGGCGACCCGCAGCGACCGCAGGAAGGAGCGCCTCGTGCTGGGCCAGGAGCGCGGCTACGGCCGCTGGAAGGCCAAGTGGGAGAAGGCCATCGCCAAGCCCCTCCGGAAGGCCGACCGCCTGGAGGCCAAGCTGCAACGCAAGCTCGACCGCAAGGCGCGCAAGCAGCACCGCAAGGCGACCCGCAAGTGGCGCAAGTCGGTCAAGAGACTGGATGCCAAGGCCCAGGCGCAGGCCGACCGCGCCCTCGCGCTGCACGGCAAGCTCCTGGTGCGCGCCCGCAAGAAGGGCCTGCCCGAGCCCGAGGCGCCGGAGCTGCCGCAGGCGGAGCACCCGCCCGAGCCCACCCTGCGCGCCCGCCCCCTCGCGGAGCACCGCTGGGCCAAGAAGGCCGCCCGCGTCCGCCGCCGCATGCTGCGCAAGCAGGGCAACCTCGAGGTCCAGTTCGAGAAGGCCGACGCCCGCCAGCAGGCGAGGCTCAGGCGGAAGGTGCAGAAGCTCGCGCGCGACCTTGGGGACGCCGAGTTCGTGGCCCAGCACGTGACGGACCAATAGCGCCGCCTTCCCAACCGCGGATTTCGCGGATGACGCGGACGCAAGGCGCACGGGCCCAAAACGTCGCCAAAATCATGCGAGAGCAGGCAGCGTTTCGGCCCCCGAAGGCATCAAACGGCCGAATCCGCGTCATCCGCGAAATCCGCGGTTCGGCATCGGCAACGGGTCACTCCATCGGCTTGAGCCGCACGCGCGTCAGCTCGAAGCCGGCGGGGCACGCCACGGCCCCCTGCTCGGCGACGATCTCGTTGCGCACGCCCGCCTTGGGGCCGGTGGGGTGGCAGAGCGCCCAGTTGGCGCACTCCGGCATGCCGCACGGGATGGGCGCCCAGGTGGCCGCGGTGCCGCGCAGCAGCCGTGTCTCGACGGTACTGGGGAAGGGCTCGTCGACGACCTCGGCCACGCGCACCCGGCCGCCCTCGTGCAGCGCGCAGGGGTGGGTGACGTCGCGCAGGGCGGTGACCTCGTAGCGGTGGCCCGGCTGCAGCCCGAAGCAGAGCTTCTGGAGGGGGCAGGCCGCGCACTCCGGCCCCGCGTTCGCCCCGGTGAAGGTGAACCCCCAGCCGCGGCGGGCGAGGGTGTCCGGGACGAGCGTGAGGGGCATCGCTGGGGCAGGCTGACCCCAGGAAGGATTTCAGGGTTGTGCGTTCCTGGCCCCGTCAAACAGGGATTTCGGGGATTCCGGGGAACGCCCAGTTTGCGCCCAGGCCGTCCCCCAAGCCGCAATCCCCTGTTCCGGCGGTGTCAGAGCACGCCGGTCTTCTTGCAGACGTCCTCGGCGGCCTTCTTGGTGAGGCCGGATTCGCCCAGGATGGTGTAGCGCTCGGGGCGGATGGTGTGGCAGGTCGTGAGCGCCTCGATGACCTTCTTGGGGGGGACGCCGAGCTGCTTGGCCGTCGTGGGGGCGCCGATTTCCTGCAGGGCTTGGCGGATTTCCTCCCAGTCGCCGCCGTGCAGGTGCATCATGAGGAGGCTGCCGACGCCGACGGTCTCGCCGTGCATGGGGCCGGGGCTGAGGCGGTCGATGGCGTGGCCGAAGAGGTGCTCGGCGCCGCTGGCGGGGCGGCTGCTGCCGGCCACGGCCATGCTGACGCCTGACACCACGAGGCTCTTGACGACGAGCCAGCACGCCTCCTCGATGCCGGGGCGGATGATGCTGGTGTTCTCGATGATCTGCTCCGCGGCGGTGCGGGCGAGGACGGCGGCGAAGCTGGAGTATTCCTCGGCCTTGAGGCGGTTGGCGAGCTTCCAGTCCAGCACGGCGGTGAGGTTGCTGATGACGTCCGCGCAGCCGGCGGCGAGCATCCGGTAGGGCGCCTTGGCGATGGTGGCGGTGTCCGCGACGATGGCCGCCGGTGGCTTGGCCTCCACCGACACGGAGCCCGTGGTCTCCTTGATGCTGGCGCGGCCGGAGCAGATGCCGTCGTGGCTCGCGGAGGTGGGCGCCGACACGAAAGCGGGGCCGTGCTCGAAGGCGGCGAGCTTGGCGACGTCGATGACGCTGCCGCCGCCCGCGCCGACGTACCACGCCGCGCCGACCTTCTTGCCCAGGCGGGTGCAGGCCTGCACGGACTTCATGGTCGCGCCGGGGGACTCGTAGAAGTGCGGCTCCATGCCGGCGGACTCCAGGGCGGCCTGGACGCGGGGGCCGATGAGCTTGCGCGTGGTGGCGTCGACCACGACGACGCCGGGGGACTCCAGCTCCAGGTCCGCCACCACCTCGCCCAAGGCGTCGAGGGCGTTGCTGCCCACCAGGACATGGCGCGGGAAGACCATGTGCTTGAGCTTCTCGGAAGCCATCGCGGCGCCCACCCGGCCCCGGGTTCTAAAGGGAGCGGTCGCGGGGTTCGGCAGGCGCCGTCACCGCCAATGCGTTCTTCCCGCGCCGCCGGCTCCCTGGCCGGTGCCCGACATCACGCACGACGACGCGGCGCTGCGCCGGCTCCTCTTCGGCCGCCCCCGCATCGCCATGGTGGGCGCGAGCGACAACCCGGCGCGCGACTCCAACCGCGTCTTCGCGTACCTGCAGGAGCACGGCTACGACGTGATTCCGGTGAACCCGATGGCCCCCAAGGTGCTGGGGGTGCCGACGGCGCCCGACCTCAAGGCCGCCTCGTCGCTGGGCCGCATCGACATCGTGGACGTCTTCCGCGCCGCCGACCAGGTGGGGCCCGTCGTGGAGGAGGCCATCGC
The DNA here is from genome assembly GCA_034667745.1 of Thermoplasmata archaeon. Taxonomy (GTDB): domain Archaea; phylum Thermoplasmatota; class E2; order JACPAO01; family JAHFTW01; genus JAHFTW01. The sequence continues at coordinate 2,876 of JAXDQP010000005.1, forward strand.
GGCGAAGGCGAAGGCCATCTGGTTCCAGCTCGGCGTCGTCAACCCGGCCGCCATCCAGCGCGCCCTCGACGCGGGGCTGCAGGTCGTGGTGGACCGCTGCATCAAGGTCGAGCACGCGCGGCTGACCCCGTAGCCTCAAGGGAGAAGCCGGGGCAGCGGCCCCAGTCGCCTTGCCACGGGCAGGCCGTGCACACCTGCCGCATCGCGCGCCAGCGGAGCGCCTGCAACCCAAGGAACGCGACAACCAGCAGGGCCATCAGCGCCGCCTTCACGACGGGTGGCCACGGAGCCAGCGCGCCGGCGAGGAGCGCCATGCCCAGCCCCGCGCCACCAAGCATCTTCGCGGCCGCGCGCACGCGGCGGTCGGGGCGCAGGAGGCAGGCGGCCAGGTACGGAAGCCCGAGCGCAAGGCCCGCCGCGAGCCACGCGAGCGGAGCCTGCGCGACGGTTGGCGCTGCGAGAAGGACGCCAAACAGGACGGCGGGGAGCGTGGCGGCGCAGCCTGCGCAGACCGCCAGCCCGCCAAGGCGGAGCGTGTGCGTGCCGAACCAGCCGCACAGCGGATGGTGCGCCAGCGCGAGGCGCAGGGCGAGGCGGCTGCCGTCGCGCCACGCCGGGTCCATGTCAGGCGTTGCGCAGGCTGCCAAACAGCGCGGCCAGGAACAGCAGGACGCTGGCGGCGATGGCCAGGCCGACGATGCCCAGCACCAGGCCCGCGATGGCGAGGCCCTTGCCGGTGACCTGCGTGGGGTTCTGGTTGACCTGCTTGATGCCCACCGCGCCCAGGATGATGGCCAGGACTCCGGCCACGAGGGAGACGAAGACGCCGAAGAACGGCAGCCACCAAACGCAGACGGTCGCGATGCCTAGCACGAGCGAGGCCACCGCGGCGCCCGACGTTTGCAGCCGGCCGCCCGGGGGGAGCGGCGAGAACTGGCCGTACGGCGGCGGCGCGCTGAAGCCGGTGGGCGCGGGCGGGGCCGGCTGGCCGGGCTGCGGGTGGGCTGCCGGGGCGGGGGTGGCCGCGACGGGGCCGCCGAAGCCGCACGAGGGGCAGCGCGGGGTCTGGCCTTCCTCGACGGTGACGACGGTGGAGCAGCGGGGGCAGCGCAGGGAGCGGGCCATTGCGCCCGCAGCGGGGGTGCGGCGGATAAGCGGTTCGGGGCGCGCCCCACAACGAACCACGCTTCCACAGAGAGCCCGAACGTTCCTTGGTTCGGAGTCCGTGCGCTCCCCGGTTTGGTCAGGAGAGCTCAGAACAGGTGCTCGTCCACCAGCCGCGCGGGGCCGGCGGGGCGCAGGTGCAGCAGGCGGCTCACGCCCGGGATGCCCTCCATCGCCTTCGCCACCTGCGCCTCGTGCGCGGCGTCGGTGTTGAGGTAGGCGGTGGCGCCCGTGTCGATGCTGAACCAGACCGGGACGCCGACGCTCCGCAGGCGCCGCACGCGGTGCATGACCTCCAGCGTGGCGGGCATCCAGGTGATGTGGCCGCTGGCGGCCGTCATGGTGACGGCGTGGAGGTTGAGGGTGTCGCGCTCGGCCACGGGGGCGATTTGGCGCACGTCGCGGCTGGCGAGCGCGCCCCGCATCGCCCGCAGGGCGTCCTCGACGTAGCGGTTGCGCGCCTCGAAGAACGGGCTCGTGACGACCTCGGCGTGGACGTTCTCGGTCGGCTCCTCGTGCTGCACCAGGGGCACCACGATGCGCCACTGCTCCAGCTCCTCGGGGGCCAGAAGCATGCGGCTGTAGCTGCGCGCGCCCTCGACGACCCACTCGCTGATGCCGCCGGTGACGGCGCGGCTGGCGGAGCCGGCGCCCAGGCGCGCGACCTCGGACAGCTCCTCGTGCGTGAGCTTGAGCCCGTACGCCGCGGCGCCCGCCACGGCCAATGCCGCGAAGCCGGACGAGCTCGAACCCAGGCCGACGTACTGCGGGAAGTCGTTGCGCGACTCCATGCGGAACGGGCGGTCGTCGCCGGCGCGCTCGCGGAGGTGGTCCAGCACCACCATCGCGCGCTCCAGGGGGCGGCCCGTCACGTGGCGGCCGTCGATGCGGGCGAGGCATGGCGCGCCGGCCTCCAGCACCTCGACGGTGGTGTGGGTGTGGATGGGGCCGGTGCAGAGCGAGATGGAGTTGTGGTACGGGATGCGGCGGACCGGGTCCTTGAGGCCGTGGTACTTGACGAGGCCCTGGATGGGGTAGGCGATGGCGGAGGCCTTGCTCATGCGTGCCCCTCCACCTTGACGGCCGCGTCGTGCCCATCGTCTTCGTCCGCGTCGTCCTCGACGGTGCGGCGCGGCGCCTCGGGCTCGCCGGGGACCAGGGTGCGGCGGACCTCGCGGCGCAGCTTCTCGCTCAGGTTGAACAGGTAGTCGCCCAGCGTCTTCTGCACGTCGGTGACGCCCTCGACGAGGGTGCCGGTGACGATGATGTCGGCGCCCGCCTCGATGGCCTCGTGCGCCGCCTCCGCCGTCCGCAGGCCGCCGCCCACAATCAGCGGGATGTCGATGGCGCCCTTGACGGCGCGCACCATGGCGGGGGGGACTGGCTGGTCGGCGCCGGAGCCGGCCTCCAGGTAGACGTAGCGCATGCCGAAGTATTGCGCGGCCAAGGCGTAGGCGATGGCGGTCGCGTTGTCGTCGCGGCGCACGAGGTCCGCCTGCCCGACGCGGCCGACGGTGCCGCCCGGCTCCACGACGATGTAGCCCATGGGAATCGCCTCCAGGCCGAGCTTCTTGACGATGGGGGCGCCCTTGACCTGCTCGCCGACGAGGAAGTCGCGGCTGCGGCTGTTCAGGAGGCTCATCCACCAGATGGCGTCGGCGTGCGTGCTGACCTGGCTGGCGCCGCCGGGGAACAGGATGACCGGCAGGCCGCTGGCCTTCTTGATGAGCTTGCAGGTCTTGTCGACGACCCGCCCGCGCTCAGGCGTGGAGCCGCCGACCATGATGGCGTGGCTGCCCGCCTCGGCCGCGGCCTGCGCCATCGCGGCGGCCTCCTTCGGCTCCTGGCGGTCGGGGTCGATGAGGGTGAGGTGGAGCGGGCCGTGGCGCAGGTGCCGCTCCAGGTACTCCTCGACGAAGCGGGGCTTCGGGCCGCGGCGTCGCAGGAGCACACCGCCGCGACCAGATGGCGATTCAAGAAGGCTCCCTTTGGCCCGCCTGCCAAACCACGAATTGCACGAATTTCACGAAGGCGTCTTTCTTTCGTGCAATTCGTGGTTCAAATCCGGCCAAGCAGCGGGCCGGCCAGGAACGCCACGAGCGCGACGCCCATGGCGAGCTTGAGCAGGCGCTGGCTCGGCCCCGGGGCGCGGAAGGAGCGCGCGGCAGCCAGCAGGAACAGCGCGTCGGCGCCGAGCAGGACAAGCAGCCAGGGGCGCCACCACCCGAACGGCTCGAAGGCGAAGGCCAGCGAGGAGAGCAGGACCGCCGAGACAATCTGGTAGGCCGCGAGGGCGATGGCCTGCCCCGCGCCGGCCTCCAGCGGGTAGGTCGCGCGGTGGCCCCGGTCGCCCGCCATGTCCTCGGTGTCCTTCAGCACCTCGCGCGCCATGTTCGCCATCAGCGCCATCGCCGACAGGAGCGCGACGTGGCCCCAGCCGAGCGGGCTTGTGCGCGTGGCGAGGGCGCCGAAGAGGAACGTGCTGGAGACCAGGAGCGCGATGGTGAGGTTGCCCGGCAGCCCCTGCGCCTTGAGACGCCACTCGTAGCCCGCCAGCAGCGCGGCGTTGACGGCGGCGAACAGCAGCGTCGGCCAGCCGGCGGCGACGAAGGCGCACGCAAGAGCGGCCGCCAGCAGGATTGCGGCGAGGGCCTGCGCGTGGGCGGGCTTGAAGCGGCCGGCGGGGAGCGGGCGGTGCGGGTGCGCGACGCGGTCCACCTCGACGTCGGCCAGGTCGTTGCGGATGTTGCCCCACGCCGACAGCAGGAACGCGGCGGCGGGCGCGGCGAGCCAGGTGTGGATGGGCAGCGGGCCGCCGGGCGCGAGGACCATGCCCGTGAGCGTGCCGACGGCGGCCATCAGGGCGTTGCCGGGCCGCAGCATCCGCAGCACTAGGCGGTCGCCACCTGGTTCGGCCCGTCCTTGGCCAGCTGCGCCTCGACGTCGGCGAGCAGTTGGTCCACCTCGTCCCAGTCGCGGCGGGCCTTCTCCTCCTCGAGCTGCTGCACGGCCATGATGTACTTGCGCACGAGCGGCGCGAGCTTGGGGAAGTGCTTCAGGAGGAGCTTGACGAAGGTGGGGAAGCGCGCGTTGGCGACCTCCATTACGGTCTCGCCGTCGAGGATGTCGGCGAGGCGCTCGAAGTCCTTGTCGGTGAGGTTCTCCATGAAGTAACGCATCTTCAGGAGCTTCTCGGTGACGGCGCCCTCGTCCTTCGTCCAGTACTCGGTGACGTAGGGCTGGAGGCGGGCCTTCGACACGTCGCCCGAGCGCAGCGCCTCGCCGCCGACGCGGGCCGCGATGATGGCGGCGCGCATGGCGATGATGATGCCGCCGCCGTGGATGGGGTTGACCAGTTGCGCCGCGTCGCCGACCAGCATGACGCCGTCCGCGACCGGTTCGGGGACGCGGGCCGACACGGGGATGCCGCTGCCGTTGATTTCCGTGACCGACGCGTTGGCGAACAGCTTCGGGTTGGCCTCGATCCAGCGGTCGAGGTAGTCCTGCGCGCGGTTGCCCCACTCCGACTCCTTCGCGAGGATGCCGATGCCGACGTTCGACACGCCCTTGCCCTTGGGGAAAATCCAGACGTAGCCCTTGGGCGCGACCTCCTCGCCGAAGTAGAGGTGCAGCCAGTTCTCCTCGTAGCCGGTGACGCCGACCATCTCGTACTGGAAGCCGGCGTGGTAGTCGCGCACCCGGTTGAGGGTCCGCAGGCCAGCCCACTTGCCGACGAAGGAGTCGATGCCGTCGGCGCCGATGGTCAGCTTGGCGCGGATATCGAACTGGGTCCCCATGAACTCGGCGCGGATGCCCGCCACCGCTCCCACCTTGTCCTTCAGCAGCGCGACCGCCTGCGTCTTGGGCATCATCTTCGCGCCGGCCAGGATGGCGTCGCGGGCGAGGTGCTTCTCGAAGATTTTCCGCTCCACGACCCAGCCGTAGGTGTCCTTGCTCTCCAGGATGACGCGCTTGCCGCTGGGGGCGTAGATGGCGGCGCCCTCGATGCGGCCGTAGGCCCAGGCGGGGTCGGGCTTCACGCCGCACCACGCCAGCCCCTCGTCCGACACGCCCTCGGCGCAGCGCTTGGGCCAGCCAAGCTCCTGCTTGCGGTCGATGCCCAGCACGGAGAAGCCCTGCTTGGCGAACTCGCGGCACGCGATGATGCCGCCCGGGCCGAGGCCCACCACAAGGACATCGACCGTGGTGTCCACGGCGCGCGGGATGGTGCCCGCCTTGAGCGACCCCAGCCGCTTGTCGGTGACCGTCAGGGCGGGGCTGCCATTCAGGGTGGGCATACCAACCGCTCCACCGGGGCGGGGCATAAAAATGAGGGGATGGCCCACCAACCGGGCGAACCGTGGCCCACCGAACTATTTCCCCGGGTCCAGTGAGCTTATTGTTCCCACGGAGTGCTAGCCTCACACCACGATGACGCGCTCAGGCTTCCGCGTCGGCGGGGCCACGCCGTAGTCCACGCCCTGCGTCAACGCGCCCACGGGACAGAACTGGATGCAGAGCCCGCAACTGATGCACGGCCCCTGCTCGATGGCCAAGTGCAGCTCCTTCAGCGTGATGGTGTCCACCGGGCACACCCCCACGCAGCCCGCGCAACTGATGCAGCGGCCGTGGCTGACCTCCACCTTCACGCCCGCAGCACCCACGGAGGCCTAGAAAAGGAGGGCCGTCGCGCACCCCGCCCCGAATAGGCCTTATACCGAGCCCAAGTCCGCCGGTTGTCCCGGGTCACCCCAGGGAGGCAAGCTTCGGCGATGATGCCTCCCCGCAGCGCCCGGGCGCTGGGGCCATGGGGTAGCTTGGTATCCTAGCTGCTTGGGGTGCAGTTGACTTGCGTTCAAATCGCAATGGCCCCACTACGCAGTGCGGAGGAATGCTAGGACGCTAGCGTGGCCTTCCCGTCCCGCTTGCCTCGTCGAGCTTGCGCCATCCCGCGAAGGTGAGCTTGATGGCGAACATGTAGTAGCCGAGGCCGCTGGTGTGGAAGTCGCGCGCCTCGACGAGGCCGATGGCGCGCAGGCCGCTGATGGTGGAGTGGACGCCGCCGTAGTCGAGGCCCAGGGACTCCACGAGGTCGGTGTCCTTCACGGGCTTGCCGGGGCGTTCGCGCTCGTGGTCGGCCAGCCATTGCAGGACCCGCATCTCCGCATCCTCCATCCGTTCCCGTACGCCAAGGGGTGGGCCTTAAGCCGTGTCGGACAACCTTGGAACGGACCCTTTCGCTATGGGCTGGGCTTCACGGCCTTTGCTTCGCCGGGCGGCTCCTGCGCAAGGTCCGTCTTCTGGCCCTGCATCGCCTGCGACAGGAGGGCGCGGTGCCGCTCCGCGGCGTCGGGGGTGTCCGCGATCTCCTGCAGGTTCCGCGTCGGGTAGTAGGTGAGGAAGGGCGGGGACTCGATTTCCTGCAGCAGCCCCTCGCCCATGAGGCGGTTGACGTACTTGCGGAGAATCTTGCGGCTCATGCCCAGGCGCCGCGTCAGGTCGCATTGGGCCTGGCCCGGCGCGCGCAGGACCTCCAGCGCCAGCTCCCAGGTGCGGCCGCGCTGGAGGGCGGCGAGGGCGCCTTGCCGGTCGGGGGCGACGGTGCTGAGGAAGACGTGGGCGCGCTGCTTGGAGGCGACGACCTGGACGATGCCGGCCTCCTGCAGCTTGGTGAGGTGGTGGCGGAGGGTGCTGCGGTTGCAGCCAAGCTGCTCGGCCAGCTCCTGCGCGAGGATGCCGGGGTGGGCGGCGATGCGGTCGCGGATGCGTGCCCGGAGCGGGTGCTCGAGCGGGTCGGCGGACACTGCCGGGGCCAGCGCCGTCGCCGCGCCGCCGTTCATGCGGCCCTCCGGCGGCGCTGCGCAAGGAACCCGAGGAGCAGGACGAGCAGGGCCGCCGCGGGCGCGGGGCTCTTCTGGGCGGAGGCGGCCCCGGCGGCGAGCAGGTTGTTCGTCTCGCTGCGCTCCACCACCTGGTTCTCGGGGTCCGCGCTCACCGCGAGCTGGCCAAGGTTGGAGCCGGGCGCCAGCAGGGTGACGTTGCTCTCGGTTCCCGGGGCGATGGCGCCGAGGGTCACGTTGTCGAGGCGGGCCGCGCCCGCGAGGAGGGCGACCTGGACGTTGGCGGCGGGGCGGTCGCCGAGGTTGCGCACCACGGCCTGCACGAGGGTGCCGCCGGCGCCGCGGAAGGCGTGCGCGGAGGTGACGGTGAGGTCGGGGCGGCCCACGCTGACGAGGCTGGAGGTGGTCTGGCGCGTGGCGCTGCCGCCGTCGGGCGTGAGCACGAGGTCGAGGCGGTGCGTCGTGTTGCCATCGCGCTCGTTGGCCGGCACCCGCCACGCCACCAGGACGGTGCCCTGCGCGCCGGGGGCGAGCTTGAGCGGCGCGCCCAGGACGCGGAAGGCCCACGGCTCGCCCTGGAGGGGCTGCGCGGTGACGGTGAGCGGGGCGTTGCCGTCCGCGCCGACGGTGAAGCGCGCCACCGCTTCCTGCCCCGGCTGCGCCAGCAGCGCGTCGGGCGCCGTGACGTTGCCGCGGCCGAGCGTGCCCAGCGAGGCGGGCATGCGGATGAGGGTGCGGTTGCCGTCCGGCGCCGCCAGCGCGAGGGCGACCTCGTAGAGGCCGGCGGGGGCGGCGGCGGGGACGGTGAGGTTGCCCGACAGCGGCTCCAGCGCGTCCTTGGCGACGGCCAGCGTGCCGGGCAGGTCGACGGTCCAGCCCGGCGGCAGGTTGGCCACCTGCGGCGCCAGCACCTCGTCGAGGTTGCCCTGGTTGCGCACCAGGATGGTGAACGGCTGCTTGCCGCCGACGGTGGGCAGGAGCGGCAGCGGCGGCAGGTTGAGGGTGAGGCGGTGCAGCGGCAGCGCGAAGCCGTACAGGAACGCCTCGCGGGCGACGGGGCTCTGCGACGTGGAGGCGCCCACCCGCAGCACGGCCCCGTCGTTGGCCTGCGCCGTCGCGGGGATGGGCAGGTCGGCGAGGACCGTGACCGACTGGCCCGCCTCCACGACGATGGTGGTGATGGCGCTCAGGGCGCCGGTGGCCGGGTTGCGGTACGCCAGCGTCGCGGGCTGCCAGCCGCCGGGCGCGTCGGTCTGGAGGGTGAGCTGGGCGTTGGCGGCGCCGCTGCCCCGGTTGGTCAGAACGAGCGGGAAGAGCGCGTGGTCGCCGGGCAGGGCGCGGCGCACCGGCAGCGGCGCGGCAAGGCCGAGGTCGGAGGGGCGCTGCACCTCGGTGGAGGCGGTGAGGGTGACGAACGCGGAGGGGCTGTTGGTGCTGGCCGCCTTCACGATGGCGTCGACCTGGTCCTCGCCGGCGTCGAGCGCCACGCGCAGGTCGATGGGGAGCTCTTGGCCGGCCGCGAGCTTGACGGACTCGACGACGGCGCCCCCCTGGAGCAGCAGGCCCTTGGGCGACGGCGGCGTGACGGTGAGGCGCACGGTGTCCTCGCGCGAGCCGAGGTTCTTGACCCAGAGGTGGAACACCGACTCCGGGCCGGTCACCACGTGCGTGAGCGAGGTGCGGGGGTTGCCGACGAAGTCGAACCAGAGGCCGACGCCGACGTTGTTCTTCAGCAGCGTCGCGGTCCGCAGGGTGTCGCGCACGAGCGGGTTGCCCAGGCTCGCGACCTGGATGCTGACGCTGCCGTAGGTGTTGGGCTGCACCTGCGGGCCGGGCGTGACGGTGAGGGTGACGGTGCGCTTCGCGCCGCTCTGGAGCGTGAGGGGCGTGGACGGGGTCATGGTGGCCGTCCAGCCCTGCGTCGGCGTGGTGAGCGACAGGACCGCCGTGTCGGGCAGGTTCGCGCCGCCCACGCCGCGCCCGAGGTTGGTGACCTCGACGGTGTAGGTGATGGAGGCGCCCGCCTGCACCGCGCCCGTCAGGGGGTCGAGGCCGGAGGGGGAGGAGACTTTGAGCAGGTAGCCGCGGAACTCGGCGGGGTGGAGGGTGGCGTCCAGGAACGCGGGCACGCCGGCCAGGATGCTGGCGGCGCCCAGCGTGGGGTAGCCGAAGAGGGGCTTGTTGGAGAGGAGGCGGTAGCCCTGGAGCTTCTCGCCCGCCGCGCAGTCGGAGCTCGTGTAGGTGCGAACGTCGCCGCCGGCCAAGGACTTGGCGGGCGGAGTCGCCAGCCTTCCAGAGCAACGCAAGAGGGCGTCCACGCGGGTGCCGTCGAACGCGGCCACCACGGCGACCGGGCCGACGCCCGCGAAGCTGCGCGCCACCGCGTCGCCCAGCAGCGGGCCGTTCACGATGGGCACCGCGCTCTGCGAGTAGATGGGGCCGTAGGGCGGCGAGGGCGTCCCGCCGGCGACCACGGCGGGCGAGAGGCCGGCGTAGAGCCAGACCGGCTCGGTGGCGGAGAAGAAGACGGGGCGGTCGGCGGCGCCCAGCGTGGGGAACGGTCCGGCGCTGGCGTCGGGGGGTCCCTGCGGGAGCGCGCGCGGCGCGGGGGGGGTGGGGTTGCCGATGGCGTCGGGCGGGTCGAGCTGGACGGGGTTGTGCTCGGGGCTCGTGACGCGCAGGGCGGCGCCGTCCGCCACGCCGATGCCGATCCAGCCGCCCTGCCGGTTGTTGGGCGCGCAGTAGGCGTTGGAGCCGCCGACGTAGGCCTTCTCGGTCCAGCCGGTGGCGGCGAGGAACTGCGTCGAGGTCGGCTCGCCGCTGCGGCCGGGCACCGGGAAGAGGCCGTCGCTCGCCTGCACCTGGAGGAGGACCGGGTCGCCGGCCTTGACGCGGGCGTGGTAGAGCTGCGGCTGCGGCGTGAGCGGAAGCAGCGCGGCGGCCTGGCCCTCGGGCTGGGAGGGGGGCTTGCAGGGGGCGGCGGCGTTCTGGTCGCTCCAGGTGCCGGCGCGCCCGCCGATGGTGTAGTTGAAGTCGTTGCGGTTGCCGCCGGAGTCGGCCGCGCTCGCGAGGTTGAAGGTGTAGCTCAGGCCGTTCGGGTTCGGCACCGGCTCGACGACGGCCGTGGTGGGGCGGTCGGTGGGGACCGTGAAGTAGACCGTGTCCTGCCGGAAGTCCGGCGTGTGCGTGAGCGTGAAGTAGAAGTCGCGCCCGAGCAGGCCGCCGTCGGTGGAGGGGACGAAGCCGGAGCTGGCGACCGTGGCGAGGACCGGCTTGTCGGCCTCGACGCGGAACAGCGTGGGCGCGCCGTTGCTGACGAACAGCTCCTTGCGGTCGAGGGCCTTGGCGAAGGGCGCGGGGTTGGGTGGGTTGCTGCCGCCGGGCGCCACCTTCTCGTAGCCGCCGCCGGGCATCGCGCGCCACACGGTGACCATCGTGTTGTCGTGCAGCGCGGTCACCGAGACCTTGGCCACCTGCGTGGCCGTCGGGGTCACCTGGCCGTAGAGCGTGAGGCCCGCGCCGGACCAGAACAGGCTGCTGAGCGAGCTGGCGAGGACGGTGCCGTTGCCGGGGCTCGGCGCGTGCTGGCCGTTGGTGAGCGTGTCGAGGTAGACGACGAAGGAGCGCGCCTCGCCGGGCTGCAGCGTGCCGGGGACGCGCCAGACCACCGTGATGAACGGGTTGGCCGTCGCGTCGAAGACGCAGCCCGTGTGCTCCCGCAGCGGGCAGTGGAAGACCGCGCTGGGCACCTCGAACCTCTTCAGGCCCTGCTGGGTCGGGTCCACCGGCAGGAGCTGGCCGTCGAGGCTGCCGCCGCGCGGCGGGTCGAGGTTGGTCATCGCCACCACGCGCACGCTCGCCTCGTCGAGGGCGAACGCCTTCAGCAGGTTGCTGCCGCCGCCGGCGGGCGTGCTGACCCACCCGGCCTGCACGAGCTTGGCCACGACGTCCACCTCGGCCGCCACGGGCGCGTTGGTGAGCGGGTAGTCGTGCCCGTTCGTGACCGTGACCGGGATGCGGATATGGAAGCCGCTGGAGGGCTCGGTCGGCCCCCACCACGGCAGCGGCGCGGCGCCCTGGGCCCCGGCGGGCGCGAGCGCGAACGGCAGCGGGACGAGCAGCAGCGCCAGGAAGGCAATCGCCGTCCTCATGCGTCCCTCCGACGGCGCACGAAGGCGGCCACGAGCAGGAGCAGGAGGGCGAAGGCGAGGCCGGCGGCGGGCGCCTTCTCGTGCAGGTACTCCGGCGAGAGCAGCGCCGGCGGGTCGAGGGTGACGGCCTGCGAGACGGCGTTGTTGTCCTTCTCCATCTCCTGCACGATGCCCGCGCCGTCCGACTTCAGCACGAGCAGGTAGGTGCCGGCGCTGGCGAAGCTGGCGTTGAGGGTGAGCGTCGCCTGCGCGCCCGGCGCGAGGGCGGGGACGTCGATGGCGGCCAGCAGGTCGCCGTTGACGTAGGCGTCGAGGCGGGTGGCGGGCGCGGCCTGGCTGCCTTGGTTCTCCACGGTGGCCGTGACGCGCAGGACGTCGCCGGCGTGGGCCACGCCGCGCGGCAGGATGTCGAGGCGCTTGATGTGCAGGTCGGCGGCGTCGAGGAACGCCGGCAGCGGCAGCGCGGCGGCCAGGCGCGGCTCGTGCGTGCCGTTGGCGTCGAGGTGCGCGGCCCAGACCTCGACGAGGCCGTACAGGCTGGCGGGCGCGTCGCCGGAGACGTCGAGCAGGATGGGCACGGTGCGCGACTCGCCCGGCGCCAGGGCCTCGACGAGCGGCGGCGCCAGCGCGGCGAGGCCCGGCGCGAGGTCGCGCGGCGCGAGGGTGACCTGCTCGGGCACGTTGCCGGTGTTGTTGAGGCCGAGCTTCAGCTCGACGCGGCGCAGCGTCGGGTCGCCCGACAGGCCGCGGCTGCCGCCCTGCCACGCGGCGTGGACGGCGGGGGAGGGCTGCACGGTCAGGACGGTGGCGGCCTCGGCGACGGTGCGGTTCGCGGCGTCCGTGACGCGCAGGGCCAGCGGGTGCGCGCCCACGGCGGCGGATGGCGGCACCTCGACCCAGAGGGTGGTGGACTTGGCGCCGCCAGCGGGGAGCGCGACGCGCACGGGGGCGGCGGCCCAGGCGGGGCTGCCGAGGCCGATGGTGAGCGCCTGGGTGACGTTGGTGCGGCTCGTAATCTTGACCGGGACGGCGACGCGGCCCGGCGCGGCGGCAACGCTCGTGGCGGTCAGCAACGGCGAGCCGTCGAGGGTCTCCACCGTGACGTTGAGGCTTGCGGTGGACTGGAGCGCGGGCCGGGCGGCGGGCGCCGCAAGGACCTGGAGGCGGTGCAGGCCGGAGGCGTTCTGGGGCGCCTGCACGGTCACGACGACCACCGTCTGCGAGTGCGGCGCCACCAGCACCGGGTTCGGCGTGAAGGCGAAGCCCCACCCGGCCGCCGTGCCGTTGGAGAGCAGGACGCGCTCGATGCCGTTGCCGCCGTTGCGGACCTGGAGCAGGGCCGTCGCCGCCTCGCCGGGCGCCACCGTGAGGTTGCCGACGCCGAGCGAGAGCCCGTGCGTGCGGACGCGGACGGCGCGGCGCAGCTCCTGGTTGTCGGTGCGCGGGTCGTTGGCGGGCGGGAAGGCGAACGCCTTGAGGACGAAGGCGCCGTCGGAGGCGACCTTGTAAGCGGTGACCGCGACGGTCTGGCCGGGCGCGAGGGCCGGGATGGTCTGCTGCAGCAGCTCGGAGGCGTTCGAGAGCATGCGCACCCGCACGCCGCTGGCGGGGGCGAAGCCGAGGTTGGTGACGTTGGCGCGCATCACGAGCAGGGTGCCGGACTCGGCGTAGCCGTCCTTGCCCACGCCCTCGACCACGAGGCTCGTGACGGCCACGTCGGGGACGGTCTGCGGCTGCACCGTGACGCGCAGCGCGGCGCGGTTGTTGGCGAGGCTCAACTCGGCGCCCGAGGACTCGATGGCGACGGTCAGGACGACGTCGCCGGGGGTGCTGGGCGGGACCCACTCGAACTGGAGCGTCGCCTGGCCGCCGTCGCCGCAGTCGAGGGCGGGGCAGAGCGCGGGCAGCGGCCGCGTCTCGACCACGGTGGGCGCGGCGTCGGGGTCGTCGGCGGGGCTGGCCAGCAGCCGCACCTGCGCCGGGAGCGCGCCGAGGGTGCCGAGGTTGCGGATGGTGGAGAAGACGAAGCCGCTCGTGCCGGTCTGGAACGCGCCGCCGGCAGGGTCCGTCGAGAGCGGGCCCGCGACGAGGTCGGGTAGGCGGATGGGGTCCACGACGAGCGCGGCGCGCAGGGTCGCGACGATGCCTGGCGAGGCGACGGAGCGCGCGAGGACGAGGCCGGGGTAGGTGGCGGCGCCGAGTGGCGTGTCGCCCGGCACGTCGACGGTGAAGGTGACGAGGCGCGCCTCGCCCGCCGCGAGCGCGACCACCGGGACGGGGAAGCGCACCCACTCGGGCCGGAACGCGGCGGCCTCGAAGCCGAGGGTGAAGGCGTCCGCCGCCTGCCCCGTGTTGCGCAGCAGGAAGGTGAAGGACTTCGCGGCGCCGGCCTGCACCGGGTAGGACTGGGCGGCCGGGAACGCGGTGGCGCCGGCGGAGGAGACGGAGAGCGCCGTGGCCTGGAGGCCGGTGCCGCCGGTGCGCTCGATGGTGCGCACCACGCCGTTGGTGTAGTCCACGCCGGGGCGGGTGCCGGCGTGCAGGCGCAGCTCCACCGTGTAGTTGACGAGCCGCGCCGAGGTGCCGTCGCAGGTGGACTTGAGGACGGCGCCGAGGTCGAAGGAGTCGGTGTGCAGCGGCGTGGTGCCGCCCAGGATGGGAACCTTGCCGCCCGCCGTGGAGGGGTTGAGGGGGTGGGTGCGGGTCGGCGCGTACTGGTTGCCGCCCAGGCGCTCCGACGGCAGGCTGTAGGCGAGCGTGGTCGCAGTGGGCGCGATGGGGGGAACGACGAAGCCCATCGGCGTCCCGGGCGCCCCGCTGCAGGTGAAGGCGGGGGTCCACGCGGCGCCGAGGAGGTAGTAGGGGACCGCCTCCAGCTGGAAGCCGTCGCCCTCGGTGAAGGAGCCCTGGTGGGTGAGCGTGACCGTCGCCTGGCCCGCCGGCACGCGGCGCAGGTCGATGCGCGGGCTGCCCACGATGCCCTCCAGGCCGACGACCGGCGGCGCGTTGGAGGCGCCTGCCTGCCGGTTGCAGCCGGGGGCGAAGGAGCAGTAGCCGTCCGGCGCCTCCTGGCCGTCGTCGGTGCCCCACACGAGCGCGGCGCCGACCTGGCGGAAGCGGATCTCGCTGGGCTCGGTGGCCTGCGCGGTCCAGTTCTGCATCCCGGTGGAGAAATCGGCCGCGTAGTGCTGGCTCGGCAGGCCGTCGAGGAACTCGGTGCGCACCGTGGCGACCGCGTCCTGCACGCCCTCGAGGTAGTAGTCCGCCTGCGCGCGGTAGAGGCCGTGCGCGGGCGGGGAGAACGTCGCCTGCGACGGGGCGCTGGCGCCCGGCTGGACGTACCCAAGGTGGATGAGCGTGTCCTTGAGGATGGGCCCGAGGTCCTCGCGCGTGTTGGGCTGCGCGGCGGAGCCCTTGGAGAAGACCTGGCGGAACGTCCACTGCACGTCGGCGCGCGCCTCGCGGGTGCCGTCGTTCAGGACCTGGCCCTGCACGGTGTAGGCGGTCCCCTGGCGCGAGGTCGGCAGGAGGTCGGAGCTGCCCGCGCGCGGCGGCACGGCAACGAGGTGGACCGTATCCTCGCCCACGACGCTCCACACCTGCGCGCCGTCGCGGCCGCCGTCGTTGCGCAGCGCCTCGTACACGGGAACCGGGCCGCTCGCGCCCGGCGCGGTGCGGTTGCGGGCCTGCAGCGCCAGCACGCGCACGCTCGCCTCGCCGGCGGGGGCGGCGAGGTGGATCTCGAATCCCTGCGTCGCGTTGCCGCCCGCCACGCCGGCGGCGTAGAGCGTGAGGCTGGAGCCGGGGACGGTGAAGAGCGACCAGCCGTCGAGGCCGGCCGGGCGCGAGGCGGGGTCGGCGGGCCGCAGCGCGCCGCCCGTGAGGCCGACCGGGAGGACGACGCCGCCGGGGCCGGTGGCGCGCACCGCGATGGCGAGGCCGTCCTGCGCGGCGAGGCCGAGGTTGGCGACGTGGCCGGCGAGCGTGACCGGGGCGTCCGGGAGGGCGCGCACCGCGAGCGGCGAGTCGGGCAGCACGACGACCTGGCTGGCGTGGCGCTGGCCCGAGACGGCGACGTCGTCGACGCTCCACTGGCCGCGCTCGACGCTGCCGTCGGTGGCGAGGTGGAGGCGCACCTGCGCCGCCTTGCCCTGGAAGAGGTCGCCCAGGATGGCGACGTTGGCGACGCTCCAGCCGTGGTAGGGGTGGCCGTCGGCGGCGGGCGCCGTGAGCGACGGGTTGGTGGCGACGTGGAAGCCGAAGCGCACGCGCTGGCCCGCCAGCGGCCCGATGTCCCAGTCGACGGCCTGCCAGCCGGCGCCCTGGCCGCTGAAGACGTAGGAGACGGGGTAGGGGGTCCAGCCGTCGGTGTAGGTGTGCGGGAGGCCGACGAGGCCGGTCCACTGCTTGCGCACGAGGGCGTTGTGGGCCTCGAAGCTGGTGCCGTGGCCGACCGGGATGGCGCGCTCGTCCACCGAGAAGACGGTGCCGGTCAGGATGCCGCGCGCCGCGTGGCCGCGCTCCTCGATGGCGGTGTAGCCGGTGCCGGCCAGCAGGTCGCGGTTGGCGACGGGGCCCTGCTTGAGGTTGCTGAGCCGGTCCGGCTGGCGCAGGCGGCAGCCCGTCTCGCTCGCCGCCGACGCGCACTCGTGGCCGGTCTCGGGGTTCACGAGCGGCGGCTGCAGCGACTCGAACAGCAGCGCGTCGGGGAAGCTGCGGAAGCGCGCGCCCACCTGCTGCCAGGGGCCGAAGGAGTCTGTGGTGGCGTTGTACACCTGCACCTCGACGGCGCCGCCGTCCAGGGCGGAGAGGAAGGAGCCCTCGCAGTCGCTGGTGCCGAAGCCGGCGCAGACGCGACGCGACTCCAGCCCGACCTGCTGGTCGAAGGTGAGGCGGACGGCGGAGGAGCCGAGGCCGGCGAGGTCCACCACGGGGGTGACGAGGCGGCTGTCGGCGCCGTTGGGGTAGCCCTGCGCGCCGGGGCCGCTGAAGCGCCACGTGGCGACCTGGCCCTTGCCGGGGACCTCCTGCGCCTCGACGTGCCAGCCGCCGGGGCGGGCCGCGTCGCCGGGGACGGCGCGGGTCCAGGCCGGGCTGCCGGCGAGGGTGGGGGCGCGGGCGGTCCAGCCGTTTGCGTCGCAGGGATCGCTGCACGCCAGGACGGGGTTGCCGAGGCCTTGGCCGGGGAGGCGCTGGAGCGACTCCAGGCGCATGCCGTCCACGAACCAGCCGAGGTTGTCCTGCAGGCGGGCGCGCTTGTCGCCGGCGGCCAGCACGGAGTGGTAGGCGAACTCGATCTCCACGGACTTCCCGACGAAGGCGGTGAGGTCGGCGCTGCGCTCGGTCCAGCCCGACGGCTCGGTGGCCACGACGCGCGCGGCCAGCACGGTGGCGGTGTCGCCGTCCAGCACCCGCACGGTGAAGTCGCCGCCGGTGCCGCTGCGCAGCGTGGGGTCGCCGTCGCCGGCCCCCGCGCGCCAGTCCCACCACGTGAGGCGCAGCGCGTCGCCGGGGCGGGCGGCCGTCACCGGGATGAGGCCGCTGCGGAGCGCGTTGTCGACGCCGCGGGCGCCCTCGTCGCCGGCCGAGCCGCTCCACCACAGCTGCCGGCCGGGGTGGGCGTCGATGCCGTAGGTGGCGTTGTCGACCCACCAGTAGCGCTGGCGGGCGAGGGCGTCCTTCTCCTGCAGCTGCCACGAGGGGTCGGTGAAGCGGGGGCCGTCGCTGGCCGCGAGCGGGCGGGCGGCGGGGGCCACCGCGAAGCCATCCTGGTGGAAGGCGTCGATGGGGCCGCGCGCGTGCAGGGTCGGGTCCTGCGCGAGGTCGAAGGAGGCGGTCGCGAAGCCGCCGGTGGCGCCCGGCAGGTCGGCGCTGCGGCCGGTGTAGGCGGCGGCCTCCTGCGCCGGCTGGCCGTCGAGCAGCGG
The DNA here is from genome assembly GCA_034667745.1 of Thermoplasmata archaeon. Classification (GTDB taxonomy): domain Archaea; phylum Thermoplasmatota; class E2; order JACPAO01; family JAHFTW01; genus JAHFTW01. The sequence continues at coordinate 19,955 of JAXDQP010000005.1, forward strand.
GCTGGTGCCCAGCAGCGCCATGGAGGGGTAGCCGTCCGGCAGGCCCTGCACGAGGTCGGGCAGCGGGCGCAGCGGACGCCACGTCTTGCCGGCGTCGGTCGAGATCTCGACGCGGCCGCCGTCGAACGAGGTCTCCA
>JAXDQP010000006.1:0-14031 GCA_034667745.1 Thermoplasmata archaeon
AGTCCTCCACCTCGACGCCAACGGCGACGGCTTCGAGGACCTCTCCCTCCCCAACGCCCCCACGCTCTCCATCCAGGTGCCCGCATGAAGACCCCCCTCCTCGCCGCCCTCTGCCTCGCCACCCTCCTGCTGCCCGCCGCCCACGCCGCGCCCGTGACCACGAGCGACCGCCAGTACGTCGCCTCCCTGAGCAACGTCGCCCTCGGCCCCCCGGTCGCCGTCGTCGGCGCCGTCCGCCTCACGCTCGCCCCCAACCTCTCGGTCACCACGATTGGCTACGGCGTCGCAAGCCCCTGCGAGACCTACCCGGCCGAGTTCCAGTGCGTCGCCAACCCAATCGTGCAGCCGCTCTACGTCCCCTCGGCCGGCCTCACCGGCCCCGCGGTCGTGACCCTCTACCGCGTCACCGTCCACGTGGACGCCAACGGCGACGGCTTCGACGAGGCCAGCTTCCCCGGCGTCGAACTGGCGTAATCAGCCAGCGCGCCCGCCAACACGGATTGCACATATGGCACGGACGCAACGTCCGTGAAATCCCTGCAATCCCGGGCTTCGGCGAAGCGGACCTTCTCCCTTTGAATCCCTCTTCCCCCGAAATCCTCGCAATCCTGTTTTCAGTGGGTTGCCGGGCGCCGCAGCGGGTTCTCCTGGAGCCACTTCAGGTCCGGGACGTAGAGGTCGCGGATGTCCTTCAGCCCGAGGCGCATCATCGCGAGGCGCTCCAGGCCCAATCCCCACGCCAGAACGGGGCAGGGGACGCCGAGGGGCTGGCTGACCTCGGGCCGGAAGATGCCGGCGCCGCCAAGCTCCAGCCAGCGGTTGTTCCAGCGCACCGCGACGTCGAGGCTGGGCTCCGTGTAGGGGTAGAAGCTGGGGCGGAACTTGACCTCGGGGAAGCCGAGGCGGGTGTAGAACTCGCGCAGGACGCCGAGGAGGGTCTGGAAGGTCGCGCCCTCCTCGACCAGGATGCCCTCGATCTGGTGGAACTCGGGCAGGTGGGTGGCGTCCATCGCCTCGTTGCGGAAGACGCGACCGATGCCGAACACCTTCGCGGGCGGGTTGGGGTGCGCGGCGAGGTGGCGGATGGTGGTGACGGTGGTGTGCGTCCGCAGGAGCGCCTTCTGGCTGACCTCCTTGGAGAACGCGCCGCCCCAGCCTGCGCTGCCGGTGCCGCCGCCGGCCTGGTGGACCTTCTGCACCGTCGAGAACAGCCCCGGCGGGACCGGCTGCGTGGCGGGCTCCTTGAGGTAGAAGGTGTCCTGCATCTCGCGCGCCGGGTGGTCCTGCGGGATGAACAGCGCGTCCATGTTCCAGAACGCGGACTCGACGTAGTCGCCGGCAATCTCGGTGAAGCCCAGGCTCCAGAAGACGTCGCGCACCTCCTCGAACAGTTGCGTCAGGGGGTGCGGCTTGCCGGGCGCCGGCACCGCGACGGGGACGCCGAAGTCGAAGGGGCGCAGCCGCATCTGCGATTTCTGCGCCGGGGAAAGCTGCGCCCAGCGCGCGACAAGCTCCGGCGTGACCTGGTTGACCTCGGTCGCCGTCGCGGCGGCAGGGTCGAGGCCCTTCACGGCCTGGATGCCAGCCGGGGTGAGGCGGATGAAGCGGGTGGTGCGCAGCGCCTCGACGAGGATGCCGCCGCGCTGGGCGAGAAGGGCGATGGCTCCGGGCTGGCGGCCGGCGCGCGGCTCGGCCCCCAACTCTTGCAGAACCTCCTCGTCGGGCCCCAGCGGCGGCGCAGACTTTCCGCTGAGCGCGACGACGGTCCCCTCGGGGCCCTTCTGGACGGTGGCCCACTGCTTCTTGCGCAGCCAGCCGACGGCGACCGTGGCAAGGTTGGGCGCGAGGCCGCTGCGGGGAGCGAGGTCCGCGAGGGGCAGCGAGCCGCCGGCGGCAAGGAGCGCCTGGACGGCGCGGCGCTCGGGCAACCCCTTGGCGCGCGACTCCAGGCCTTCGGCGGAGAGGCTGTGCAGGGTCGCCTGCTCCTCGCGGAACGCCACGAGGCCGTGCCGCTCCGGGGCGCCCGCCGCCTGCATCGCCTCGCCCTCCGCCGCGAACGTTGCGGGGACGAGTCCGGCCAGCGGGACCTCGCGGCCGTCGGCGGGGAGCGCCAGCAGGAGGCGCGTCTCGGCGGCCGACAGGGCGGGGACCATGGGCACACGCGCGACCGGCAGCCGTCCTAAAAGGCCGCCGTCCAGCGGCGCCCGCCAGCGCCCCAGTTCTGGGCTAGGAGGCGGCGGGGCGGGGCTGCACGAGGGTGGCGCGGATGGCGTGCCGCTCGTGGAGTTGCTGCAGCAGGCTCTGGGGCGTGGGGCCGTCGAGCCGGACGAGGTGGTTCAGGGAGAGGCGCCACCCCGGGTCCCTGCGCTCAAGCTGGATGGCGGGGAATCTGAGCTTCGGGGTCTGCCAGATTGTGGGGCTGCCGAGATTGTCGGGGTAGAGGTTGACGACGGCAGACAGGTTGGAGTCCATGCTGGCGGCGACCCAACATCCCAATTTGGGAATGCCTATGCGAGACTATCGTGAAATCCGGGCACGTTCCCTCTGATGGGGGCGCGTCGATTCATTTCGAAACGGCAACCGCCGATGGCTCCTTGTGGGCTGCGCTCAGAACTTGAACAGGCTGCTGCCGTACACGCTGAACAGCAGGACGAGCGCGATGGCGGCCACGAAGACGTAGAGGCTGCGCCTGCGCTGCCGGAACGCGTCGAGGGCCTTCTCCTGGCACTCCGGGGAGCAGACGCGGCCGTCGAGCGCCATCGCCTTGCCGCACACCTCGCAGTGCTTGTGGACGGGGACGCCACTCACGGGGCTGGCCAGTGGAATCACGGGGTCGCTCAAACGGTCACCTTGGCGCCGGTGATGTGGGTGCCGTGGAAGGGCTTTCCCTCCACCGCCTTCGCGAGGTTGTCGAGGTCGGTGCCGCGCACGACGCAGGTGGGGACCCCGTTGCGGGCCAGCAGGACGGTGGCGGGGCCGTCGATGACGCCGGGGGCGCCGGCGGCGGTCCACTCGCGCTCGCCGATGACCGCTAGCAGGTCGTCGAAGCTCATGTGGGGCAGGAACGTGGCGTCGCGGTGCTTGTTGGGGTCGCGGGTGTAGACGCCGTCCACGTTCGTGGCGTCCACGAAGCGCGCGCAGCGGCCCTCGACGGCCAGCTCGACGGCGACGTAGTCCGTGCTGTGGCCGGGCACCGTGCCGCCCATCACGACGATGGCGTGCTGCTCCGAGAACCGCAGCGCCTGCGCGGTGCTGTGCGGCACCTCCAGGTTGACGTCGGCGCCGACGCGGCGCAGGATGCAGGCGAGCGTCTGCGCGTTGAGGCGGGTCGCCTGGATGCCGATGCGGTCCAGCAGGTCCTCCGAGACGCCGGAGAGGCGCGCGGCGGTGATGTACTTCCGCGCCGGGCTGCCGCCGCCGACGACGACGAGCAGTTGGCGCTCCTTGCTCCACGCGAGCATCCTCTCGGCGATGCCCTGCAGGAAGGCCGGGTCGAGCTCGGCGGGGGCGAGGATGCTGCCCCCCAGCACCACGGCGACGCGTTCCATCGGGCGGCGCACCCCCTGCCCCGCTTTGAGGGCTGCGGGCCGGGCCGTGCGGGCGAGGAGGCGGGCTACCGCCGCAGGGTTCCGGTCTGCGTCCCGGCCGCCGCGTCCCCGCTGAACAGGGCGCCGTAGGTCAGCGACTCCACCGCGTCCGGCGCGACCGCCGTGGGCGTGGGCGAGGCCAGCACGAGCGTCACCTTGGTCCCCGGCCCCGCATTGGCCACCTCCGCGCCGTAGTCCAGCACGAACGCGGCGCGCGCCAGGAAGCCCGGCACGTACTTCGGGTAAGCCGCGCCGCACGCCTCGGCGTCGGGGGCGACGCGGCGGGCGAGGCGGGCCGGGTCGATGCAGAGGACCGCCTCCTCGCGGAACTCGGCCGTCAGGTTGTCGGCCAGCGTGACCTGGGGCTCGGGGCCGGACTCGGGGTAGCTCGCGTCCACCGCGATGGCGTGCGCCCAGTTGCCCTGCTCCTGGGTGGGGGTGACGGCGTGCAGGCCCAGCAGGTTGGGCAGCCGCGCGCCGAACGCCTGCAGGGCGAGCGTCGGCTGGAAGGTGCCGTCGACGGCGCTCACGTCCACCGGCACCCACGGGCTGGGGCCGTGCCCCTCGCCGCCGTAGAACTCGACCCAGGCGTGGAAGCCGCCGACGCGGCCGCCGAGGTAGCCCGCCACGAGCCGCGCCGGGATGCCGGCCCCGCGCAGCAGGCTCGCGTAGAGCCCCGCGAGGTCGCGGCACACGCCGCCGCCCGCCTGGAGCGTCTGCGCGGGAGTGAGCAGGTCGTCCGCGCCCAGGCGCGCCTCCAGGTAGTCGGTGTGGTCCACCATCCAGCGGAACAGCTCGAAGGCCGCGCGGCCGGTGGACATGCCCGCGTCCACGACCTCGCGGGCGACGGCCTGCACCTCGGGGTCCTGCGGCGCGAGGGCCGTGCCGTTGCCGAGCCATTGGCCCTGCACGGCCTGCCGCGCCTGCGCCGGGGCCGCGTAGGAGTCGAGCGTGGTGAGGTCCCACAGCCGCGCCGTGCTGGTGTAGCGCGCCGTGATGCCGAAGGTGTGCCGCCCGGGCGGGAGCTGCGTCGCCGCGCCGGAGCGCACCTGCACCGTCGCGACGGCCTGGTTGCCGGCCCCGTCGGTGGCCACCACGTCGTAGCCGTGCACGCCGTCGGCGAGGCCGATGAGGTGGATGGGCAGCGCGCCCGCCACCTGCGCGCCATCCGCCTGCCGCACCACGCGCACCTTGGCGCCCCCGTCCACCACCGCGCCGACGCCGAGGTCGTAGGCGCCGCCCTGCGCCGAGCCCAAGGTCTCCAGGCCGCGGATGGTGGGCGGCGTCGCGTCCACGCGGGCGGGGCCCTGGCTCTCCCAGCGCTTTCCCGCCACGAAGTAGGTCACGGTCCAGGTGCCGTCCGGCAGGTCGATGGCGACCGGCGGCAGCGTCGCGTTGGAGAGGCCGGCGCCCTGCACGGCGCGGCCGTCCTGGGCAAGCGCCTCCACGCGGACCGCCACCGGCTCGGCCGAGAGGACCTGCACCGTGAAGCGGCCGTCGCGGTTCCACGCCTCCCCCAGCGCAAGCTCGGTGCGCTCGACGCGGTAGGCCGGGTCGCCGAGGCCGAACGGCGCGAGGCAGCCGGCGAACGGCGGCGCGGCCAGCAGCAGCGCCAGCAGGAGGGCCTGTCGCATCGCCGGACCGACCCCGCGCCGCTTGAAGCGCCTTGCGGCCCGCCGCCGCATTGCGCGACACGGAGGCGACGGAACGGTGCCGCGCCGCGAGGGGTTTGGCCGCGCTCCAGGGGTGGCGGCCGGCCCGACTCCTGAGGCTCAAATAGGTCCTGCCCGTGGCCGCGCCGATGGCAGCGCCCCCCGCCACTCCAGCCTGGAGCGAGCGGCAGCGCTACGTCTTCAAGCGCACCCTGGAGGAGCTGGAGCAGTACCGCGGCGTCGGCACCACGCTCGTCACCCTCTACGTGCCCCCGACGCGGCAGCTGTCCGACGTGGCGGCGATGGTGCGCGACGAGGTCGGGCAGGCCAGCAACATCAAGTCGAAGGGCACGCAGGACGCCGTCGTCGGCGCCCTCACCAGCATCGCGGCGCGGCTCAAGAACTACAAGTCCACGCCGCCCAACGGGCTGGCCATCTTCGTGGGCGACGTGAACGTGGGCGCGAGCAAGACGATGTTCGTGGCGCACATCATCGAGCCGCCGATGCCCATCGCGACGTACCAGTACCGCTGCGAGTCCACCTTCAACCTCGAGCCGCTCAAGGCGCTCGGCACCGTCGAGGACGTGTACGGCCTCATCGTCATCGACCGCAAGGAGTGCAGCATGGGCTTCCTGCGCGGCAAGGCCATCCAGCCCGTCTTCAACCGCCAGAGCCAGGTGCCCAGCAAGCACGGGCGCGGCGGCCAGTCGGCGCAGCGCTTCGAGCGCCTCATCGAGATCGCCGCGCACGAGTGGTTCACCTACTGCGGCGAGCGCGCCAACGAGATCTTCATGGGCGGCAACGTCAAGGCCATCCTCCTGGGCGGCCCGGGCGCGACGAAGGACTTCTTCGCGAAGGAAGGCTACATCCATCACGAGCTGCAGAAGCGCCTCCACCCCACCTACTTCGACACCGGCTACACGGACGACGACCAGGGCCTGAAGGAATTGGTCGAGGCGGCGGGCGGCGCCATCCAAGGCATCGCGATGCTGGACGACCGCAAGCTCATGCAGCGCTTCCTGCGCGAGACCGCCAAGACCGACGCCGGCCTGGGCACCTACGGCGAGAACGACGTCCGCGCCGCGCTGGAGGCCGGCGCCGTCGAGCACCTGCTCCTGTCTGAGAACCTGCGCAAGGTCCGCCTCGCCTTCACCAACCGCCAGACCGGCGCCGTCGAGACCCGCACCGTCGCCGTGCTGCAGGCGGAGGACGCCATCGCGGAGCAGTCGAAGAAGTGGGGCGGCGGCAACCAGACCGAGGTCGAGCGCAAGGACCTCATCGAGGAGCTGAGCGACCTCGCCGAGCAGAGCGGCGCCGCCGTCCACATCGTCAGCGGCGCGAGCGAAGAGGGCGGAATCCTGATGAACGCCTTCGGCGGCGTCGTCGCCCTGCTCCGGTACAAGATTCGCTAAGCCGGGGTTTCAGGGGCGGTCGCTCAAGGGCGGCGGATGCACCCGCTCAGGTTCCCGACCGAGGGCGACAGGGCGGCCGGCAGCCAGACCACGCATTCGTCGTACCGGATGCAGTTGCCCTGCGCATCCCGCTGGGTGCAGGTGTTGCATTGGTGGTCCAAGGAACCGCCACACTGCCCGTCAGGCCCCCACGGGCGGCTGGGCAGCGGACGGTTGACGCACTGCTGCGCCACGGAGACGATGCACTCCTTGAGGGGGTCGCAGAAGCCCTCCTCGGCGGGGTTGGAACTCGGCTTGGTGCAGCAGAAGGTGTCGACGTCGCCCTGGCACAGGTGGCCGTACGAGGTGCCGCGCTTGGCCACCGGAGGGAGCTCGGCGGCCAGGGCGGCGGGGGCCGCGGTGGCCACAGCGAGGAGGGCCAAGGCAAGCAACGCGAGGGCGGTGGTGGGCTGGGGGATGCTGGAGGTCATGGAGTCACCTGCCGCAGCGGGCGGCGCGCACGCAAAAGGGCACGGCCGTAAACTGCTTCTGGCGCAAGCGGGAACATGCGCCCGCACTGTGCGCAGGCCGGGCCGTCACGCCGTCGGCTTGTGCTCGTGGCCCTGCCGCGCGGCGTCGAACTCGTCGTGGATTTCCCCCACCAGCTCCTCCAGCAGGTCGTCGGCGGTGACGATGCCGACGTTCTCGCCGCGCAGGTCCTGCACGACGGCGAGGCTGCGGTGCTCGCGCTGCATGCGCCCCAGCAGGGCGTCGGCGCGCGTGGCCGCCTGCGTCAGCAGCACGGGGCGCAGCGCGGTGGTGACGGGGAGGCGCGCGAGGTCGGCGTCGGTGTGGCGCAGCAGGTCCTTGATGTGGACGAAGCCGAGCACGTGCGCGAAGTCGCCGTCCGCGACGAGGATGCGGCTGCGGCGCTCCTGGTTGGCCAGCCGCGTGGCGTCGGCCAGCGTCGCGGTGCGGGGCAGGAAGTGGGTGCTGGCGGCGGGCGTCATGATGCGCGCCACGCTGGTCTCCGTGAACTCGAACAGCTCGCTGATGACGCGCTGCTCGAACTTCTCCACCTGGCCGCCCTCGACCCCCATGCGGACCAGCATCTCGATCTCGTCGCTCGTGATGTAGGGCGCCTTCCCCTTCGCCTTCATGCCGAACGGGCGCACGATGGCCTTGGCGACCCCGGCGCTGACGGCGATGACGGGCTTGAGGATGGACTCCGCCACCCGCAGCGGCCGCGCCAGGGCGAGCGCGATGGGGAGCGGCGCCTGCACCGCCAGCGTCTTGGGCACCAGCTCGCACAGGATGAGGACGCCGAGCGTGACCGCGACCGCGCCGATGATGTCGGCGAAGCGCGTGAACAGCAGCTCCGCGATGTGGGTGCCGAGCGCGGCGGCCGCGATGTTCACGATGGTGTTGCCCACCAGGACGGTGGAGAGGACGCGCTCGGGGTCGTCGAGCATCGCGTCCAGCCGCTGCGCGCGCCGCGACCCGGCCGCCGCCTGCTGCCGCACCTGGTGGCGGTTGACGCCAATCATCGACGTCTCGCTCATCGAGAAGAACGCCGAGAGCGCGAAGAGGGCCAGCAGGCCGATGGACTCGGGGATGGCGGTGGGGGGGAGGGCCATGCGCGGGGAATCCCGGTATGCCGGCCGCGCTTAAGGGTGAGGGTGGGGCCAGGCCAACAGGGATTGCTTGGATTTGAGGACCTGCCAAACCACTAGGCTGTAGGCATTCCACGAAAACGGAATAGCGTCGTGTGGTTCAGCAACGTCAGGCGCGGCGGGTTGGCTTCGCGCGCGGCGCGGCGCCCGGCAGCCCGACGACCGCCTTCTCCAGCACGGTCTTCAGCACGACCATGGTGTTGGTGCGCTGGATGTGCGGCAGGGAGAGCGTCGTCTTCACCAGGTCGTCGAGGTCCTCGCGGTCGCGCAGGCGCACCAGCACGAGGCCGTCCCATTCGCCGGTGATGTCGTAGACACCGAAGATGCGCGGGTCGGCGGAGATTTCCTCGTGGACGGCGCGGACGTGGCCCTTGTCGATGCGCAGGCCGATGACGGCGGTGAGGCCCCAGCCCACCCGCTGCGCGTCGGCGAGGACCGTGTAGCCCGTGATGGTGCCGTCGGCCTCCATCTGGCGCACGCGGCGGTTGACGGTGGCGAGGCTGAGGCCGGTGCGCTCGGCAAGGTCGCGGTGGCTGGCGCGGCCATCCGCCAGCAGCTCCCGCAGCAGGAGCAGGTCGGAGGCGTCCAAGGGTTCGGGGCGCGTGGGTGGAACGAGTGTTGCGTCGGCCATCAGGATTTGGATGAAATTGCGACAATTGAATCCTTTGTTCGAGATTTGCCGTTCATTTGAGAATCACCGACCCTTGTTTCTGGTGCAAGTGAACCCTTATCTTGCGGAGCGTGTAGTGCGCAGCCACCCCGGGAGGGGACCGCATGGTCGTGTTTGCTGAATACATCTGGATGGACGGCACCCAGCCGACGCAGAAGCTGCGCTCCAAGACGAAGGTCCTGGAAATCGAGGAGATCAAGTCCGCGGAGGACCTGCCGGTGTGGGGCTTCGACGGCTCCAGCACGGGCCAGGCCCCCGGCGACAAGTCGGACTGCGCCCTACACCCGGTCTCCTGGTTCAGCGACCCCATCCGCGGCTGGCCGCACGTCCTGGTGATGTGCGAGGTGTTCCTCGCCGACGGCAAGACGCCCCACCCCACCAACACCCGCTCGCTCCTGCGCAAGGTCGCGGAGAAGGCGAAGAAGGACGAGCCCTGGTTCGGCATCGAGCAGGAGTACACCCTGTTCCGCGGCATGCAGCCCCTCGGCTGGCCCGACAACGGCTTCCCGCCGCCGCAGGGCCCCTACTACTGCGGCGTCGGCGCGGACGAGGTCTTCGGCCGCGAGCTCATCGAGGCCCACATGGAGGCCTGCGTCGCCGCCGGCCTCAAGATCTCCGGCATCAACGCCGAGGTCATGCCCGCCCAGTGGGAGTTCCAGATCGGCCCCCTGCCCCCGACCGAGTGCAGCGACCAGATCTGGATCGCGCGCTGGCTGCTGTACCGCCTCGGCGAGGAGTTCGGCATCACCGCGACCCTGCACCCCAAGCCCGTCAAGGGCGACTGGAACGGCGCCGGCGCCCACACCAACTTCAGCACGAAGCAGATGCGCGCCAAGGGCGGCATCAAGGCCATCGAGGAGGCGTGCAAGAAGTTCGAGAGGCGCCACTACGACCACATCGCGGAGTACGGCGCCCACAACACGGAGCGCCTCTCCGGCCGCCACGAGACCTGCAGCATCGACCAGTTCCGCTACGGCGTCAGCGACCGCGGCGCGAGCATCCGCATCCCGCTGGCGGCGCAGCAGACCGGCCAGGGCTACCTCGAGGACCGCCGCCCGGCCGCCAACATGGACCCCTACCGCGTCACCCGCACCATCCTGGAGACGGTGTGCCTCGACGCCAAGCCGGTCCTGGGCGGCGTCAAGAACGGCGAGGCCAAGGGCCACGCCATCCTGACCCAGGCGATGGTCCGCGCGCACTAAGCCTCGCCAAGGACTGGGTCGTCGAGCGTCAGCGAAGACGGCCCCGCGGGGTGTCGGGGGCGCAGCCCCTGACGGTGGAGTCAAGAACGGCGAGGCCAAGGGCCACGCCATCCTGACCCAGGCGATGGTCCGCGCGCACTAGGCATTCGGCAAACCGGGTCCGCGCCCCCGCCCCTTTTTCCCTTTCCCTCCCGGTCTTTTTCGATAGGCGAGCAGAATCCTTATTTGCGGGAGGCCATCGTCGCGCATGGTTCCCATGAAGGCCGTCCTCCTCTGCGCCCTCCTGGCCGGGCTCGCGCTCGCGGGCTGCTCCGGCAAGGCCACCGACGCCCCCACCGGGGGCAGCATCCCTGACCCTGGCGAGGTGCAGGCCACCGACACCACCGGCGGCGTGCGCGGCGTCGTGGTGGACCAGGCCATCCGCCCCATCAAGGCCGCCCACGTCTCCGTCGGCAGCGCCAGCCTCAGCAAGAACGTCACCACCGACGCCTCCGGCACCTTCGTCGTGAACGGCCTGCCGGCGGGCACCTACATCGTCAAGGGCACCCACCCGCTCTACAGCACCGTGCAGCAGGCGGTCGAGGTGCAGGCGGGCGTCAAGAACCCGGCCCCCATCAAGCTCCAGCTCACCCAGAAGGTCTCCGACCGCCCCTACATGACCACGCTCCTGTTCAAGGGGTTCGTCGTGTGCAGCGTCGGCGCCGCCTTCACCGCCTCCGAGGAGTGCGGCGAGGGCGTCGGCCTGCCCTGCCAGCCCCCCGCCCCGGAGCCGCCCTTCTGCCACCGCTTCGGCGGCCAGGGCGACAACCACGTCCAGTACGACTTCGGCGTCGACGGCCCCTACGTGCGCAGCATCGTCATCGAGCAGGCGTGGAAGCCCACCTCGGACGCGACGGGCAAGTTCTACACCGTCGCCCCCGCCACCAACTGGACCTGCGACCCCTCCTGCGGCGGCAACCAGATCGCCGACATGGCGGGCGCCTCGCCGCTGCTCTCCCGCATCGAGGTCGTGCAGGGGGTCGCCCTCTCGCACGCCCCCATCGTGCGCGCCTCCGGCACCACCTGGAACAACGAGACCGTGACCGCGAACACGAAGTTCTCGACCTTCACGTGGCCCCAGTGGGGCGGCTGCGGCGCCATCAGCAACATCCCGAACAACCCCACGTGCGCCGGCCAGGCCAACCTCGCCACCAACCAGGAGTTCAAGCTCTTCATCTCGAGCTTCTACTTCCTGCCCGCGCCCGACGGCTGGTCGCTCGTGGACGGCGGCACCAACCCCTTCGCCTGAGCGAAGCGCGGCGGTGGTCCCCCCGGGACGCCGGGCCCGGGCGTGCAGAACGCTTATGTCCCGCCCCCCTCCTGGAGAAGCGATTCCGATGCGCGTCCTCCTCGTCACCGCCCTCCTCGCCGCCGCCCTCCTGGCCGGCTGCGCCTCCAAAGCTTCCGACGCCCCCACGGGCGGCAGCATCCCCGACCCCGGCGAGGTCAAGGTCACCCAGACCACCGGCGGCATCCGCGGCGTCGTGGTGGACCAGGCCATCCGGCCGCTGGCGGGCGCCACCGTCACCGTCACCGGCGCGGGCGTCAACCGCACCCTGGCCACCGACGCGAGCGGCACCTTCACCGTGGCCGACCTCAAGCCGGGCACCTACATCCTGAAGGCGTCGAAGCCGCTCTACGACACGCAGCAGCAGGCCATCGAGGTCAAGGCGGGCGTCGCGCCCCCGGTCACCAAGATCCAGCTCAACCAGGTCGTCTTCGCCAAGCCCTACCTGCAGACGCTGAAGTTCAAGGGCTTCATCGCCTGCTCCTTCAACGCTGTCCTGCCCGTGGTGGGCGGCATCCTGTCCGAGGAGTGCGGCGAGGGCGTCGGCGTCCCCTGCACGCAGGACCCCGCGCCGTGTGGCCGCGTCGGCGGCCAGGCCAACAACCACATCCAGTTCGACTTCACCGTCGACAACCCGAGCGCGCAGAGCCTCGTGGTCGAGCAGTACTGGCAGCCGACCTCGGAGGCTGGCAAGGCGTTCTACACGCCGGTCTCGCTGGGCTGGCACTGCGACCCCACCTGCGGCGGCAACACCTTCCTGGCCCTCGACGGCGTCTCGCCGCTGCTCGGCCGCGTCGACGGCGACGAGCTTGTGAAGCTGAACCTCAACGCCACCAGCAAGGTCAGCACCTTCACCTGGGCCTCGCCGGCCACCACCCCCGTGGGCACCGTGCTGAACCAGGACTTCCAGGAGTTCGTCACCGTCTCGTACTACCTGCCGCTGCCGGCGGACTGGTCGTTCGTGCAGGGCTCTCCGGACCCGTTCGCGTAGGGCGCTACTCGTCGTCCCCGCCGTCGTCGGGTTCGGCGTCGGCGAGCTTGGCGGCGCGGCGCGCCTCCTTCTCGTCCAGCTCCTCGCGCGTCTTGTGCGCGCCGAGGTAGAACTGCGGCCCGAGCTTGCGGTACCACTTGTAGGCGGCGCCCTCCTTGCGGGTGCGGCTGCCGAAGTAGAGGTGGCGGCGCGTCACCTCGCCCAGCCACTCGTCGGTGACCAGGAGGTAGCGGTTGGGGTCCTTGTTCAGCTCGACGATGACCTTGCGGACCGCCGCCATCGCCTCCTGCTCCCCCAGGCCGCGCGCGGCGCGGTCGTGCGGCTGCTCCTTCTCCTTCTCCAGCAGCCGCTCCTCGATGACCTCCAGCAGGCGGTAGAACAGCTGGCCGCGCTTCTGCGTCTTGACGGGGCGGAAGTGCCGCAGCAGCAGCTTGTCGTCGGCCGTCAGCTTCTGCATCGGGCCGGCGTGCGCGAAGAACAGGGTCTTGGTGACCTCGGGCGGGTCGGGCGCGCCGGACTTGCGGTGCGCGATGAGGTAGCGGTCCACGAGGACGCCGGGGTCGGGGCTGACCTGGAGCGCCTCGGTGACCTCGGGGGCGATGCGGGCGCCGGACAGGCCGGCGCGCAGGGTGCGCAGCGCGACCTCGCTGGGCGAGAGGTCCTTGGCTAGCGAGGCGACGCCGACCGGCTCCGCCTGGCCCTGCCCCTCGGCGCCGGGGGCCGGCTCGTCGGGGAGGTCCTTGGCGGCCTCGCCCACCAGCTCGGCGGGGATGTCCACGCGGCCCAGGCGCTCCATCCAGCCGTTGCGCTTGGCCGCCTCGACGGCCTCCAGCGGCCCGCGGCGGCCCACCTGCATCGAGCCCATCGGCAGCTTCAGCAGCCGCTCGTCGACGTCCTCCTTGCGGCGGCTGCGCACGAGCGCGGCCACCTCCAGGTAGGCCTTCTCGGTGAGGTTGCGGTTGGCGATGGCCACCAGGCGCGTCTTCTCCAGGACGCCCTCGTGCCACAGGTCGTGGTATACCAGGGGCAGGAACATGAGGTTGCGCGCCGACACCGCCGCCGCGCCGCCCTCCCAGCCCTTGGCGGCCTGGGTGTGGCTCTGCTGCGTGCGCTCGCAGTGCAGGTTGAACGCGAGGCCCTGCGCGAACGGGTCCTCCAGGTAGGGGACGAGCCGCAGCGGCAGGTCCGCGATGGCGAAGCGGACGGCGGTGCTCGCCTCCTGGTCCACCAGCGTCGCCTCGTCGCGCAGGACCTTCGTCAGGCGCGCCACGACGTCGGTGACGGCGCCCTTGAGGAGCCGGTCGGCCTCGTGCAGCGTCTCCGCCGCGCGCTCCACGTGGCGCATCCACAGCCGGTGCTGGGCGGGGTTCAGGCGGGGCAACTGAGGGCCTGTATGAGTTGGCATACAAATACAAGGTAGGTGGGGCGGCAGCCTGATGAGGCGGGCCGGGGGTGGGCCGCCCATGCGCCTCCTGTCCGCCGTCGCCGTGGCGGCCCTCCTGCTCGCCGGCTGCGCCAGCCAGCCCTCCGCCCACACC
>JAXDQP010000007.1:0-13873 GCA_034667745.1 Thermoplasmata archaeon
GTGCCGGACGGCGCCCCGTCGGGGCGCGCCTCGCTGGCGGCCGGCCTCAGCTCCAGCGTGAACGTGTTGCTGGGCGTGCCCCACACCAGGGTCGCGTTCAGCACGGTCGGGCCGGCAATGTGCAGGCTGTAGGAGGCGCTCGCCGCGACGGAGGCCGCCGCCGGCTGCGTGATGGTGAAGTCCTCCGGCAGCGGCGCCTGCGACGTGGTGCCGGACCCCATGCAGCCCGCCAGGAGGAGAGTCCCCAGGAGGAAGGCCGCGGCGCGCACACCCTCCACAGCGGCGCCGTCCTGAAGGGGCTTTCGGGACGGCGCACGCCCGCACCCTTATGACGGCCTCCCCTGTCGGCGACCCGATGGCGCGCGAGATTCCCGTGGCGGAGCACATGGAGAAGCAGCTGGCGGCCGGCCGCAAGGTCATCGCCAACGACTCGCAGAGCCGCGCCCTCTTCGCCCAGCTCAAGAGCGAGTGCCCCGACGTCGACGAGGACGCCATCGTGCGCTCCTTCGCCACCCCCGGCTTTGGCACCAAGAACGTCGAGGCCGCCGTCATCGCGACGGTGCGCCAGAAGCAATTCAACGCCACCAACCCCCGCCCCGAGTTCAAGGGCGTGCTGGACCACCTCCTGCCCGCCAAGCTGGCCAAGGAGGTCCGCGACGACCCCGAGTACCGCGCCCAGTTCGCCGACCTGCTGTCGGAGATCGAGCAGGAGCGCGAGCGCGACGGCGGCATCAGCGACGCCGACATGCGCCGCGAGATTCAGGACGCGCTCAAGTAGTGGCGACCGCGAAGAGCTTCTGCCGGCAGGCGACATAGAGGACGTCGTTGCCGAGCGCCATCGGCGTGCTGCCGGGCGTGCAGCGGTCCTGTCCGAGAGCCACCGTCCACAGCGTGCCCCCGGTCGCGGCGGCCATCGCCTCCAGCGTCCCATCGCCAAGGAACGCGTAGACGGCGCTGGCGGTTGACTTGAGGACGGCGGGCGGCGCGGCCAGTTCGCGGGTCCATGCGACCGCGCCCGTGGCGGGGTCGAGGGCCGTCAGCGTCCGGCTCCCTGCTGCCTCGGCGACGCCGGGCAGCACCACCGACGTGCCGCATTTCTTCGCGGACGTGCCTGTGGCCCAGCCCGGGAAGGCCACGGAGGGCTGGCCGTCCGGCGCGTAGTGCCAGCCTGTGTTGTCCACCTGGGAAGGACAACTGCCTGGCGGCCGGGCAAGGGACACCTGCCACATGGTATGGCCGTCGGCGGGGTCGAGCGCGGCGATGAGGTCCTGCTGCGGGCCGGTCTCGTTGGCGAAGTTGCGCAACAGGAAGACCCCGGTGGCGGGCATGAGGAGGGTGTTGTAGAACCCAGAGGGGTAGCCCGTGAACGGGCGCGACCACGCCATCTCCCCGTCCGAGAAGCGGCGCCCGACCACAGTGCACGTGTAGGGCCGGGGCTCGCCGGCTGGCTGATGGCAGGCGTAGCCCGCGAACGTGGCCCCGACCGCGATGGGGTCGGATGTGTAGCCCTTGCAGCAGGCCGTCCACTGTGCAGCGCCATCTGTGGTGCTGAGCGCCGTGAGCCCCGTGTAGGGGTTGTGGACCAGCGTCAGTGCGGGGCCGGCGAAGGAGAAGCTGTTCCAGGCCGAACCGAAGCGCCACGCGCGGGAGCCGTCGACGGCGTGCAGCGCCTCTGCGGGCCCGACCGCCCCGTCATCGGTGACATTGGTCGCCAGCAGTAGATCGCCCACGAGCCGGACCTGCGGGTCAGCGCGCGCCCTGCCAGCGCCCCACAGCCACGCGCCGCCGGGCGAGAGGACGTCAAGCACCTGCTGGTCGCTGAGCGCGATGGCGGCGTCGGACACCGCCATCCCAAACGCGCTGAAGGGGTAGGAGAAGCCAGAGCGGTAGGCCCCAGGCAAACAGGCGGACCAGAGGACGCGACCCCACCCGGGCAGGTGGACGTGCCGCGCGGGTCCGTCGGCCTGCACCGGTTCGGTGGCGCAGGCGTCGGCGGGCGGCAGCGGCGGCTCGGTCGTCGTGCTGGAGGCCGTTGTCGTGGTCGCCGTGGGCGTGCTGCTCGTCGTCGCGCCCGTCGTTGTAGTGGTGGCCGGCGGGCTTGTGGTCGAGCTGGCCGTCGTGGTGGCCGACTCAGTTGCGGCCGCAGCAGGCGGCGGGGAGGTGGAGGAGGCCGTGACGACTGGGGGGCTGGGAGGGTTTGTCATGCCGGCCGCAGCCTCGGACGACAACTGTGCGGGCGACGCAGGCGCTGCCGCCACCAGGGGCGCGGCGGAGGTTTCCGCAAATGTCTGGGGCCCCGGCTGGGTCGCGGAGGGAGGCGCGATGCAGCCGCCGAGGGTGACGAGCCCGAGCAGCAGGACAGCCCAGGAGGCGCGCGGCAACGCGCAGTCGACTTTTCCCCGGTACTTAGCCGTTGGCGCCACGGGCGGAGGCGCGGTTATCTGTTGGAGGCCGGTTCTCGGGACGTGCAGGTGCTGCGCGACCCCGACACGGCCGCGGCGTTCGCGTTCCTGCAAGGGGAGCTCCAGGGCCTTGCGCAGCGCCGGGGCCACCTCGTGCAGGCGGTCGGCGACTGCGAGGTGCGCTACCAGGGCCGCGCCCGCAGCGACCTCCACCGTGGCGAGCGGCTCCTGCTGCTCAAGCCCGACGGCACGCTGCTGGTGCACACCGCCGAGAAGTCGAAGCCTGTGAACTGGCAGCCGCCAGGCGCGTCGTTCTCGGTCGGCCTGGAGGACGGCCGCCTCGTGCTGACGAGCCACCGCACCAAGCCGGAGGAGATCGTCAAGGTCACGTTCCACGCCATCACGCTCCTGCTCGCGGTGCCGCTGCGCGACGCGGCCGACCTCGCGCTCCTGGGCACCGAGGACGATCTGCAGGCTCTCCTGTTCGTGCAGCCCAGCATCGTCGAGGAGGGGTTCGTGCCGGCCCGCCGCGAGCGCGGCACGGCGCGCGGCTTCCTCGACCTCGACGGCCGCGACGCGCAGGGCCGCCGCCTCGTCGTCGAGGTCAAGCGCACCACGGCGGGCGTCTCCGAGGCGCAACAGCTCTGGCGCTACGTCGAGCGGCTGCGCGGCCAGGATGCGGGGGCACGCGGCATCCTGCTGGCGCCCCGGGTGGCGGAGCGGGCGCGCAAGCTGCTGGCGGACCACGGCCTGGAGTGGAAGGAAGTCGACTGGGCCGACATCCTGCCCAAGGTCGAGGCGATGCGGCGGGGCGGGCAGTCCACCCTGATGCGGTTCGACTGAGGCCAAACCGCGCATTCCACGGAACCTTGGACATCCGCGTCATCCGCGAAATCCGCGGTTTTTGCTGTGGACACGATTGAACCGCGGATGGCGCGGATTCCGCGGAACACTAATTTCCGTTCAGAGGGTTGGCGGCGCTACGAATCCGGCACGGGCGGCAACTGGTCCTTGTTGAACTCCCAGCCCGCGGGGGGCTTGAAGCCGTAGAAGGCGGTGCTGTAGAGCGTGAAGGTCTGCTCCACCACGGCGCCCACCGGCACGGGGTCCTGGAACCACGCGAAGACGCGCAGCTGGAGGTCGTAGCCGCGGCCGAGGCGGTTGACGGCGGGGCCTTCGACGTGGACGACGAGGGGCGAGGTGCCCGAGACGCTGGCCAGCTCGGTGTAGCCGGTCTTTGTTCCCTCCGCGCCCACCTGGGCGGCGCCGGCGGTGTGGTTGCGCTCGTCCATGTAGAGGAGCAGCGTGTTGGCGAGCGGGCCGCTCGGGGTCCACACCAGCTCGCTCTGCACGAACTGCGGCTTGCCCGCGTCGAGGGTGTGGACGGCGATGAAGGTGTCCTGCGTCGCCGAGACGCCGGTGGTCTGGCCCGGCAGCGCGCAGGCGGCCACCGCGACGCGGCCGGCCGGCGGGGGGGCGTTGGCGACGGCGGAGCACTCCATGATGCCGGTGAACTTGAAGGGCTGCAGGAACGGCTTGCGGTAGACCGGGTCGATGTCGAGCGTGACCTTGGTCTCCTTCGGCTCCGCGACGCCGGGTTCGACCTGGACCTGGAGCTGCACGTCGAGGTAGCCGGTGCGGTGCGCGCGCAGGACCTGGCTGCCGGCGGGGACGCCCTCGAAGCGGAACAGGCCGTCCGCCGTGGTGTTGGAGAGCGTGGACCTGTCGCCCACGCGCAGGGTCACGAGGACGCCGGCGAGGGGCCGGATGGCCGCGTCCACCACGACGCCGCGCACCGTGCCGGTGGTGGCCGTGGGCGCGACGGTCTCGGCGGCGGGGGCCGCCTTCTGCGAGCAGCCCGCCAGGCTGGCGACGGCCAGGACAGCAAGCACGAGCAGGGCGGGCCTCATCGCCGCGAACGACTCGCGGCGCGGCTTAACGGTTGTGGCCTCACTGCGGCGGCCGGGGCTCGCCGTCGGTGGTGAAGCGGTACCCCTCGGGCGGCGTGAAGCCGTAGAAGATGTGCGTGTAGAGCGTGAAGTCCTGCTCCAGGG
Source organism: Thermoplasmata archaeon (assembly GCA_034667745.1). Taxonomy (GTDB): domain Archaea; phylum Thermoplasmatota; class E2; order JACPAO01; family JAHFTW01; genus JAHFTW01. The sequence continues at coordinate 4,457 of JAXDQP010000007.1, forward strand.
TCACGCCGGTGTCGAACATGCAGAACGAGCGGGTGACCGGCGTGGCGGGCGGGCAGACCTGGTCGCCGGTGCCCTCGATGCCGCCCGGGAAGACCGCGGGGGCGAGGCCGGTGTTGTTGCGCCCGATGTCGAACTTGGCGATGACGCTCGCGTTGGCGGTGTAGAGCAGGGGCGACTTGCCGCGCGGCTGGTTGGGCAGGTTCTTGTCGTAGCTGCCGGAGTGGAAGTGCTCGGCCGTCGCGGTGCGCGCCGTCAGCGAGAACTGGTCGCCGGCGGCCTGCGTCGGCTTCCACACCAGCTCGTGCTGGACCCAGGCGGGGACGCCGCCGTCGACCGGGATGAACTGGTTGAAGTTGTCCGAGGTGACGTTGCCGCTGCACGGCACGGCAGGGTCGATGCCGCAGGTGGCCTCGTTGGGCACCGAGCAGACGGCGAGGCCGAGGGCGGGCGTGGTGATGCCGCAGTCGATGAAGCCCTTGAAGACGACGCCGACGGCGTAGGGGCGCACGAAGGTGGTGTCCACCGGGAGCGCGACCTTGACGATGGCGGGCTCGCTCTCGCCGGCCTTCACGTCGGTGGTGGTCTGGGTGTCGCGGAAGCCGGCCTTGTGCGCCTTGACGAGGTAGACGCCGGGGGCGAGGCCCTGGAAGCCGAAGGCGCCGCTGGCGGTGGAGTTGGTGGTGGAGGTGTGCCCCTGCGCGCTGGCGGTGACGAGGGCGCCCACGAGGGGGCGGATGGCCTCGTCCACGACGACGCCGCGGATGACGCCCGTGGTGGCGGTCGCCTTGAGAGTCAGGTCGCCGGCGGCCTGCTCGATGCCGGTGGCGGTCTGGGGCGTGGCCTTGCCGGAGCAGCCGGAAAGGAGGACGACGGACACCGCGACGAGCGCGGCCAACTGCAACTTCACCATGCGGGGGGAGCCAGCGTGGCCGGACTTCAACTTTTGCCTAAGCGGGAACATGGGGGGCACCGTCCTTGGCGAACGAGTATCCTGCGGGCGGCGCGAAGCCGTGGAACACCACGATGTAGGCGTCGAAGTCCTGCTGGAACGCCGCCCCCAGGAACCCCTGCGTGGTGGAGCGGCTGGCGGCGCCCTCGAAGAGGATGTGGCCGGACTCGCCGAACTTGTTGGCGTCGGTGCCGTTGACGTCCACCTGGAGCGGGCTGGGGCCGCGGCCGAAGCCGACGATGCTGGCCGGGTAGTCCGACTGGCTGTAGAACAGGTTGTAGTAGAGCTCGGCGCCCAGCGGGTTGGTGGGGTTCCAGATGAGCGTGCCCTGCACCCAGGTGGTGTTGCCGGTGACGTTGAAGGCGGTGTGCGAGTTCTCGTTGCCCACCGGCGCGCCGGTGGCGGGGTTCTCGCAGGGCGTGAAGAAGCCGCCCGTCAGCGGCGTGCCGGCGACGGCGGAGCACTCCATGAAGCCCTTGAAGTGGAAGAGGTCCACGCTCGGCTTGCTGGAGGGGTCGGCGGTGACCTGGATCTTGGTGACGGCGGGCGCGGACTCGCCGGCCGCGACGTCGACGCTGGTCTGGGTGTCCTCGTAGCCCGCCTTGTGGGTCTTGAGGAAGTAGGTGCCCGCGGCGAGCCCCTCGAAGGCGAAGGCGCCCGCGTTGCTGGTCTCGGCGCTGACGGCCTGGCCCTTGGACTGGGTGGTGACCTTGAGGCCGACGACGGGGCGGATGGCGGTGTCCACGACGACGCCGCGGATGACGCCCGTGGTGGCGGTGGCCTTGACGTCGAGGTCCTTGGCGGCTTGGTCGAGGCTGGAGCCGGCGTTGCCGGTCGCCTTGCCGGAGCAGCCCGCGAGGAGCGCGGTGGCCAGGAGCGCTGCCACCAGGAGAGTGCGCATGGCCCCTGCGGCTCCCTCCCTGGCGTTAAGCGTTGTGGCTGGGTGGCCCAGGTGTCGCCGCCTCACGTGGGCAGGACCGGGTCGCCGTCCTTGCTGAAGCGGTAGCCCTCGGGGGGCTGGAAGCCGTAGAACAGATGCGTGTAGAGCGTGAAGTCCTGCTGCAGCGTCGCGCCCACCGTGCCCTGCGAGGCGGCGGTGCCGGTGTTGAAGACGCGCACGAAGAGGCCGGTCTCGTTGCCGATGCCGACCTTCTGGATGTCCGCCGGGCCGGCGGTGAGCAGGAGGGGCGAGGCGCCCTGCACCTGGTGGTCGCAGTAGTAGATGGGGTCGTCGCAGGAGTACGAGTACATCAGGCTCAGGTCGGTGCCGAGCGCCTGCGTCGAGGTCCACACGAGCTCGCTCTGCACCCAGCTGGGCACGCGCGGCACCTGGTAGCGCACGCGGGCGTTGTCGCCGGTCACGTCGGGGCTGCACGGCACGGGGTCGAGGCCGCAGGTGGCGCCGTTGGGGACGGAGCAGAGGGCGACGCCGACCACGACGCCGGTGGCGGAGCAGTCGATGAAGCCCTTGAACACGTAGGACTCCACGAAGGGCCGGCTGGAGGGGTTGGCCTCCATGGCGACCTTGGTGATGGCGGGGCTGTTGTCGTTGGCCTTGACGTCGGCGCCGACGCGGACGTCGCTGTAGCCCGGCTTGCTGGCCGTGATGAAGTAGGTGCCCGGCGCGAGGCCCTGGAAGCCGAAGCCGCCGTTGGCGAGGCTGTCGGTCGCGAGGGTCTTGTCGCCGTCCTTGAGCGACAGGTGCACGCCGGCGAGGGGCCGCACCGCGGTGTCGACCACGATGCCACGGATGACGCCCGTCGTGGGCGTGGCGGAAACGCTGACGCCCGGGACGGCAGTGGTGCTGGAGTCGGTCGTCGCCTTGCCGGCGCAGCCCGCGAGGGCGACGCCGCACAGCGTGAACGCCAGGAGGGCCAGGCGAATCTTGCTCATCCCCTGTTTCTCGGTGGCGGTCCTTCTTGACCCTTGCGGCGTTTTGGGCGAACTGTCTTGTGGGACGTTCTTAAGGCGGTCAGCGGGACGACTTTAAGGCCCGGCGGGGACGGCGGGGGAGCCGTCCGCGCTGAAGCGGTAGCCCTCGGGCGGCGCGAAGCCGTAGAACAGGTGGGTGTAGATGGTGAACTCCTGCTCCACGGTGGCGCCCACGCCGCGCGGGCAGCGCTTGCCGACCGGCTGCGGCGCCTCGGGGGCGCAGGTGCCCGGCGGCGGCGCGGTGGCGTCGTTGTAGGTGTTGAAGACGCGGATGTAGGTGTCCGTCGTGTTGCCCATGCCAATCTTGGCAATGGCGGTGGCGTTGGCGGCCAGCAGCAGGGGCGAGGGGCCGCGCACCTGGTGGTCGCAGAGCAGTCCGCCGTTCTGGTCGCCGCAGTCCCACGTGTAGGCGAGGTTCAGCGACTCGCCGAGGTTCTGCGTTGACTTCCACACCATCTCGCTCTGCGCCCAGGTGGGGACGCGCTGCGGCTGGTAGTGCACCTGGGTGTTGTCGTTCGTGGCGTTGGCCACGAGGATGTTTGGGATGGCGCAGAGGGCGGCGCCGATGGCCACGGCGGTCACCGAGCAGTCGATGAAGCCCTTGAAAACGAAGGTCTCCACGAAGGGCCGGGTGGAGGGGTTGATGGCCATGCTGACGCGGGTGATGGGCGGGTTGCTCTCGCCCGCCACGACCTCGACGCTGGTCTGCACGTCGGTGTAGCCGGCCTTGGTGGCCTTGATGAAGTAGGTGCCCGCCTCGAGGCCCTGGAAGCCGAAGGCGCCGGTGGCGGTGCTGTTGGTGTGCAGGACCTTGCTGGAGCCGGCGCGCAGCGCGAGGTCGACGCCGGCCAGGGGGCGGACGGCGGAGTCGACCACGAGGCCGCGCACGACGCCGGTGGTGGGGGTGGCGGCGACGGTGACGCCCTCCAGCGCCTTCTCGGTGGGGTCGCTGCTGGCCTTGCTGGCGCAGCCGGCGAGGGCGGCAATGCAGAGGGCGAGGGCAAGGGGGACGCGGAGGCCGTTCATCACTGGGAGCGAGGCCTGGAGATATATGACGATTTTGGACGCTTGGCCTGACGGTTTGGGCGCCCCGGCCTAGGCGGGGGGAGGCGCGGACCGGCCATGCGGGCAGCCGACGGGACCGGCTTAGCCTTCTTTTTGGAGCGGCGGCGCGGGCGCGGCTAGGTGGGCGGGGGCGGCGCGCCGTCGGCGCTGAAGCGGTAGCCCGTCGGCGGCAGGTAGCCGTAGAAGACGTGCGTGTAGGCGGTGAACTCCTGCTCCACGGAGGCGCCCACGAAGCCGGAAGGGTCCTGCCCCATGCCGCCGCTGAAGGCGCGGATGGCGAGGTCGGTCGCGTTGCCCAAGTCGATTTTCGCCGAGGCCGCGCGGTCCGAGGTGAGCAGCAGCGGCGAGGCGCCGGTGGCGCTGCCATAGGTGCCCTGGATGCCGATGTGCTCCTTGCCGGAGTAGGAGTGGTAGAGCGTGAGGCGCTCCCCCGCCGCCGAGGTGGGCGTCCACACCATCTCGGTCTGCACCCAGTCGGGGAGGCGCGCCACGGCGTACCAGGTGATGAAGTGGTCGCTGGTGGCGTTGGCGGGCGCGACGCACGGGGCGCCCGTCTGGTTGAGCGGCTCGTCGCAGGTGAGGAGGCCGACAATCTGCGCGCCCACGTTGGGGACGCTGCACAGCGCGATGGCGGGCACGGAGCACTCGATGAAGCCCTTGAAGACGAAGGCGTCCACGTAGGGGCGCGTGGCGAGGTCGGGCTCCAGAGCGATCTTCGTCACCCGCGGCGCGTCCTCGCCCGCCGCGACGTCGGCGGCCACGCGCACGTCGCCGTAGCCGAGCTTGTGCGCCTCGATGAAGTAGGTGCCGGGGGCGAGGCCCTGGAACCCGAAGGAGCCGGTGGCGCTGCTCTGGGTGGTGAGGGTGCGCTCCTTGGCCTGCACCGTCAGCGTGACGCCCGCGATGGGGCGGATGGCGACGTCCACGACGACGCCCCGGATGACGCCCGTCGTCGCGGTGGAGCGCACGTCGACGTCGGGCAGCGCGTCCTCCGGCTGCGGGGCGGACTTGGCGCTGCACCCGGCCAGGAGAGCGGACACGAGGACGGCGGCCACCAGCCAACGCATGCGGATGCAGCCGGCGGGCGGGGCTTGAAGCTTGCCGTCCCGCACTGCGCGCGCGGCAAAGCAGACGGCAAAGGAGTCCCCCACGGAAGGGGGAAATTGAAAAGAAAAAGAGGGAGGGTGGGGAAGGGGGGAAGGGGAGTGCCTGCGTGTCCAGCGCCCGGCTAGTCCTTGCGGCGGACCAGGACGGCCACCAGGCCGATGGCGCCGAGGAGGCCGACGAGCTCCAGGTTGGGGCTCTTCTTCACGGGGCCGGTGAGGGCGTTGCCGTTGGTGTCCTGGCGCTCGTTGATGCATTTCTGGTCGGTCTCGGCGCCGGCCACGGAGGTGAGGCCGCCGCACTTGGTGACCGTCAGGTCCTTGCCAATCTGGAAGAGCGCGACGCCCTTGGCGGCCTGCGTGCCCTGGTCGTTCTTGACCTCGAGGCTGATGGTGTAGGCGCCGTCCTGGGCGTTGAGCTGCTTGTAGGGCCAGACGAAAGTGACGTCCACGGCCTGGGTGTGGTGGTCGTGCTCGTGGTAGCGCTGCACCACGGCGGCGCGGTAGACGCCGGTCACGGCCTGCCCGTTGGGGCCGAGGATCTCGAGGTTGATGCCGCCCGCGGTCTCGTCGACGTCGTAGTTGCCCCACGGCGAGTTCTCCGAGGTGTGGATGACCATGTCGTCGCCCACGAACTGCGGGTGCATGTACTCGATGCGGACCGCGTTCATCACGGCCAGCTCGGCGTGCGGGCGGTGCTGCGGGTCGGTGTGCGTCTGCACCACGTTGGGCATGATGTAGGCGTCCGACGAGCTCATGTCGCAGGTGGGCAGGCTCATGAAGAGGTCGACGCGCACCGAGTAGCCCTTGTCCTTGGGGATGGTGGTGGAGGCGTATTTCAGGGGGATGGCGAAGCCGTAGATGGTCGCCTTGCCGGTGCCCTGCGGGGTGAGGGTGACCTGGGGGTTGTCCTGGCCGCCCGCGGTGACGGCCTTCTGGCCCGCCACGAGGGTGGTCGGCTCGGTCTGGCCCTGCGCGATGATTTCGCCGTCGTTGTAGCCCTCGTCGCCGAGGGTGATCTTCTCACCGGTGCGGATGGTGGCGCGGGCGACGACGTTCGGGATGACGGGGTCGGCATTGTTGCCCTGGGTGGTGCTGCCCGGGGGCTGGCCGGTGAAGGTCGTGATGTACCAGTAGACGACCGGGGCCACGGCGGGGTCCAGGTTGACGTCGAACGAGAGGCCGCGCTCGGGGTGGATGCGGGGGCCGCCGTTCTCGGTGTAGTTGTACTCCACGTAGCCGGGGCTGGAGAAGCCGTAGTAGGTGGTGTAGCGCTTCTGGGTGTTGCCGTCGGCGGGGGTGCCGGCGGGGGCGCAGCTCAGGCTGTTGGTGGCGAGGCCGATGTGGTCGTCCTTGACGTAGCCGTCCGTGGGCGGCGACTGGGTGTTGATGGGGAAGTCCTGGTTCGCGCCGACGTGGAAGTAGAGCTTCGTCGGCGTCGAGGCGATTGGGTTGGTGATGCCCGGGGAGCTGGCCGCGCTGGCCGTTGGGATGGCCGCCGCGACGCCCAGGAGGGCGATCAGGAAGATGGTGCGTGCGTTGGACATGGGCACTCAGGCGGCGACGACTTCCCCATCACGATAAACCTTGTGGCCGCATGGGCCAACTCTCCACTGTCGTGCAGGGGCCTTCCTACCCCCCTGCCTTCCGGTTGGTGCCGTTTGAGCGACGGGCGTCAGCCCTTCACGACGCCGACCGGGCGCATCCGGCACGCCTTGCGGGCAAGGCCGGCAAGCTCGACGGAGTCCACGACCTGGCTGACGTCCTTGTAGGCCTCGGGCGCCTCCTCGGCGGCGACCTCGGGCGTGGCGGCGCGGACGCGGATGCCGTCGCGCTCCCACAGCAGGCGCAGCAACTCCTCTCCCTTCCAGGTGCGGCTCGCCTCGCTGCGGCTCATCCGGCGGCCCGCGCCGTGGCAGCAGGAGCCGAAGCTGGTCGCCATCGCGCCGGGGCTCGCGGCCAGCAGGAAGCTCATGCGGCCCATGTCGCCGGGGACCATGACGGGCTGGCCGACGGTGCGGTAGGCGGCGGGGACGTCGGGGTGGCCGGGGCCGAACGCCCGTGTGGCGCCCTTGCGGTGGACGCACACCTTGGCGCGGCGGCCGGTGCCGGGGATGGTGTGCTCCTCCATCTTGGCGATGTTGTGGCAGACGTCGTACAGCACCTCGACCTCGGGGCCGTCGCGGCCGCCGCCGAACAGCCGGCCCAGGGTGCGGCGCGCGAGCGTGGTGATGACGCTGCGGTTGACGAACGCGAAATTCGCGGCGGCGGCCATCGCGCCCAGGTAGTGGTCGGCCTCGGGCGTGCCAAGCGGCGCGCAGGCAAGCTGGCGGTCGGGCAGCACGATGCCGTGCCGCGCGGTGACGGACTGCAAGTCCTTGACGTGGTCCTCGCAGATTTGGTGCCCGAGGCCGCGGCTGCCGGTGTGAATCATCACGAGGACCTGGCCAAGCTCGACACCGTACGCCTTGCACGCCGCCTCGTCCCAGGCCTTGTCGACGACCTGCAGCTCCAGGAAGTGGTTGCCCGAGCCGAGGGAGCCGAGGCTGCGGCGGCCCCGCAGGCGTGCGCGTTCGTGCACCTGCCGGCTGTCGGCGCCGGCCACGTCGCCCTGGTCCTCCATCCGCTCGCGGTCGCCATCGGTCGCCCAGCCGTTGTCCACGGCCCAGCCGGCGCCACGGTCGAGGATGCCGGTGAGGTCGGACTCGGCCAGCTCAAGGCCGCCGCGCGAGCCCATGCCGCACGGGACGTCGTCGAACAGCGCGTCCACCACCTCGGGCAGGCGGGGCCTGAGGTCCCGCTCCGTCAGGCCGGTGCGCAGCAGCCGCACGCCGCAGTTGATGTCGAAGCCGACGCCGCCGGGCGACACCACGCCGCCCTCGTTGGGGTCGAACGCCGCCACGCCGCCGATGGGGAAGCCGTAGCCCCAGTGGATGTCGGGCATCGCGAGGCTGTGGCCGACGATGCCGGGCAGCGTCGCGACGTTCGCCACCTGCTCGGGCGCCATGTCGTCCTGGATGTGCGCCAATAGGGCGGGGTCCGCGATGATGCGGCCTGGCACGCGCATCCGGAGGGTGCCGTCCTTGCCGGCGTAGTCGGCGGGAATCTCGTGGATGCCCGGGGCGACGGGGCGGAGGGGTCCGTTCCAGCTCAACGCGCGGCGCAGGGCCACCCGGCCTTTCTGTCTTCGGCTCCTCCCACGCCGGACCGAACAGGGGTTTCGGGGAAACGCTGCCCCAAACCAACCACGAAGTGCACGAAACCCACTGCCGGCGGTTCTACTTCAGTTTCTTTCCTTCCGAGAGCAAGGCGACGGCCTTCTCGACGCGGCTGGCCCGCGTCTCCTCTCGCTTGGCCCCCTCCACCCACTCGACGTAGAGTTTGTGGGCGCTGGGCGGGAAGGCCGCCCACGTGGCGGACGCCGCCTTGCTCCTCTTCACGGCCTTTGCCAAATCAGGCGGCATCTCGTACACGCGCTCCCCGGTGTCGGGCTCCAGCGCGACCTTCACCTCGTCGTCCGGCCCCGCCCGCGCCGCCGCCAGCAGCGCCTTGTTCATCATCAGGTGGTGCGTGCCGTCGCCGTTCGGGAACAGGCTGGAGCGGAACGGCGCGCCGTTGAGCGTGCCCTTGACCTTGGTGGCGCCCCGCGAGCCGAACGCCTCCTCGACGCTGAACGGGATGGCAATGGAGGTCCAGGCGCTGCCCGGCCCCTGGCGGTTGATGGTGGCGGTGAAGCGCTTGGCGGCCACGCCCTCACCATTGGCGCGGCGCGTTTCAGCCTTCCCGATGGGTGCGCGTTCCGCCCGCTACTCGGCGGCGGTGCTGTCGTCGTCGGTGGCGGAGCCGAGCGCGCCCTGCGCGTTGACGAAGAGGCACGGCCCCAGGTCGTCCAGCTCCAGCACGCCATTCTGCTTGCGCCCCGCCAGGAGCTGGCAGCGCGTGATGCCGACGGGGGCGACGAAGTGGCCGCCCTCCTTCAGCTGGTCCGCCAGCGCGGGCGGCACGGTCGGGATGGCGCAGGTGATGTAGATGGCGTCGTAGGGAGCGCCCGCGGCCCACCCCTCGGCGCCGTCGCCCTCGTGGACGTCGACCTTGATTTTCGCGGCCTTCAGGTTCTTGCGCGCAAGCTCCACCAGCTCGGGCAGGAACTCGACGGTGTGGACGTGGCCGCGCTCCCCGACCACCTTGGCCGCGATGGCCGCGTGGTAGCCGACGCCGGTGCCAATCTCCAGGACGTTCTGGCCCTCCTCAAGCTGGAGCGCGGTCGTCATCATGGCGACCATGTGGGGCGCCGACACGGTCTGGCCGAAGCCGATGGGGAGCGGCCGGTCCTCGTAAGCGGCGGCCCGCAGCTCGGGCGGGACGAAG
>JAXDQP010000008.1:0-7286 GCA_034667745.1 Thermoplasmata archaeon
TGCCCACGAGTGCCGCGAAGGTCCTGCTGGCGCTCGACTACGAGACGGGCGCCTACAAGGACGCCAGCTTCACGCTCGGCGAGTGCAAGGGCGTCTCCCCGGTCACGGGCACGGGTGCCTCGGTGGCGGGCGCCGCCGTGCAGGGCAGCGGCACCGTCAATCGGGGCGCCCAATACGATTGCGGCAAGCTTGCCGAGGGCGCGCAGCAAGTGACTTGGAGCCTCACCGGGACCCTGCGCGGCCACATCACGGTCTATGCCGACGTGCCGGCCTAGCCCGCCCGCTCATGGCCTGCAGGTCAGTTCTAGGTGGTAATCACATGAAACGGCTTGGTGCGTGCATTGCTCTCCTGCTGGCATTGGCGGGATGCGCCACGCCAGTCCAGCAGCCTTCACCCCCTTCCCCTTCCTCCGCTCCCTTTGCCGTTGAGCCGGGGACTGCCGTGCTGTTCGAGCCGGTCCCCGTCTCGGACGATTTCTCATTCGAAGTGGCGGGGGAGTATCACTATGGGCTCGCAGGCCCGCGCAGCGAAGACTCCTATGAGTGTTCGGCCCTGCTTTCCCCCGAGGGGTGGCGTCCGGTCCTTGATGCGCGCCCAGCCATCGGCCCCTATGTCGCCCGGCGGGCAGGCATCCAGACGACGTGGATGGGGGTCGCGTTGGCTGACGCGGAGGGCAAGTTCCCGCAAGGATTGGCGGGATCCGCTCCCGGCCTGTTCATGTTGGTTGGCCATGACCAGGTGGGGCCCACGGTGGCTTCCAATCTCACGGTCCGGCCCGAACGCGGCTTGATCCAGAAGCATGAGACGAGCCGTTTCTGGTGCCTCGACGGCGTAAGCCGGTTCCAGGCAGGGGACTACTTGGCGACCGATAGGAGCCTTGAGGCGACGGGCCTCTCGTGGTCCGACTCCTTCGCGCACGGTCCGCTCCTGCGGGTGCGCTCCAACGCGGACCTGGCGGGGCTTCACGTTGATGGCCCGAACGGCCGGCACGACGCAATCTTGAAGCAGGGTGCGGGAACGGACCTGACCTTCTGCTCGCCTCTTCCCGGCCCGTGGCGCCTCACATTCGACCACGCCTCGGCCAACGGCCCGTGGATGCTCGTGGCAACCGTCTTCGACGCGTCGATGCCCGGCCTTCCCTGCCCGGGGGAGTGGACGGCTTCCCCCGTCCCCGCCCAGTAGCGGAGGGGCGGTCGCGAGGGGTTCTTGGTTGCACGCCGGTCCCGCAACCGTCAAGTGCGCCGTCCTGCGTCCGAGCCGCATGCGTCTCCTGGCTGCCGCGTCCCTCCTGCTCCTGGTGCTGGCCGGCTGCGCGGCCCGCTCCCCCGTCGAGGGGCCTGCGCCGCGTCCCGAGCTTGACGCGGCTGGCCGCATCGACCTTGCCGCCGTGGCCGCCAACATCGGCGCGCCGGTCGTGATGGAGCACGACCACAACGACGCGAGCCTGCACGCCGGCGGCCACAACGTGCAGCTCGTGGCGTGGTCCACGCTGGGCGTGAGGCTGGGCGACAACGGGTTCGCGAACTTCGTGCTGCACCGCACCGCCGCCAACCGCACCCTCGCCTTCGTGGCCGTCGACGGCGACGCCGAGGGCGGCTTCACCATCGCCGACGTGACGGACCCCGCGCACATCCAGCGCGTCGGCGACTACCGCACCGCGGGCTCCGGATTCCAGGAGGTCCGCGTCACGCCCGACGGCCGCCACGCGCTGCTGAACGTCCAGGACGTGCCGAGCCGCAGCAGCCCGTCGTGCACCGTCTGCATCCAGGTGGTGTCCGTCAGCGACCCCGCGCACCCGGCGTTCGAGTCCGCGCTGCCCGTCGAGGCGCTGGGGACGCACAACATGGACGTCGTGCAGTACGCGGACGCGGTCTACGTCTTCTACGTCGGCCAGCCCGCGGACGCCAACAACAGCCCGGCGGGCAACCGCCTCGGCGTGGCCCGGCTCGTCGAGGCCAACGGGCTCGCGGCGCTCGTCCCGGTCGGCTCCTTCGCCCACCCGGCCCTGCTCGATGCTGGCCGCAGCTTCCCGCACGACATCCTCGTGCAGCAGCACCCCGACGGCAAGCGCGTCGCCTACGTCAGCCACTGGGACGGCGGCGTCGTGACCTTCGACGCGACCAACCCGCTCGCCGTCACGCCGCTCGGCGTCAACACGGAGCAGGCCCCCAGCGACGCGCTCGCCATCCACTGGACGACGCAGGAGCCCGCCAGGCGCCACGACGGCCGCACCATCGTCTGGAGCGCGCCCGAGATTGGCAGCCTCACCAAGGGCACCGGCGTCGTCCGCGCCTACGACGGCAGCGACCCCGCCAGCCTCAAGCAAATCGGCACCTGGCAACTGCCGGGCGACCTCGCCATCGAGGGCCAGTTCCGCCTCAGCCCGCACACCGTCGCGCCCGACATGGCGACCGGGCTCGCCGCCGTCGCGCACTACCACGCCGGGGTCTGGGTCCTCGACATCGCCGACCCCGCGCACCCCGCCGCGCTGGGCTACTACTTCCCGCACGGCAACGGCACCGCGCCCTACGACGGCCCCATCTGGTGGAAGAAGCCCAACTTCGACCCCAAGGGCTTCCTGCCCAACGCGTTCCAGGTGCGCTGGGACCGCGGCCTGCTGTGGGTGACGGAGCGCGGCACCGGCCTCTACGCCCTGCGCTACACGGGGCCCGTGCCTGGGCCGGTCTGACAAAACAGGGAAGAGGGGAAGAGGAAGCGGTCGCGCCCTAGGTGCACAACTGCGGCGGCGCGAGGCAGCCGACGTGCGGGACGTAGACCGGCCACGCGGCGGGGCCGCCGCTGACGGACAACTCGACGTGCCCGACGTAGATGTCGATGACCGCGGCGTTGGCCAGCAGCGGGTTCACGTTGATGTGCAGAAGCGAGGCGGTGTAGGTCCACTGGCCCGTGGCCGGGTCGAAGACGGGGCCGCTGACCTCGTTGATGCCCACCGACACCGTGCCGCACACCAGGTTCAGCGGCGGCTTGCACGCGAGGGCGGCGCTCGCCAGCGCGCACACGGCGGCGACGGGGTTGGGCGGGTTGTGGCCCACGTCCACGACGTCGCACGCCCAGGTGGCGGAGGTCGCCGTGGGGTCGCCGAGGGCCAGCTCCTCCAGGTCGAGCGCCTTCAGCGTGATGCTGTTGCCGAGCACGGTGATGGCGAGGTCCTCGACGCCGCCGATGCCGTAGGCGTCCTCGTGCACGCCCGGCACCGTCGTCGGGCCGCCGGGGTCGTCCACGGAGTTGACGTCGCAGCGGCTGTGCACGGTGGCGGCGTCCACGCGGACCCCGAGCGTGCTCTGGTAGTGGACGCCGTGCAGCTCCGCGTCGGCGTGGGCCGTGCCGAGGGGGCGGCTGGCGTGGGCCACGGTGCTGGCGGCCAGCGGCGGGGGCGGCGTGTAGCTGCCCGGCGTGGGGCTGGCGCTGGCGCGGCTCTCGGCGAAGGGGACGCGGGCGCTGCCGCCGCTGGCGTCGCGCTCCGTCACCAGGATGGCGTCCGCGAGGCAGGAGGCGGGCGCGGCCGGGATGCTGAAGCGGATGCTGCTCGACACCGTGACGCTGCCGTGCGCGGGGACGGTGATGTCCCAGCTCAGGCCGGCGCCGTTGTCCTGGTAGGTGGGGCAGTCGCAGGTGTTGGGGAACGCCGTGTGGCCGCCAATCCAGGCCCAGACGTCGTCGTAGAGGTCCTCGTAGTAGGAGCTGCCCGCGGTCAGCGGGATGAACTCCTCGAAGCGGCCGTTGGGGCTGTTGTTGGCGTTCTCGCTGCACGCGACGCTGCCGGCGGAGATGGCGGTGGCGCCGTAGCCCCAGTCGGAGGCGCCGAGGTAGCAGTCGCCCGCGCGGTAGAGGCGCGCCGAGGTGGCCGTCGCCAGGGTGCTGGCAATCTTCACGTCGGTGTGGTAGAAGTCGTCGCCCACCACGTAGAGGTCGGTCTCCGTGATTTGCAGCCCGGTCGTGCCGACGTTCACGACGGTGACGACCTGGTAGGGGGTGGCGGCCGTGCCGAGGCCCGTGACGGCGGTCTGCGAGACGGCGCCGAACGCGGTGTAGGCGCCGAGGCTGCCGGTCGCGGTGGTGCCGTGCCCGGCGAAGTTGGGGGCGTAGAGCGTGCCGCCCACCACGAGGAAGGTGCCGCAGTCCCCGGCGGCCGTGCTGGGCGGGTAGAACTCGTAGCTGGTGGTGTCGCGGATGTGCGACACCTGGCAGGCCAGGTCGGTGTCGACCCAGACGTTGGTCAGGGGGCCGGTGGCCGACGTGATGGTGGCGGCCGCGGCGGCGGGCACGGCGAGGAGGCCGGCCAGCAGGAGGGCCGTGACGGCCCAGGGGCGGGATGGGGTTCGTTCAGGTTCCATGGGTTCACTTGGCTCGGGCGAGCCGGCCAGCGACCCGGGCGGCGCAATGAAATACCTGCTTCTGGATGAACGGCAAGGCGGCAGACAACGCTCTGCCAAGCCTCATGGCGCCGCCGCCTTTGGCGGGACGTTTGGCCGCCGCGCGCGGCTTCGCCCAACCCAATCGAACCCCTTTCAAACCCCGTCCTTCTCGGAGAGGCTGGATGCACAGGAGGATGGCGTAGCGTGAGCGCAGCCAAGGGCCAGGCGACCCTCGACGGCGCCAAGGAGCCCGCCAGGCGCAAGGCGAAGGGCCCCATCGCGGAGGAGCTCGCGCTCGGCCAGAAGGAGATCTCGGTCGCCGAGTTCTTCGAGCGCAACCGCCAGATTCTGGGCTTCGACTCCCCCATCAAGGCGCTCATCACCGCCATCAAGGAGGCGACCGACAACTCGCTGGACGCCTGCGAAGAGGCCGGCATCCTGCCCGACATCGACGTCCAGGTGCACAAGGGCGCGCACGCGGACGAGCTGAAGGTCATCGTCGAGGACAACGGCCCCGGCATCGTGCAGCGCCAGATGCCCAACATCTTCGCGCGCCTGCTGTATGGCAGCCGCTTCCACGCCATCCGCCAGAGCCGCGGGCAGCAGGGCATCGGCATCTCCGCCGTCGTCCTCTACGGCCAGCTCACCACGGGCCACCGCGCCACCGTCATCAGCAAGATTGGCGTCGGCCACCCCGCCGTCCGCATGGAGCTTGGGCTGGACACGAAGAAGAACCAGCCGGAGATCCACTCGACCGCGATGGACGACACCTGGACGAAGGACCACGGCACCCGCGTCGAGGTCGTCATCAAGGCCAAGTTCCAGGGCGGCCGCCAGTCCGCCTACGAGTTCCTGCGCGCCACGAGCATCGTCAACCCGCACGCCCGCATCACGTTCCTCGACCCCACCGGCCAGACGACGGTCTTCGACCGCGTCACCGACGAGGTGCCGCCGCCGACCAAGCAGATCAAGCCGCACCCCTACGGCACGGAGCTTGGCACCATCCTCAAGATGGCGAAGGACGCCAAGGAGCGCAAGCTCACCACGTTCCTCACCGACCAGTTCAGCAGCGTCGGCAGCGACACCGCCAAGAAAATCCTCGAGGCCGCGGACCTCGACAACGTGGACCCGAAGGACCTGAAGCACGACGAGGTGCGCCGGCTCCACGAGGCGTTCCCCAAGGTGAAAATCATGGCGCCGCCGACGGACTGCCTCTCCCCCATCGGCGAGATGCTGGTCCGGCGCGGCCTCAAGAAGGAGACGGAGGACGTCTCGCCCGAGTTCATCACCACCGTGACGCGCCCGCCGTCGGTGTGGGGGGGCCACCCGTTCCAGGTCGAGGTCGGCATCGTCTACGGTGGCACGCTCCCTGGCGAGGAGGCCGTCCGCATCCTGCGCTTCGCCAACCGCGTCCCGCTGCTCTACCAGGGCGGAGGCTGCGCGAGCACGGTCGCGGTGCAGGACGTCGACTGGCGGCGCTACGGCCTGGAGCAGCGCGGCGGCAAGGGCATGCCCACCGGCCCCGCCATCGTCCTCGTCCACGTCGCCAGCACCAAGGTCCCGTTCACCAGCGAGGCCAAGGAGGCCGTCGCCCCCATCGAGGAGATCCACAAGGAGGTCAAGCTCGCGCTCCAGGAGGCCGCGCGCCACCTCGGCCGCCACCTCGCGAAGAAGGCCAAGCGCGCCAAGGTGAGCGAGAAGTTCACCCTCGTCAGCAAAATCCTTCCTGAAATCAACAAGAAGGCCGCAGCCGTCCTGGGCAAGCCCGAGGTGGACCTCGCGCCCATCGTCTGCAAGATCATGGACGTGGTCTGGATCGAGGACCCGGCCGTGGAGTACAAGAAACTGGAGGGCCAGATGCTCGCGCCCGAGGCGCCGAAGGTCCAGAAGGACGAGCCCAAGGCGGAGGACAAGCAGGAGCCGCCCGCCAAGAAGGGCAGGGGGAAGAAAGGCACCCTCGACGCGTTCGAGGCCCCGCCCGCCGAGGCGATGGCCGAGGCCGGCGTCACGCCCCCCCTGGACCCGCCCAAGCCCCGGCAGGCCTACCTCGCGACCTCCAGGCTCAGCCTCACCAACTACATGATGGGCTCCAAGAAGTTCCGCCTCTACATCGTCCTGCCCGACCGCGCCGTGTTCGCCGAGGCCGAGCCCGCGCCCAAGACCGCCAGCGAGCGCTACCTCATGTGGGAGGTCCCCGCGCTCAAGCCCACGGAGAAGCTCACCCTCACCTACCAGGTGGCCGGCGTGGACAAGGGCGGCATGGACGACGTCGAGACGTTCGTCGAGGGCATCAACGAAATCCACGTCGTCGGGGCGGACCCCTGGCACGGGGGCGAGTGATGCTACCCCACTCCTTCAACCACGAATTTCACGAATTGCACGAAACCCTAGCCCTTGAGTTGTTCTGTGTACACGGGGCCGACGAACCGGCGGATGACCAACGCGGGCTCACCGAAGTTCACCAGCAGGCCAACGGCGAGTCTGGAGGCCTTGAGGTAATGGATGACCTGGGCATGTTCGACCGTTCCCATCCCGGCTTGAGCCTTCAGCTCAACCAACACTTGGCCGCCGCACACGAAATCTGCCCGGTAGATGGTCTTCAAGGTCCGTCCCCGGTAGGCGACGGGGATGGCTGCTTCTCGCTCGAATGGGATGCCTCGGTCTTGGAACGCCAGTTCAACGGCTTCCTGGTAGGACTTCTCCAAGAAACCGGGCCCCATGTCAGCATGCACGTCCATGAGGGCGCCGATGATGGCGTAGCTCAATGGCGAATGGGTTTCCCCAAGCACGGCAGCGAGCAGTCGTTTACGCCATTAGACTCCACTAGGCCGACCGTTGGTTTCGTGCAATTCGTGGAATTCGTGGTTCAGGAGGTTGCGTAAATGGCAGAAAAGAAAGAGGCCGGCAAG
>JAXDQP010000009.1:0-3168 GCA_034667745.1 Thermoplasmata archaeon
GGACGTCACGCAGGCGGCGCTCCCGTTCGACCGCCGCCGCCACGGCATGATTGTCGGCATGGGCGCCGTCGGCCTCGTCGTCGAGAGCGTGCCGGAGACGCAGCGGCGCGGCATGCGCCCCATCGCCCGCCTCCTGGCCACGCGCATCAGCAACAGCGCGTTCCACGGCAGCCGCCTCGACGTCGGCCACATCGCGGGCGAGATGCAGGCGATGCTGGCCAGCGCGCAGGCGCGCTACGGCGTCCGGCCCGAGGCCATCGCGCCCAAGACCGTGTTCATGTCGCACGAGACCTACACGCCCGCGCGCGGCGGCTCGGCGTCGGCGGAGGTCCACGCGCTGCGCGCCACGTTCGGGGCGCACGCCAACGAGGTCGTGGTCGCCAACACGAAGGGCTTCACCGGCCACCCGCAGGGCGCCGGCGTCGAGGACGCCATCGTCCTACGTTGCCTCCAGCGCGGCCGCCTGCCGCCGATTGCCAACTTCAAGGAGCCCGACCCCGAGCTGGGCGACCTCAACCTCTCCAAGGGCGGCGCCTACGATGTCCGCTACGCCCTGCGCCTCGCCGCCGGCTTCGGCAGCCAGGTTGCGATGACGCTGACGGAGCTCGTGGCGCGCGAGGACGAGCGCGTCGCCGACCCGGCCCGCTACGCGCAATGGCTCTCGGAGGCGTCGGGCCAGCCCGGCGCGCGCACCGAGGTCGTCCACCGCACGCTGCGCATCGTGGACCAGGGCCCGCCGGCGCGCAAGCAAAAAACCGCAGAGCCTACGGAACGCACGGAGCCCCCCCGGTCCGTGCAACCTGTGCAATCCGTGGTTGCGGCGGCGGCGCCGAAGCCAGCCACGGACGTTCTGGACTCGCTCATCGCGCTCGTCGCGCAGAAGACCGGCTACCCCAAGGAACTGCTCGACCCCAACCTCGACATGGAGGCCGACCTCGGCATCGACACGGTGAAGCAGGCCGAGATTTTCGGCGCAATCCGCGAGGCGTACGGGTTGCCTCAGGAGGAGGGCATCCAGATCAAGGACTACCCGACGCTGGCGAAGGTTGCCGGCTACGTGCAGGCCCGCATCGGCGGCGCCACGCACCCCGCGCCGTCGCAGCAGTCCATCGCGGTCGTCGCCGTCTCGCCCCGGCCGGAGGCCATCTCATCCGAGGGCCTGCCCATCGCGCCGTCGCACTCGCTCGACAGCGACGGCATCCTGCACCGTCTCCTCGACCTCGTGGCGCAGAAGACCGGCTACCCGAAGGAGCTGCTTGACCCCAACCTCGACATGGAGGCGGACCTCGGCATTGACACGGTGAAGCAGGCGGAGCTGTTCGGCGCCATCCGCGAGGCCTACAGCCTGCCGCCCGAGGAGGGCATCCAGATCAAGGACTACCCGACGCTGGCCAAGGTGGCGGGCTACGTCCAGCAGCGCGTGACTGGTTCCGCGCCCCCGCCGACCGCCCAAACCGCGGATTCCACGGATTTCGCGGAAAAGACAGTCGCATCCGCGCCATCCGCGAAATCCGCGGTTTCGTCGGGAGCGGTCAACGCGGATGAAGTCCTCCAGCAGGTCATCCGCATGGTGGCCGCGAAGACCGGCTACCCGGCCGAGATGCTGGAGCCCGACCTCGACATGGAGGCGGACCTCGGCATCGACACCGTGAAGCAGGCCGAGCTGTTCGGCGAGGTGCGCTCCACCTACGGCATCCCTCTGGTCGAGGGTCTGCTCATCAAGGACTACCCGACGCTCCGCAAGGTCGCGGGCTTCGTTCTGGCCAACGCGCCGGGCGCCACCCAAGCCGCCGCGCCCCTGCCCCCGCCTCCTCCAGCGCTCGTGCCGCCCCCCACCGTCGTGCAGCAGCCTGCGCCGCCGAAGGCCACGCCTTCCCAATCTGCTCCCTCCACGGGACAGGCGCAAATCCTGCGCCGCGTGCCGATGGTGCGCCCCGCGCCGCTGCCCGAGCACCGCAACGACCTGCGCACCGGCATCGTCCTGCTCGTCGGCGAGGCGGACCACACCCTCGCGGAGGCCTTCGTCGCGGCAGGTTGGCGCACGACGACGCAGCCCGGCCAGCCCATCGTCGGCATCGTCGCGGTCGCGGCCCGCCCTGGCCCCACCGCGCAGGACCGTGTCGGCGCGCTCTTCGACGCCGCAAAGGTTCACCGTGCCGAGTTGATTTCCGGCTCGTTCATCGCCGTGGTGACGCGCCAGGACGGCGCCCACGGGTTGCAGCACGTGCGCGACCCGACGATGGCGGCGCTCGCCGGCCTCGGCAAGGCGCTCAAGAAGGAGTTCCCGCAGGCCGTCGCCAAGGTCCTCGACCTCCACCCCGAGGCGGGCGACGTGGCCGGCAAGGTCATCGCCGAGTTGCAGCGCGGCGGCACGCGCACCGAGATTTCCTACGGCCGCGACGGCGCGCGCTTCGTGGTCGAGGTCGCGCCGCAGCCGCTGCCCGAGGGCGAAGTCGACGTCGCCGGCAAGGGCCTCGTCGTCTCCGGCGGCGCGCAGGGCATCACGGTGGAGCTGCTGGCCGCTCTCGCGCCGCAGGGCCCCAAGCTGCTGCTGCTCGGCCGCACCGAGTTGCCCGACGAGGCAGCGGCGTGGGCCGCTCTTGACGGCGCGGGTTGGAAGGCGATGGAGGCCAAGGTGATGGAGGACCTGAAGGCGCGCGGCGAGCGCGTGACGCCGGTCGCCATCCAGAAGGCCCTGTCGCCGAAGCAGAAGGCCGCCGAGGTCCACCGCAACCTGGCTCGCCTGCAAGACGCTGGCGCCACCGTCCTCTACGCCCCCATCGACGTCACGGACGCGAAGGCCGTCGCGGAGGCCGTTGCTTGGGCGCGTTCGCAGTGGGGCCGCATCGACGGTGTCATCCATGCCGCAGGCGTCGAGATTTCCAAGGACATCGCGAGCAAGGACCGCGCCCAGTTCGACGCCGTCTTCAACGTCAAGGCGAAGGGCTGGGACGCCCTGATGGCCGCGACGCGCGACGACAAGCTGGAGGCGCTCATGGCGTTCGGCAGCGTCGCGGGCCGCTTCGGCAACCTCGGCCAGACCGACTACAGCGCCGCCAACGAGTATCTGGCCAAGGCGGTGAAGGCCGAGGCCGTGCGCCGCAAGAGCCTCGTCGGCTCGACCATCGCGTGGGGGCCGTGGGGCGAGGTCGGCATGGCGACCAAGGG
>JAXDQP010000010.1:0-14385 GCA_034667745.1 Thermoplasmata archaeon
CCTACCCCGCGCCGCCGCCCCCGCCCTGGCTGGACATCGTGGACGTCACCTGCGCCTCCAACCTCTGCCCCATCCCCTTCGTGGTCCCCTGCGTCGTCTAGGCGGGGAGGGCGGCGGCGCTCACCCCGCCACCCCGTCACCCCGCCGATATCCTGAAATGAGCCAACCCGTCCCCGGCCTCATGGCCAAGAAGGAAGGCGGCCTCCCGGTCGTCCGCATCCAGACCAACCGCGGCGCCATCGACGTCGAATTGTTCCAGAAGGACGCCCCCAAGACGGTGGAGAACTTCCTCACCCTGGCCGGCAAGGGGTTCTACGACGGTCTGCACTGGCACCGCGTCATCTCCGACTTCATGATCCAGGGCGGCTGCCCGCACTCGCGCACCAAGGGCGACCGCCGCGCCGGCACCGGCGGCCCCGGCTACCAGTTCGCGGACGAGACCCGTGGCAACCCGCGCCGCCACGGCAAGAACGTCCTGTCGATGGCGAACGCCGGCCCGAACACGAACGGCAGCCAGTTCTTCATCACGCACACCCCGACGCCCCACCTGGACGGCAAGCACACCGTCTTCGGGCACGTCGTCGAGGGCTCGGCCGTCGTGGACCAGATTCGCCAGTGGGACGAGATCCAGTCCGTCAAGGTCATCGAAGGGGCCTGACCATGCCGACCTGGCGCGTCACCGTCAAGGCCCCCACGGCGGAGGCGATGGACCCGTTCAAGAACGAGGTCGGCCGCTTCAAGAAGCTCTACAGCCACGGCGGCGCCGAGGCGGTCTTCGAGGTGCCCGAGTCCAACGAGAAGGGCGCGGACGAGATTGTCGCCGACGCCAAGAAGGCGGGCTTCGAGGCCAAGAAGGAGCAGTACGTGGACCCGCTCGAGTCGAGCGAGGGCACCGCCGCCGACTTCTGGTAATCCCCCCTGATTGACGCAATCCGTCCATCCGGACAGGGCGATGCCTCCAGGAGCGCGGACAGAACCGTTAAACAGAGCCCCCTCTGTCGCGCAACGATGCGAGCCCGCCTCGTGCCTGTCCTGCTGTCGTCCCTCCTGTTGGCGGCGCTCCTGCCCACCGCGTCCGCCAACCCCGCCGTCCCCTACTGCGCGGGCACGGCCAGCCCGGTGTCGCCCAACGCGGCGCCCGCGCCCCTGCTGTCGCCGGCGCAGTGCAAGCTCCTGAGCGGCCGCGTCTTCCCCGAGGCCAACGTCCAGAGCGTGCCCCCCGGCTCGGGCCAGCTCCCCGCCACCGACTACGTCTCCTACTTCGAGGGCCGCGCCGGGCTGCAGTACCTCGCGCAGCAGTACCCCGCGTGGATGAACGTCACCGACGTGGCGCAGTCCTACGGCCTGTTCAACACCGCGACGCAGCAGCGCGACCACTTCCCCGTCATGGTCGTGCAGGTCACCAACCACGACTCGCCCATCCCCATCCGGGACCGCCAGCAGCTGCTGTTCATGCTCTCCATCCACGGCGTCGAGAAGGGCGGCCGCGAGGGCGGCCTGCGCGTCATCGAGGATTTGGTCTCCAACATCGGCATGGCCACCCACAAGGCGCAGAACGGCGCCGGCCTCAAGCAGCCCCTGGAAAAGCCGACGGGCGGCAACGTCGAGACCTACCGCGACTACCTCGACTTCACCAACCTCGTCTTCCTGTTCCCGAACTCGGACGGCTGGGCGCACGACGAGCTGCCCTACACCGGCCAGGGCCCCGCCAACTCCGGCGCCGGCCAGCTCGGCCTGCCCGTGGGGAGCCCCGGCCCCTGCGGCGGCAACGGCCAGCTGATGTGCCGCACCAACGGCAACGGCACCGACCTCAACCGCCAGACGCCGACCATCGGCTGGGCGCTCATCAGCCCCAACGCGGGCCGCCTGCCGGTCAACGAGCCGGAGGCGCAGGGCTACCTGCCGTGGCTGCAGAAGAACTTCCGCTTCAACTACGCCATCGACATCCATGGCATGCCGAACAACTACATCTTGGCGCCGGTGATGATGTCGGCGGGCTCCTCGACGCCGCAGGAGATGCTGCGCTCGACCTCGCTGGCCGAGACGCTCAAGCAGCGCCTCAACACCGACCCCTACTTCGCCACCTGGACGACGGCGCTGGGCACCGCGGAGGCCGCGGGCGGCGGCGCCGCCAACGCGGTGGACGGCTCGCCCGCCTGCACGCAGGCGCAGCTCTGCACCGGCGGCACCTCCCCGACGACCGCCGTCGGCTCGCACATGGTGGCCGACTGGGGCACGGTGTGGGACTCCATCGGCTACACCGACTCGGGCTTCTCGGGCGACTTCTTCGCCCAGAACAACGGCCTCAACGCGCCCGGCTACGACATCGAGATGGCCTACAACCACCTCGAGACCGACAGCCAGTACGAGCACGGCAACCAGTTCAACGGCTTCCACGTCGAGATTGTCCGCCACATCGTCAAGAGCTTCCTCGACGCGGCGGCGCAGGACGTGCAGGTCTCCATCGAGACGCACGGCAGCGCCACCGTGGTCCTCAAGACCAGCTTCGTCGCCACCAACCTCGACGACAAGGACAAGGACGGCAAGGCACAGCCCACCCCCGGCGGCTGGGCCGACCGCAACCCCTTCGACGACCCCTGGCAGTACAGCCCCGGCAAGCCGTTCACGGCGACCCCGGCCAAGTACTGGAGCGACCTGCAGCCGTTCCTGCGCGACGGCGACAAGCCGGGCGTCATGCACCTCGTGGACGCGAGCGGCATCACCCCAGCCCGCCTCGCCGGCGCCACCAGTCTCGTCATCCCCGGCTCCGCCATCAAGGAGATCGAGAAGGACCCCGCCAAGATCGACGCCGTCAAGGCGTTCGTGCAGGGCGGCGGCAACCTCGTCCTCACCGACGAGGGGCTGCGCTTCCTCGACCTCGCCGGCATCACCTCCGGCGCCGTGGACAAGAACCTGCAGTACGCGGGCGCCATCAACATGGACCGCACGCACGAGATGACCAAGGGCGTGCGCGGCGTGGCCCGCCAGACCTACGAGCCGGTGCCGCTGGGCTTCAGCATCCAGAGCAACTCCGCCCCGACCTGGTTCGTGGACGCCACCAAGTTCAAGGCCGCCGGCGGCGACGTCGCGGGCTACGCGGTGCAGGGCCAGAGCGGCGGCCCCGAGCTGGGCAAGGTCACGCTGGGCCAGATGAAGCTCGGCCAGGGCTCCATCAAGCTCATCGGCGCGCTGCTGCCCGACCCCTCGGAGGAGTTCTACCACCCCTACGGCCTGGACGACTACGCCTCCACCTACTCGGGCAACCAGATCCTGCGCAACATGCTCGGCTGGGAGGAGACCTTCCAGGCGCCGCCCATCGTCATCCAGGGCGACGGGAAGATCGTGCAGAGCAGCAACGAGGCCCCGGCCGCGGCGGCCAACACCGCCTCCGCCAGCGCGACCAACGGCGGCAAGGGCACCCCCGGCATCGAGGCCGTGGCCATCCTGGCCGCCCTCGGCGCCGCCCTCCTCGTCGCCCGCCGCCGCCAGGCCTGAGCATGCAGCGCGCGGCCACCGCCCTCTCCCTCCTCCTTCTCCTGCTCGCCGGCTGCGGCGCAAAGACCGCCAGCCCCGTCGACGCCCCGGCCGGTGGGCTGCCGCTGCTGCAGGGCTACATCTTCGACCAGGCGGTGCGGCCGGTGGCCAACGCCAACGTCACCATCCAGGGCGTCGGCGTGAGCGCGCGCAACGCGACGGCCGCGACCTCGGCGGACGGCCACTACGCCTTCCCCGCGCTGCCGGTCGAGGAGCGCCTCGTCGTCATCGTGCAGGCCGCCGGGCTCAAGAGCCTCAGCAAGCAGGTCTTGCTCAGCCGCGGCAACTCGACCATGCTCAACTTCACGCTGGAGCCGGTGCCGTCGCAGAAGCCCTACAGCGAGCCCGTCGGGTTCAACGGCTTCATCGCCTGCGAGACCTCGACGACGGCGCAGGGCCAGACGCAGACCACCGACTGCGGCGGCACGGCCAACCACCGCGTGTGGGTCTTCAACGTCAACCCCGGCTGCAAGGGCATCGTCATCGAGACGCAGTGGACCCCCGCCTCGCCCGCCGCGCAGTTCCTGCACCTCAACGTCCAGACCGTCGGCCTGGGCGACCAGCAGGCGGTCCTCGCCGAGGTCACCGGCGGCAGCGTCCTCCGGGCGCAGGTCGGCCAGGCGCAGTGCGAGAAGTACTTCCCGCAGGGCGGGACCCTCCAGGTCCTGTGGAGCGCGGACGCCAACGCCGCCAACCAGGAGGCCGGCGCGGGCGCCGCCGCCGCAGTGAACCAGGACTTCCGCGCCGTCGCCACCGCCTTCTTCGTGGAGCCGCCGCCGGCGGACTTCTCGACCTCCTGAGCCGGGCGCAGGCGCCAACGACGCGCTTCTCCTGGGGGCCGCCCGCTTCGCTTAAGTCCGTCGCCCCTCTCGCGGGCACAACCGGGTGCGCGTGATGTTCAAGGCAAAGGTGAAGGCAGAGGTCCTGACGACCGTCCTCAACGCCGTCTCCACGCTCGTGGACGAGGCCAAGATCCACGTGACCCCGGAGGGGCTGAACCTCAAGGCAGTGGACCCCGCGCACGTGGCGATGGTGGACCTCAGCATCGGCAAGAAGGCGTTCGTCGAGTACAAGGGCAGCGACATGGACATGGGCGTCGACCTGGACAAGCTGAAGGACATCCTGAAGCTCGCCGGCGGCCAGGACGTCATCGAGCTGGAGTACAAGGAGGACGCGCACCGCCTCGTCTTCCGCATCGGCCACATCACCCGCCGCATGGCGCTGGTGGACACCGCCAACATGGGCGACCCCAAGGTGCCGAACCTCAACCTCCCCAACCAGGTCACCATCCTGGCGGGCGAGCTGCAGCAGGGCATCAAGGCCAGCGAGGCGGTCTCCGACCACATCGCGCTCGTGGCGGACGGCAAGGCCTTCGAGCTCATCGCCGACGGCGACACCGACCAGGTGCACCTGCGGCTGGAGGGTGACGACCTGGTGAAGATCCAGGCGCCGCAGAAGTCGCGCAGCCTGTTCAGCCTCGACTACTTCTCCAACATGAGCAAGGTCGTGAAGGCCAGCGACCCCATCACGCTCCACCTCGGCAGCGACTACCCGGTCAAGATCGAGTTCGACATCGCCGACGGCGCCGGGCACATCGTCTACCTCCTCGCGCCCCGCATCGAGTCGGAGTGAGCGGCGTGGCGGGCCGGCTCCTCCTCGCGGCCGCCTGCCTCCTCGCCCTGGCGGGCTGCACGCAGCAGCAGGCGTACGGCGGCGCCGCGCAGCAGCCCTACGACCAGACCGCGGTGAGCAACCAGACGGACCAGTTCGTCTTCAGCGGGCAGGCGTCGCAGAAGGAGGGCACGCAGGACTACACCTGGCACGTGAGCACCGCCTCCGCGCAGGTCACGTGGAGCGGCCAGGTGAGCGCCGGCTCGGTGGACCTGACGGTGCGCGACGCGCTCGGCCGCACCCTCTACACCCACACCTTCAGCGGCCCCACCCAGTCGGGCGTCCACGAGGCGACCCCCAGCACCCTGCCGGGCGACTGGAAGGTCACGCTCGCCTTCCACGCCTTCGCGGGCTCGATGGGCCTCGTCCTCCAGGCACGTTAGCGACCCTGAGAAAAAGGCTCCAATCGCTTCAAGTACGCAGGCCAAAATGGGCAGGCATGGCGACTCTGCCCCGTCTGGCCCTGCTTCCCGCGCTGATTCTCCTGGCCTTCGCGCTCGCCGGCTGCGCCCAGGGCGGCGTGTCCAACATGACGGACAACTTCTCGTACGGCGGCCAGGTGGCCGGCAAGAGCGGCAGCAACAGCTACACCTGGAAGGTCACCGGCTCGACCGTGCGCGTGTCCTGGGGCGGCCAGTCCGCCAGCGGCACCCTGGACCTGGTCCTCAAGGACGGCCTGGGCCAGCAGGTCTACATCCGCACCTTCGGCGGCGCAAGCCAGGGCGGCGCCTCCGAGACGCTGCAGAACATGAAGCCGGGCGACTGGACCGTGACCCTGTCGTTCCACGGCTTCACCGGCCAGATGGGCCTCAGCCTCCAGGCCAGCCCGGGCTCCCCCGGCGGCGCCTACTGCCCGCCCACCGTCCCCTACTGCTAGCCAAGGGTTGAAGGGCCCCCCCTCCCTGGAACCGGCGTGGCCGACCTAGTCCGCCTGGCGTACTACCCCTTCCTGCCGGAGGTGCGGGAGGCGGTGCGCGAGGCCGGGCCGGACCTGGGCGCGCTGCTGGCGTCGCCGCTCTACCTCGGCGCCCGGCTGCGGGCCAAGGAGCGCATCGAGGGCGCGCTGGGCGAGGGGTTCCAGGGCGCTACCATCCTCGACGAGCGCAGCGCCCTGCTGGAGCTGCTCTCCATCCCGGTCGCGCGCATGGCCGCCGTCATCCTGGGCGACAAGACGCTCATCGCGCGCTACGCCGCCGCCGAGGCCGCCCGCGCCCGCGCGACCCTGGCCCGCGACCCCGACCCGGAGGCGCTGCCGCGCGCCGCCGCCGCCCTCGGCATCCCCATCGAGGCGACGGAGCAGGGCTTCCGCCTCCACTTTAGCGACTACATCCGGTTGGCGCCGACGCACAACGCGGAGTGGAAGCTCATCCGCCGCAGCCTCGACGCCGGCTTCATGCTGCTGGCGCCCGCCGAGCTGGCGCGGCTCTGCGAGGAGGCCCTTTCCCGCCGCATCGCGGAGGAGCTGGAGGCCGAGCGGGGCAAGCCGCTGCCGCAGGAGGCCAAGGACGCGTTGGCGCCCCTCGTGGCGAGCCTGGAGCCGAAGCTGGAGGAGGCGCGCGCCAACTGGACGAGCGGCGACTTCGGGCCGGTGCAGCCGCACCTGTTCCCGCCCTGCGTCAAGGAGATTTTCGAGGGCCTGAAGCGCAACGAGAACGTGCCGCACCACGGCCGCTTCGCCTTCGCGACCTTCCTGCACACCGTCGGCTGGAACTCGGAGCAAATCCTGGACTATCTCTCCTCGACGCCCAACTTCGACCGCGAGAAGTCACGCTATCAGATTGAGCACGTAAGCGGCGGAAAGTCGGTGCAGGCCTACACGCCGCCCGGCTGCGGCACGATGCAGACCAACGGCGTCTGCCCACTGGCCAAGCGCGACAACCTCTGCGCCCGCATCAAGCACCCGCTCAGCTACTACCGCACGCAGTTGCGCTGGATGCAGCGCGACCAGGAGCGCGCCGCCGCGCTGGCCCTTCCCAAGAAACCCACGGAATCAACCGAGGCTCCAAAGGCAGCGGGTGCGCCGTGAGCCCAGCCGTTTCGCGGGAGGCGGCGGCATGACGGAGGCCTCCGCGAACTCCGTGGCTCCGCCGGCGCCGAAGCCGGACAAGCCGCCGCAGCCGACGGAGTTCCCGCCGCCGGTCGCCCGCACCATCGACTGGCTCCAGCAGCAGTACGGCGCCTGGTACCGCAGGAACCCGCCGCCGATGCCGGACCGCTTCACGCGCCGCGAGTTCGGCTACATCCTGTGGCCCGAGCGCCCCGGCCCGCCGCCGTTCCTGCGCCACCGCGCCTACGAGGACGCTGGCCGCTTCCACTGGTACCTCCAGAAGGCGGGGCCGCACTCCGTGTATTACTCGACGGCGTACTACCGCCGGCCGGGCGAATTGAAGATGGTGGACAAGCAGTGGCTCGGCGCCGAGCTCATCTTCGACCTGGACGCCGACCACCTCGTCGAGGCCGAGAAGGCGAAGGCGGACGGCCACGAGATGCCGCTCGCCGCGCAGCTTGCGCTCGTGAAGACGCAGTTCAAGCGCCTGCTCGACGAGTTCCTCTTCGGCGACTTCGGCCTCGGCGAGAACGACGTCTGGATCACCTTCTCCGGTGGCCGCGGCTACCACGCCCACGTCGTCGAGAGCCGCCTGATGCAGCTCGACTCGAAGGCGCGGCGCGAGGTGGTCGACTACATCACGGGCAAGGTGCCGACGGAGCGCGGCACCGAGACGCCGGACCTCTCGACGTTCATCCGCGAGACCGTCGTGGACGCCGACTCGTTCAAGGGCCGCACCAAGAAGGTGACGCAGCAGAGCATGGCCTCCGCGTCAGCGCCCGGCTGGCCGGGCCGCATCACGCGCACCCTGGTGCAGGAGCTGCGCCACAAGGTCCTGGAGGCGGACCCGAAGGCGGCGCGCAAGTGGCTCACCGACCTGGAGGGCGTGGGGGAGACGCGCGCCAAGTCGTTCCTGGAGCGCTTCGACGAGGCCTACCTGGCGCGCATCGCGCGGGGGAACATCGACCAAGGCGCCACCGTGCGCTCCATCCTCCACCACGTCCTCAAGCACCAGACCATCCCCCTGGCCAAGGGCGAGACCGACGAGCCGGTGACGGCGGACGTGAAGCGCCTGATTCGCCTTCCCGGCAGCCTGCACGGCAAGAGCGGCCTCAAGGTCGTCACCCTCACGCGCAGCACCCTCGACGCCTTCGACCCGCTCAAGGACGCCGTCGCGTTCCCCGCCGACGCCTACGGCCCCGTCACCATCGTGCCCCGCAACGACCAGGAGATGACGCTGGGCGGCGAGCGCGTGGCGGTCAAGAAGGGCGAGCCGACCCCCGTGCCGATGGCGCACGCCGTCTTCTGGCTGGCCCGCCAGGGGGGCACCATCCACGCCCCCCCGCCCGCCAACCGTTAAACCCCGGACCCCTCTCGAACCCTCGTGGCCGAGGGCGAGGTGGAGGCGGTCTCGTACGAGATGCTCCAGGACCTCCTCCGCTCGGAGCGCCGCAGCAACAAGCTCGTGGCGGTGGGGCCGCGCTTCTGGACGCAGGTGCGCGACTTCCTGGCGCTGGTGACGGACGCCTTCCGCGTCGAGCAGGCGAAGGACCCGTTCGGCCGCCGCGTGATGATGCTGACGGACGAGGTCAAGAACGCCCGCCACGCCGCCGAGAGCCTGTGGGCGCTGCGGGAGCGCAAGCTGGCGATGCTGGCCCTCGCCGCGACGAAGGAGCGCAAGCGGCCGGACGGCATCACGCCCGACGAGGCGGAGCTGTACCACCGCTTCATCGAGACCCTGGACCAGGCGCGGCAGTCGACGTTCGGCGGCCTGCTGCCGCAGCCCAGCCTTGCCCCTGCGCCGTCGCCCGTGCCAAGCGGCGCCCCGGTTCCCTCGCCTGCTCCGCTCCAGATGCCGCTGGCGGAGAAGCCCGCGCCCGGCCCCGTCCTGGCCGTCCCGGCGGCCCCGCCCGCGCCGGTGCAGGTCGTGCACCCGGACACGCAGGCGGCGGCGCACGTCGAGCTGGTCACCATCCGCGCCCTCGGGGACATCCCGCCCTTCGTCGGCCCGGACATGCAGACCTACCTGCTGAAGTCGGGCGACGTCGCGACGGTGCCGCCGAGCATCGCCCACCTGCTGGTGCGCCGCAACAAGGCGACGGTCATCGGCGCCTAGGGCAAGCCTGCGCCCCCGCGGCCTCGCGTGTCCCACAACCCATTTTCCAGCCCGGGCGCAAGCCAATCCCATGACGGTGTGGCGGTGCGTCGCTGCGGCAGCCTTGGCCCTGCTCGTTTGTCCCTTCGCCGTGCCCGCCGGCGCCAACCACGTCCAGGCGGCGAACGGCAAGTCCGTCTCGTTCGACCACAAGACCGGCAACGAGTGGTGGGTCGAGGTGCTCCTAGGGGGACCCGACGCCGCAAGCGTGTCCAAGGTCGAGGGCATGGACACGGGCGGCCCGTGGACCGCGCTGCCGAGGCAGAGTTGGGGCGCCTACGCGGCCAGCTTCCACATCGAGCCGGGGCATCAGGTCAGGTTCCGCGCCACCTGGACCAACGGTGCCACCATTGAGTCGTGCTGGTTCACGCATCCGGCCGGCGTCGAGCAGGCGTGTGGTTCGCCGCCGCCCCCGCCGCCTCCGCCCCCGCCGGGCTTCAGCGTCTCCTTCACGGGCGTCAAGGGCAACGAGTGGTGGGTCGAGGCGAAGGCCAGCGGCAGCAAGCCCATCGCGCAGGTCGACGCCCGCGCTGACGGCGGCGCCTGGCAAACCATGACGCTGCGCAACTGGGGCGCGTGGGCGACCTCGTTCCACGTCAACCCCGGCGGCCACGTGCAGCTGCGCGCCCGCGCCACCGACGGCTCCTACGCGTTCCCACCCAACGGCTGGGTGTGGCCCGCCGCGAGCAGTTGGCCGCCGCCCTCCTCGACCTTCGACGCGCGCTTCGAGAACGTCAAGGGCAACCCCAACTGGGTGCAGGTCAACGTCTATGCTGCGCCAAGCTGGGGCCTTGACGGCGTGTCCTTCCGCGTCGATGGCGGCGCGTGGAAGCCGATGACGCGTCAAGCCTACGGCGACTGGACCGCGAGCCCGGCCGTGCCGGACGGCAGCCTCGTGCAGTTCCGCGCCGAGTCGGGCCAGACGGCCACCTCCGGCACCTACCGCTGGCCGAGCGCCACCCCGGTCGGGCCGTGGCCGGTCGCGGGCAGCTACGCCACCTACACGGTCAGCGGCCACGACGGCTCCCCCGTGGGCGACATCTACAACGAGTACGACGGCACCGTCGCGTTCCGCTACACCTCGGCCGGCACCTGGCAGGCGACCTGCGACATCACGCGCCACGGCCACACCGACTACGACGTTCCCCATGACACCTACGCCACGCGCCGCGAGGTCAAGACGCTCGCCCCGCCCATGCTGCCCACGGACGTCGTGCCCGGGCAGCGCGTGGAGGACGACAGCGTGGGCGACTGCGCCTACCAATCCCTCGCGGTTGACGTGGTGGGCCCGGGCAGCGTCGCCACGCGCCAGTCGGGCACCCCCGCCACCGCGCCGACCTGGCACGGCTACCTCGACGACTGCGGCTGCCACGCCTGGCAGGCCGACTGGGCGCGCCACCAGGGCCTCCTGCTGGAGGGTTCCTTCGCCGGCATGGGCAGCGGCCACAGCGCGAAGCTGCTGGACACCGACGCCCCCATCCGGTAGCGCACGTAGCGCACGGTCATCTCCAAATATCGCGCCCCGGCTGGCCACGCCGTGCCCGGCGACCGCTCCCCCTTCCGCAAGGCCGAGATGACGGAGGACGAGCTGCGCCAGTCGTACCACAACGCGCACGACCTGCGCGAGATGTACACCCGCGAGAACACGGAGCGCCGCCGCGTCGGCGGCCACACGCTGCGCCGCCTCCTCACCACCGCGCAGGACAAGGCTCTCACGGCCAAGATGGTCAAGGTCCGCGACGAGTTCGCGGTCGCCAACAACGACGACGTCGTGCTGGTGTTCGCGCAGGGCCTCATCGCGGAGGGCCGCGAGGCGGAGCTCGACCCCAAGCTGGCCGAGGCCGCCAAGAAGGCCGTCATCCCGAAGCGCGGCGCCTAGTTCGCCAACCGTCAGCGCGCGCGCAGCACGGGCAGCGGCATCCCCATCTCGACCGGGACGCGCTCCGTCGCCGTGACGCGGACCTCGTCGAGCTTGGCCTGCCGCAGGCCGGGGACGGGCGGCTGCATCCACTCGAAGGGCGGGTTGAAGAACGGCGTGCTGAGGGGCAGGCCGACCTTGCGGAAGGCGTCGCCCAACTCCTCCTGCCAGGCGGCCTGGCGCGGGCGGCTGGAGTAGAACCGCGTGACCTCCTCCCACTCGGTGCCGCGCAGGCGCTCCCACAGGGGGCCGAGGATGGTGTGCGGGCGCTGCAGGCCCTTGCTGTTGACCCAGTGCGCGCCCGCGTCGAGGAACTCGCGCGCGATGGCGTCGGCGTCGTGCGTCGTGGGCGGCGCGGCCGGGGTGTAGTTGGCGAAGGCGGGCAACCCGGCGTCGGAGAGTTTCTTGAGCGTGCGCAGGCGGACCGGGATGGGCGGCGCGCTCGGCTCGAGGGCGCGGCGGAGGCGGTCGTCGAGCGTGGGGATGCTGAGGCCGACGCGGACCTGGCTGAACTGCTGGAGAAGCTCGATGTCGCGCAGGACGAGGGGGCTGCGGGTCAGGACCTCGACGGGCCAGTCGCGGCGGGCCAGCACCTCGAGGCACTTGCGGGTGATGCGGTGCTCGCGCTCGGCGGGCTGGTAGGGGTCCGTGGCCGTGGAGAAGTAGACCGTCAGCTTGTCGCGCTTCTGGACGGCGCGGGCGAGCTGGGTCGGCAGGTCGCGCTTGACGATGACGTATTTCCCCCAGCGCACCCGCTCGGCGTGGAGGGTGTCGGGGACGTAGCAGTAGGAGCAGGCGTGCGCGCAGCCGGAGTAGGGGTTGACGGACCAGCACTCGCCCGTCACGGTGTCGCCCATGGTGAAGTCGGTGAGGCCGCCGCCCCCGTCGCTCTCCAGCACCGCGCTGGCGCCGTAGGCGTCGCGGCCCGGCCCCCGGCCATCCAGCGTCGCCTGCTGGAGGGCGTGCGCCCGGCTCAGGGTCGGGTGGACGGCGTCGTTGCGGTAGTCGGCGGGCACATCCCCCCATGGGGGCGGCAGACCCTTGGTTCCTCTCTGGGGAGGAGAGAAACCTCCAGGAGAAACGCGGGAGGAAGGAAGAAAGGACGCCGGGCCGGCTGGCAGACCCCGACGCGGGCGGCACGTAGAACCTCAAAGAGCCCCCGTCGCCCTGTCGCCGCCACACCTAAATAGCACCCGTTTGTCGGCAACTTGCCCTTCCGCACATCCTCCCGCGACCGTCTCCCTTGGGAACGGACCTCGGGCCGCCGCCGGCTGGAAGGAGCCGCGGCCCACGGAGAACCCACATGAAACTGCCCCGCACCGTCAAGCGGTACTGCGACCACAAGTGCCAGACCCACACCCTGCACGACGTGGAGCGCGTCAAGAAACGCAAGGCCTCCGAGCTGTCCTGGGGTCAGCGCCGGTTCCGCAAGGTCACCAGCGGCTACACCGGCTTCCCCCGCCCCAAGCCCGAGGGCCGCGAGAAGCCGACGAAGCGCATCTTCCTGCGCTACGTGTGCAAGAAGTGCGGCAAGGCCCACCAGCCCAACGCCTTCCGCGCCAAGAAGTTCGAACTGATTGAGGTGAAGGCGTAATGGTCGCCATCCGCGCCCGGTTCCTGAAGGTCAAGTGCGGCGACTGCGGCAACGAGCAGGTCGCCTTCAACCGCCCCGCCACCAAGGTCAACTGCCTGGTGTGCGGCGCGACCCTCGCCCACCCCACCGGCGGCGAGGCCACCTTCAAGGCCGAGATCGTCTCGACTCTCGACTAGTCCGGCCTGCGCCGGGCTCCTCTTCCTTTCCCCTCATTTTTACCACGAAGTTCACGAATGCACGAGCGTGCCTTCGGCCTCGCCGGTTCGTGGAATCCGTGAATCAGTGGTTTGGAAACCTAGCGGCCCAGCCCCGCCGAGAGGCCGAACAGGAGCGCCACGAGCGTCCACCACAGGAACGAGGTGCCGATGGCCTGGCTCTGCCAACCCTTCGCGTCCTTGTCCGCGAGGCGCCACAGGCTCTGCACGCCCATCACGAAGAACGCGCCGGAGAAGGCCCACGCCACGCTAAGCGGGAAGCGGCCCCAGAACGCGGAGCCGCCGGGCCCGCCCGCCGCCAGCGACCAGAACAGGCCGGCGGCGCCGAGGGCGAGGCAGAGCGTCCAGAACCCGATGCGGTCGGTGCGCCACAGCGCCTCGACCCAGGGGTCGTTGGGGCCGCGGAAGTCGGCCTCGGCGTGCCCGGCCTGCTCGCGCTCCAGCCGAAGCTGGCGGCCGTGCGCCTTCGCCGCCGCAAGCACCAGGGCCATCGCCGCGACCGCCTGGCCGGCGAGCTGCAGGGCATCCACGCCGAAGGGAGCCCCCTGCCCCTTCTTGGACCCTTCCGGCCCGGCGCGGGCCGCCGTGGGGCGGGCTAGTCCTCGCGGACCTCTTCGTTGGCATGCCGGACCGCGTCCTTGCGGCTCAGGCCCGCCTCCATGCCCTTGCGGACGTGCTCGGCCTTGTCCCAGTCCTTCGCCGCCGCGAGGTTGGGGTACTTCTCGCGCTCCTCGTCGGCAGGCGTGCGGCGGGGTCCCTTGGGGGCGGCAGGCATGCGGGGCCATCGCGGGGCGGGGGTTTCCGGCTTTGGGTCTCGGCAGCCTAGCGCCGCTTGAAGACCTGGACCTCCTTCTCGTGCCGCACGGCCGCCTCCAGGGAGTCGAAGGTGCCCAGGTTGCGGCGGCGCCCCGTGGTCGGGTTCGGCTCGCGGCTGTAGAGGCGCCAGCGGCGCTGCCGGGGCAGCTTGCGGATGACCATGCGTGGGATTGCGCGCCCGACCCGAAACGGCTGCCGCCATCCCTGTCCGCGTCGGTCCTGGGGCCTCAAGTGTGGGAGGCCGGGGATTTCAGCGATTCCCGCGATTCGTTCGGAGATTGGGGTGAACCTGGGACATCTGAGGATGCCGGTTCCCTGAAATATCGGAATCGCCGGAATCCCCAAGCCTCCCTGCCACCGCCGCTCCTCCCCTGGCCCTCCGCTTAAATCCGGGGCATTCCTGGCGGAGGGCATGGCAAAGCTGAACCCCTTCCC
>JAXDQP010000011.1:0-23704 GCA_034667745.1 Thermoplasmata archaeon
GCCGGTTGGGCCACCCCTTGCTCTTGCCGTCGGCGCAGGAGTTCTCGGTGGTGAGGCCGGAGGACAAGGTGTAGGTGCCCGGCTGCGTGGGCGCCTGAATGGCGTGCGCGTCGTGGCCGGTGTAGCCGGCCGTGCCGGGGGACCAGTCGTAGGCGCAGTAGAGCGGGGAGTCCTGCAGCGCAATCACGATCTGGAAGCGGCACTGGGGGCAGTCGTTGCCCGCCCACACGTGGTAGTCAAGCGCGAAGGTGACGCTGGCCCCGGGCGCCACCGTCGTGGAGGCCCCGCCGCCGTTCAGGCTCTCGCCCGAGGTGTTGAAGCCCGCCGTGCTGGAGGCCGCCGCTGGGGACAGCCCCGCCACGGCCTGCGCCAGGAGGAGGGCGGCAAGGAGGGCGGGGCGGAGGCGCCGCGGGCTTTCCATAGCCTGCACCACTCCCTCGCGAGTATCTCTGGCTTGCGGACCAAGTGGCAACAGGCAACCGCCAACAATGGCAGCCTGTCGCGCTCAGGGCGCGGGCGGGCCGGGTTCCTTGCCGGGTTCCTTCGGCCCCATCCGCTTGCGGACGGCGCGCCAGCCGTAGGGGAGCGCCAGCAGGACCGCGACGCTGGCGACCAGCATCACCTTGGAGTCGCCGCCGGCGGCGCTGAAGTTGGTGGTGGGGCCGCGCAGGTCGTCCACGAAGAGCTTGACGAGGCCGACCCACGGCACCTCGCCGCGCGCCTTGCCCAGCAGCCAGCCGACGCGCGCCGGGCCGGAGATGGAGGCGGCGGGGCACTGGTCCGCGAAGGGGTTGTTATCGCCGCGCGTGATGAAGCCGGAGTCCGTGGGCACCAGCGGACGGCCGAGGCCGCCCTGGATGGTGCAGCCGGCGAGGCTCGTGGCGGCGGGCTGGTCGAGGCGCTCGGCATGGTCGATGCCGAGCTCGGGGACGGAGTAGGTCCCGTCGGCGTTGACTTGGAGGTAGAAGAGCGCGCGGTGGATGATGGGGGTCGCCGTGCCGCTGCCGTTGCGGTGGTACACCACGACGTCGCCGAAGTCGCCGTAGGTGGAGGATTTGCCCTGCGCCTTGGTGGCCACGTCCTCGGCGGCGGAGACGTGCCGCACGAAGACGAGGTCGCCGGGGTCGATGGCGCCGACGCGGCCGTAGCTGGTGGGGGTGCAGTCGCGGCCGAGCGGCGGGTGGCCGTTGGTGCAGTGCATCATGCTGCCGGAGGTGACCACGACGACGGGGGAGCCGCTGGGGAAGCGCTGGCCCGTCGCGGTGAACAGGACCACCAGCAGCAGCGCGATGAGGAGGGCGCCCACCAGCACCTCGCGCAGGAGCGGGAACGGCTTGTCCGTCCGCGTCCAGAACCTGTGCAGGGCCGGGGAGGTCCGCTCGAGCCAGGGCGCGCGCATCGGGAGGCCCATTGGCTGTGGGCTGAAAGGCTTGCTAGGGCCGTTTTGGCGGCGGGGGGTCCCCGCCTCGGCGCCGCAGGACCCGCCGCGCGGCCGTCACGCCGTAGGGCAGGGCGACCAGGACGGCGAGGCTGACCCCGAGCATCACCTTGGCGTCGCCGGCGGCGTTGCCGAAGTTGCGGCTGCTGCCGCGCAGGTCGTCCACGAAGAGCTTGATGAGGCCGAACCACGGGAGCTCGCCGCGCGCCTTGCCCAGGATCCAGTCCAGCCGCGCCGGGTAGGGCGTGATGCCGCCGGGGCACTGGTCCGCCACCTGGTTGTTGTCGCCCTTGGTGACGAAGCCGGAGTCCGCCATCGTCCAGCGGCCGTGCACGCCGCTGCCCGCCAGGGTGCAGTGGGAGAGCGCCGTCAGCGCGGGCTGGTCGAGCGTCGCCTGGTGGAAGATGCCGAGGTCCGGCACCGAGAACGTGTGGTCGCTGTCGTTCACCTGCACGTAGAACAGCGCGCGGTGGATGATGGGGGTCACGTCGGTGTGGCCGCTCGGGCGGTAGACCACGACGTCGCCGGGCTTGCCGTAATGCCCGGAGCCGCCCTGCGCCAGGGTCGCGACGTCGGCGCGGTCGGCGATGCGCCGCACGAACACGAGGTCGCCGGGGTCGATGGTGCCCAGGCGGCCGTAGCCCTGCGCGTCGCAGTCGCGGCCCAGCGGCGGCCCCGTGCCGTCGGGGCCCGCGTTGGCGCAGTGCATCATGCTCCCCGAGGTGACCACCACGACGGGGTAGCCGCCCGCGACCGGCTGCCCCGTGGCGCCGTAGAGGATGCCGAGCAGGACCACGATGACGAGGGCCCCCGCGACGACCTCGCGGACCGCCGGGTAGGGGCTGTCGCCACGGGTGAGAAACCGGTGCAGCCCGGGCGCCTTCTCGCGCAGCCAGGGACGGGAGCCGCCAGGGGGCACGCCGCGGCCAACCACGCGCCGCAGAAAGCCTCTCCCGTGGCCCCCGCCGGCCCGCGCGCGGCCACCATCCCAACCCCTATCCGCGGCGCGGGAGTGGGACGCCCGCCATGACGACGCCCAAGCCCCCGGCCGCGCCGCGCCGCACCGCCGTGCACGCGGCCGCCGCGCGCCTGCCGACCCGGTTTGGCGACTTCGCCATCCACGTCTACCGCGACGTGCCGACCGGCAAGGAGCACGCCGCCATCGTGAAGGGCGACGTGTCGGAGGAGGCGTGCCCCGACCCCGTCCTCGTGCGCATCCACAGCGAGTGCATGACGGGCGACATCTTCGGCTCCAAGCGCTGCGACTGCGGCGCCCAGCTGCACGAGTCGCTGCGCCGCATCGAGAAGGCCGGCCGCGGCGTCATCCTCTACCTGCGCCAGGAGGGCCGCGACATCGGCCTCACCAACAAGATCCTGGCCTACGAGCTGCAGGAGCAGGGCCGCGACACGGTGCAGGCGAACCTGGAGCTGGGCCACCCCGTGGACGGCCGGGCCTACGACGCGGCGAAGGACATCCTGGAGGACCTGGGCGTCCACTGCATCAAGCTGCTGACCAACAACCCCGACAAGGTCGCGGCGCTCCAGAGATTGGGCTTCAACTGCCTGGAGCGCGTCGCGCTGGAAATCGACCCCAACGAGGTCAACCGGGGCTACCTGGAGACGAAGAAGGACAAGATGGGCCATCTTCTAGGAAACCTGTAATCCTGCTGCGGAGCCTCGTCTTGGCTTCGCAACATCCGCGTCATCCGCAATCCACGGTCAGCGTCGGTCACGCAAGCTTGCGCGTCATCAGCCGCCGCTGGTGCTGCCGGTAGCCGCGCCGCAGGTAGAGTTGCCGCGCGCGCTCGTTGTCGACGTCGACCTCCAGGTGGACCGCGACGGCGCCGGCCCGCGTCGCCTCGGCCTCCAGCGCGTCGAGCAGGCGGCTCCCCAGCCCCTTGCCGCGGTGCGGGGCGCGGACGTACAGCTCGTCGACGAAGCCGTCGATGCCGCCGAACTCGATGCTGTAGCCGAGGACGACGATGCCGTAGCCGACGAGTCCGCCCTCCTCCGCTAGGACGACGCGGCCCCGCTGCGGCTCGCGTAGCAGCCGCTCCAGCGCGGCGCGGCGGCCCTCTGGCGTCGTGGGCAGCTGCTCGTGGGCGTGGAACTCTGCCAGCAGGGGCAGCAGCGCCCCGAGGTCGGCCGCGCCGGCGGCGCGCAGCGTCGGGCTCATGCCGGGCTGGGATGGCGGGCCCACTCGTAAGCCTCGCGCAGCCAGCCGAGCAGCTCCTTGTCGAGGTCGGCGGGCCCCGCCAGGGCGACGCGGTGCGACCAGCGGCCCCCCAGGCGGTCGGTGCGCAGCCGGGGGGAGGCGACGGCGCGCGGCAGCAGGAAGCGGAGGGCGAGGCGGCCGTCGGCGTGCGCCACGGGGCACCACACGAAGCGGGTGCCCGCCACCAGCAGGACGCGGCTATGGCTGCCGACCACCTCGAACGGCCCCCACTCCTGGGCGCGCCGGGCCACCTGCTCGAAGAGGGGGCGGGCGGCCTCGCGGCCCTCCCAGAACCGCGCCACGGCGGCCCGGTCCTCCTCGCTGCGGTAGGGCAGCCCTCCCACGCATCCAGCAGGCCGGCAAGGTGGGATAACCTTGCGCGGTCCGCCCGGCGCGCGCGGTTTTCTCTTGAAAAGCGGCGTTTTTGGGCCGAACCTGCGGTTTCCAGGGCGGCCGCGGGCCGCCAGTCCAAATGGTTTCACGCAGCCCCGGCCCAAACCCTAAAGGCGAGCCTCAGGTGAGTCGATTTGCCCCTCCCTGGGGCACTCCTTTCCATGGCCGGCTCAATCATCGTCCGCGGCGCCCGCGAGCACAACCTGAAGGGCATCGACGTCACCATCCCGCGCGGCAAGCTCGTCGTCGTCACCGGCCTCTCCGGCAGCGGCAAGTCCAGCCTCGCGTTCGACACCATCTACGCCGAGGGCCAGCGCCGCTACGTCGAGTCCCTGTCGGCCTACG
Organism: Thermoplasmata archaeon; assembly: GCA_034667745.1. Classification (GTDB taxonomy): domain Archaea; phylum Thermoplasmatota; class E2; order JACPAO01; family JAHFTW01; genus JAHFTW01. The sequence goes on from JAXDQP010000011.1 coordinate 4,392, forward strand.
CCCGCCAGTTCCTCGGCCAGATGAAGAAGCCCGAGGTGGACCACATCGAGGGGCTCTCGCCCGCCATCTCCATCGACCAGAAGACCACCTCGAAGAACCCGCGCTCCACCGTCGGCACCACCACCGAGGTCTACGACTACCTCCGCCTGCTGTGGGCGCACGTTGGCATCCCGCACTGCCCCAAGTGCGGCCGCGGCATCGGCAAGATGAGCGTGGACCAAATCGTCGAGGAGACCAAGCGGCTGCCCGAGAACACCCGCATCCAGATCCTCGCGCCCATCGTGCGCGACCGCAAGGGCGAGTTCGTCCGCCTCCTCAAGGACCTGCAGGCGCAGGGCTACAGCCGCGTCCGCGTCGACGGCAAGTTCGGCGAGATCGACGACAACTGGAAGCTGGAGAAGTCCTACAAGCACTCCGTCGACATCGTCGTGGACCGCCTGACGATGAAGAAGGGCGAGGAGTTCGACGGCCGCCTCACCGACGCGCTGGAGACCGCGATGAAGGCCGCCGAGGGCCTCGTCACCGTGTGGACCGAGAAGGCGGAGCAGCTCTACTCGGAGTCGTTCGGCTGCCCCGACCACGGCGCCATCCTGCCCGAGCTGACGCCGCGCATGTTCTCCTTCAACGCCCCGCACGGCGCCTGCCAGACCTGCAGCGGCCTCGGCTTCTCGATGCAGCCGGACGAGGACAAGATCGTCAAGGACCGCTCCAAGAGCATCCGGGGCGGCGCGTTCCACTCAGACGTCTTCATCTTCAAGTCGTGGATGGGCCGCTGGCTCGCCCACGTCTGCGACACCCTGGACATCAGCGTCGACGCCCCGTGGCGCGCGCTCCCGGAGGCGCACCGCGAGGTCATCCTGTTCGGCACGCCCGAGGCCATCCCGACGCGCTGGGGCAACGACTCGCACTGGGAGGGCCTGTCGGTGCGGATGCAGCGCCTGCTCAAGGAGTCCGAGAGCGAGCGCGCCAAGGAGAAGATTGCCGAGTTCATGTCGGAGCGCCCGTGCGCCACCTGCAAGGGGTGGCGCCTGCGGCCCGAGGTCCTGGCGGTCACCGTCAACGGCAAGAGCATCATCGAGTCCACGCGCCTCGCGGTCTCTGACGCCCTCGCCTGGTTCCGCGACCTGCCCAGCCACCTCACCGAGCGCGAGAACAAGGTTGCCAAGGAAATCCTGAAGGAGATCGTCGAGCGCCTGCGGTTCCTGGACGACGTTGGCCTCAACTACCTCAACCTCGACCGCGCCAGCGGCACGCTGTCGGGCGGCGAGTCGCAGCGCATCCGCCTCGCGAGCCAGATTGGGTCCGGCCTGCAGGGAGTCCTCTACGTCCTGGACGAGCCCAGCATCGGCCTGCACCAGCGCGACAACCACCGCCTGCTCGCCACGCTGCGCCGCCTGCGCGACCTGGAGAACACGGTCCTCGTGGTCGAGCACGACGAGGACACCATGCGCGAGGCCGACTGGCTGATTGACCTCGGCCCCGGCGCGGGCGAGCACGGCGGGCAACTGATGGCCGCCGGCACCCCGGACGAGGTCGCGCGCAACGCCAACAGCCTCACCGGCCAGTACCTTGCCGGCAAGCTCACCATCCCGGTCCCCCCGTCGCGCCGCGAGGGCAGCGGCAAGACCATCCGCATCCTCGGCGCCGAGGAGAACAACCTGAAGAAGGTCAGCGTGGACATCCCGCTCGGCCAGTTCGTCGCCGTCACCGGCGTGTCGGGCTCGGGCAAGTCGACGCTCATCAACGAGACGCTCTACAAGGCCGCGCTCAAGCAGCTCGGCTACGTCGGCGGCGAGCGCCCCGGCAAGCACGGCGGCATCATCGGCCTGCAGCACGTGGACAAGGTCATCGACATCGACCAGTCGCCCATCGGCCGCACGCCGCGCTCCAACCCCGCGACCTACACCGGCACCTGGACGCCCATCCGCGACCTCTTCGCGATGACGCAGGACGCCCGCAACCGGGGCTACAAGTCGGGCCGCTTCAGCTTCAACGTCAAGGGCGGCCGCTGCGAGGCGTGCGAGGGCGACGGCGTCGTCAAGATCGAGATGCACTTCCTGCCGGACGTCTACGTCCCCTGCGAGGTCTGCAAGGGCGCGCGCTACAACAAGGAGACGCTCCAGGTCAAGTACAAGGGCAAGAACATCCGCGAGGTGCTGGACCTCAGCGTCGAGGAGGGGCTGGCCTTCTTCGAGAACCTGCCGCAGATCCGCAACAAGTTGCAGACCATCACCGATGTGGGCTTGGGCTACATCCGCCTCGGCCAACCCGCCACGCAGCTCAGCGGCGGCGAGGCGCAGCGCGTCAAGCTGGCCACCGAGCTCTCCAAGCGCGGCACCGGCAAGACGCTCTACATCCTGGACGAGCCGACGACGGGCCTGCACGTGCACGACATCAAGCACCTGCTCGGCGTCCTGCAGCGCCTCGTCGACGCCGGCAACAGCATCGTCGTCATCGAGCACAACCTCGACGTCATCAAGTGCGCCGACTGGGTCATCGACCTCGGCCCCGAGGGCGGCGACGCCGGCGGCCAGGTCATCGCCGAGGGCACCCCCGAGGAGGTCGCGCAGGTCGAGGGCAGCCACACGGGCCAGTTCCTCCGCCCGCTGCTGGCCCCCAAGGCGCGCCTGGACGAGGGCGCCCCGCTCGCCACCCGCCCCAAGCGGCCCAAGCGCAAGGCGTAGCGCTGCGCGCCCCGATGTCCAAGAACGGGCATTGGTCAGCACAGTAGGTTTATGCGGCCGCCCCGGGATGGGCCTGGCGTGCGGTCGGCTCCCGGTGGCCTCTTCCTCGTCAGCGTCCAAATCCGCGACGAGCCAGGCGCCCTCGCCCGCGTCGCCCGCCTCCTCGCGGCGCACAACATCAACCTGCGCGGCCTCATGGTCGACGCCGCCGGCATCAACCTGCTGACCACCTCGCTCCCGTCGGCGCGCGCCGCCCTCGACGACAACGCCCTCCGCTACGACTGGCAGGAGGTCCACGAGGTCCTGCTCGAGGACCACCCCGGCACCCTCGCCGACCTCTGCGAACGCCTCGCCCACGCCGGCATCAACATCGTCACCGCCTTCGGCGTCTCCACGGGCAGCGCCGGCCGCATCTACATCAACGTCAGCGACCTGCCGCGCGCCGCCCCCATCATCGACACCGTGAGCCAAGGCCCCGCGCTCGTCCACTACCGCCTCGGCCGCATCGGCCCGGCCCCCTGAACGGGTTAGCGAACGGCTTAAGAGAGCGCCCCGAGTCGCCGCGCCTGCGCCCCTAAAAGCGCAAGGGAGGACCACAAGAGAGTGGTCCTGTAGTGTAGCGGCCAATCATGGTGCCCTCTCACGGCACCGACCCGGGTTCAAATCCCGGCGGGACCACCTCCCTTCCTTCTCCCCTCTGTTCTTTTTCCGGTCGAAGGGTTCAACGCGCTCCGTGGGGTCGCGCCGCCGTGGCCGTCCCGCAGCGCATCGTCAGCCTGGTGCCCAGCCACACGGAGACGTTGCACGCGCTCGGCCTCGCCGCCCGCGTCGTGGGCCGGACCCGGTTCTGCATCCACCCGGAGCCGTGGGTCGGCAGCGTGCCCGCCGTCGGGGGGACGAAGGACGCCAGGCTGGAGCGCATCCTCGCGCTGCGGCCCGACCTCGTCGTCGCGGACAAGGACGAGAACCCGAAGGCGCTCGTCGAGGCGCTCCAGGCCCAAGGCGTCGAGGTCCTGTGGTCCGCCATCGACACCGTCCCCGACGCCGCCGCGTTCGTGGAGCGCCTGGCCGACGCGTGCGGCGTGCCTGGGGCGGGAGCCCGCGAGGCCGCCGCAATCCGCGCCGCGCTGGGCGAGGTGGCGGGAGCGGGTGGAGGCGTCCCCGTGTTCTGCCCCATCTGGCACGGCCCCTGGATGACCTTCGACCGCACCGCCTACCCGAGCGCGATGCTGGAGGCGGTCGGCCTCCGCAACGCCTTCGCGGGGCACGCAGGGCCGAAGTATTTCGAGGTCGGCCCGGGCGAGGTGGCGGCCAGCGGGGCGGCGTGGACGCTGCTGCCCACGGAGCCGTTCCCGTTCCACCGCAAGCCCGTGGACACCGCGATGCTTGGCCGCGCGGGGCAGCCGGAGCGGGTGCGCGTCATCGACGGCGAGGCGCTCACCTGGTTCGGCGTGCGCACCGCGCCAGGGCTGCGCGAGCTGGCGGGCGTGGCCCGGGAACTTTCCCGCTGAGCCACGGATTGCACGGAGCCACGGAGCGATTTCCCGCGAATCGTGCAATCCGTGTTGGCAGGCCGTCAGCGGCGGCGCAGAAGCGCGGCGCAGCCCATGAGGGCCACGAGCACCAGGATGCCGGCGCCCGGGCTGCCGTGGCTGGCGTCCGCCACGGTGCGGGCGCGGGCGGCGGCGTCGTAGGGGCCGAGGCCGCCGTGCAGGTCCTCGAAGGCCGAGCCCGTCGAGCGCGATTCGGCCGCCTGCGGGGCGCCGGTCGCCGTGCCGGACGAGGCGGCGCCGCTGCCCATGGGCGCGACGGCGTCCCCCTCCATCGCCTTCCCGCCGTAGGCGTAGCAGCAGCCGCCGTTGGGCTCGTCGCCGGGCGTGAGCCTGAGGTCCAGCGGGGTCTCGCCGGCCTTCAGCACCACGGTGCCGACCCAGTGCAGGTGGCCCTCGGCGCTGGCGTAGACGTCGAGGTGGCCGCTGCGCATCTTGATGCGGTAGGAGCCGTCGGCGTCGGTGGTGGCGGAGCCGTAGCCAAAGCCGTCCTGGCTGTTGAAGTTGACCTGGCCGCCGGGGATGGGCTTGCCCGTCTCGGCGTCCAGCAGGTAGCCCGACACCACGGCGTCGGGGGCGGGGCGCTGCTCCAGCTCGACCGCGAGCTTGGTCGTCTTGCCGGCGGGCAGCTGCAGCGCCTGCGTCCAGGTGTAGTACTCCGGGGCGCAGGGGCGGTAGTTGCCGTCGTTGGCCGGCGGGCAGGCGCGGTAGGAGTCGTAGTACACCTGGATGATGGTGTAGCCCGGCGTCACGTCGCCGCTGAAGGTGCCGTCGGCGTGGAGGACGATGGCGCAGCCGCTCCAGTAGGCGGGCGGGCTGCCGCTGTAGGTCGGCTCGCTGGCCGTGCCGGAGCCGGCGGTCGCGCCCGACGGCGCGTCGGAGTTGGGCTCGCTGGCGCTGGCCTTCTGGGGCTCGACCGGGCCGGCGGAGCCGGAGGCAGTCTGGCCGCGCGCAGTCTCCTCGTCGATGCTGCACTCGTAGAGGCCGTAGGCGGGCGACTGCACGCTGATGGAGGCGAAGCGCAGGCCGTCGCCGCTGGCGGCGTCGATGACCCGGCCCTCGACGTGCGCCGTCTTGGCGGGGTACTTCAGCATCTTGAGGTCGAGCAGCTTGTCCTCGCCGGTCTGGAGCGGGACGTACTTGGAGAAGCCCGCGTAGCCGTCGCGGCCGGCGCTCACCGAGACGCCGTTGCCGCCATACACGCCCAGGCGGTAGCGCCCGGCGGAGTCGGTGGTGGTCGAGTTGGAGCCGTCGTCGTAGCAGCAGGGCCGCGCAATCATCGTCGAGGAGACGCTGGAGCTGCTGGAGCCGGAGTCGGAGGCGTAGGCCATGGGGCAGCAGCCGCCATTGCTGTACGCGTAGATGGCCAGCCCGGCGAGGGGGTTGCCGTCCTGGTCGCGCGCGGTGCCGTGCAGGACGGCGTCGGGGCGGGGGCGGGGCTGCACGGTGATGGTGACCGGCGCGGTGCCGTCCACGAAGTGCAGTTCGGCGGCGAGCCTGCGGCCGTCCTTCACGACGCTGAAGGTGCGGTCGCCGGCGTCGGTCTTGAGGGCGAAGGCGCCGGAGCCGTCCGTGACGGCCTCCGAGTTGCCGGTGTTGGGGCCGCAGCACGCCATGACGTTGGCGTTCGCGATCGGCGCGCCGGAGGCGTCCACGACGCGGCCGGCCACGGTGACCGTCTGGGGCTGGAGGCCGACGTCGCGCATCGTGGCGCCCGCGACCTTCACGCTCACGTCGACTGCGGCGAAGCCGGTGCGGACGACGTTCAGGGAGTAGTTGCCGTCGGCGAGCGCGGTGAACTGGTAGGTGCCGTTCCCGTCGCTCTTGGCGGTCTTGTCCACGGAGGCCACGGCGGTGCCGGCCACGCCTGCCTTGGTCAGGCGCAGCGTGGCGTCGGCGAGGCGGGTGCCGCAGCCGGCGGCGTCGCCGGGGTCCGGGGCGCGGATGTAGGTGATTTGGTTGTCGATGGAGCAGACCGCGCCAGCGAGGCTTGCGGTCCCCACCTGCGCCGCGGCCGGGTGGGGCACGGCGACGAGGGAGCCGAGCAGGAGGGCGGCAGCGAGGACGAGGGCGGACGAGCGGTCCATGGCCCCACATGCGCCCCTGGAGTATATCAACCCGGGTCGGCGGGCGGGGATTTGCCCAACTACGCGGCGGGCGCGTCGGAGGCGTCGGCCGCCCCTGCCGCGGCGGCCTTGCCCTTCGTGCGGACGCGGGCTTTCTTCTTGTCCACGAGGTCCTCGGCGTCCTGCTGGTCCTGCTCCATCTCGCGGCTCAGGGCGTCCAGCTCGGCCTTGATGGCGGCGTGGCTCGGCAACTCGCCCAGGACGTCGCTGGACTTGCCGACCATCGCCTCCAGCTCCTTGAGGTCGGCGCGCTTGCCGGTGGGCGCGTCGGGCGCGATGCCGAGGTGGTTCGCGATGCCCTGGAGGGCGCGTGTGACCTCGAACGGCAGGACAATCTTCGTCGCCTGGCCCCGGCCCAGCTCGCCCAGCGCGTCGAGCGAGAGGACGGAGAGCGCCTTGGAGTCGAGCGGCGCGCTGCCCAGGGCCAGCACCCGCAGCGCCTGCGCGCGGCCCTGGCTCGTGAGGATCTGCGCCGTGCGGTCGCCCTCGGCCTCGAGGATCTTGCTCTGGCGCACGCCCTCGGCCTGGAGGATGCGGGCGCGCTTGAGGCCCTCCGCCTCCAGCACCGCGGCGCGCTTCTGGCCGTCGGCCTTCAGGATGGCGGCGCGGCGCTCGCGCTCCGCCGAGGTCTGCTCCTCCATGGCGCGCTTGACGCGCTCGACGGGGTCCACCTCGCGGATCTCCACGGCCTCCACGCGCACGCCCCAGGCGTCGGTGGCCTCGTCCAGCAGGTCGCGCAGGCGGGCGTTGATCTTCTCGCGGCTGTTCAGGACCTCGTCCAGCTCCATGTCGCCGATGACGGAGCGCAGCGTCGTCTGCGCGAGGGCGACGGTGGCGAAGCGGAAGTCGGACACCTCGAAGGTGGCGCGCTCGGCGTCGATGACCTTGGTGTAGATGATGGCGTCCACGTTGGTGGGCGAGTTGTCCTTCGTGATGACCTCCTGGCGCGGCACCTCCAGGACCTGGGTGCGCATGTCCATCCGCACGACGCGGCTGCCGAGCGGGATGACGAGCGAGACGCCGGTGTTCAGCTTGCCACGGTACTTGCCGAGGAAGATGTAGAGCGCCTGCTCGTAGGGCTGGATGATGCGCACGCTCGCCGCCAGCAGGATGACGAGCACGATGGCGGCCAGGATGCCCAGCACCACGACGACGGAGACCATTGCCCCGCCGTGGGCCGCGCGAATCTTGAAGCTGCCGGTGGCTGCGGGGGGCTGCGCCTGCTACGGCTGCGCCGGCTCGACGACGAGGCGGATGCCGTCGGCCCGCACCCCGCGGTTGGGGGCGCCGGTGGGGTTGGGGACGTCGGCGCGCGCCGACCACGTGGCGCCCTTGATGCGCACCTTGCCGGTGTAGGCGCCCGGTACGACGGCGGTCGTCACGGTGCCGACCTGGCCCGGCAGGCTGTCGGCGGTCATGGTGAGCGGCGCGTGCCCGGCGGGCGCCCAGCGCTTGTAGAGGTAGATGTTGGCCGAGGTGGAGACCAGGGCCGCGAAGGGCCAGAGGAACCAGCCGGCCATGCCGAACATCGCGCCGGGGAACAGCAGCCCGATGCCACCCATCAGCACCAGCGTCCCGCCCGGCACCGCGATGAAGAAGCCGGGGATGACGGCCTCGGCCAGCAGCAGGAGCAGGCCCACGAAGAGGAAGGCGATGGCGGTCCACGCGGCGGTGTCCAGCAGCACGGACGGGGATTCACGCCTCCGCCTATTTAGCGAATCGTCCCGCCGCCCCTCGGTGGGGGGCCCGTGGCGCCAGTCGGGTTCAAAGGGGGCGGCAAACTGGACGACGCGTGGCCGAGACCCCTGTCCCTCCCCGGGTGACGGCCCTCTCGCCCCTCCCCCTCGGCGACCCGCCCGCCAACCTGCTCGACCCCGCCTTCGCGCTCGGCGGCATCGACGAGGCCGGCCGCGGCCCCGTCCTCGGCCCCCTCGTGGTGGCCGGCGTCGCGGTGACGAACCCCGGATTGCCCAAGCGCCTCGGCTGCACCGACTCGAAGAAGCTCACGCCCGCCCGCCGCGAGGCGCTCGACCGCGCCCTGCGCGCCGACGACGGCGTGCGCATCGAGGTCCGCCTCATCGAGGCCGACACGCTCGACGCCGAGCGGCGGCAGGGCCGCAGCCTCAACGACATCGAGCTGGAGCGCTTCCGCGACATCGCGCGCGCCCTCGACGCCAAGCGGCTCTACGTGGACGCCGCCGACGTGGACGAGGAGCGCTTCGGCGCCGGCATCCAGTGGGCCGTGCCGCGCACCAAGGTCCTGAGCCAGCACAAGGCGGACCTCAACCACGCCGTCGTGGGCGCCGCCAGCATCGTCGCCAAGGTGGCGCGCGACGCGGCGATGGCCAAGCTCGGCCGCCTGCTGGAGCGCAAGGTCAACCGCCCCATCGGCTCCGGCTACTCGCACGACCCCCTCACGCAGGAGTTCCTGCGCGCCTGGTGGGGGCAGTTCCGCACCCTGCCGCCCGGCACCCGGACGACCTGGGCGACCGCCGCGCAGCTCATGGCGCCCAAGCCCGTGCCGCTCGACGCGTTCATGGAATCCTGAGGCCCGCGCGGCCCGGCGACGCAACCCTTTAACCGCGCCTGCCGGCTCGCGCCCCTATGCGGCGGATTGCCCTCCTGTTGGCGGGCCTCACGATGGTGGCGGTCCTGGCGGGCTGCGTGGGCACGACCAAGACCACGGCGGGGCCGGCGGCGCAGCAGGACGCGCGCTTTGGGAGCGGCTTTGCCTACACGGCCCTCGACGCCAAGGGCCTCCCCGTGCCGGTGCCCCTGTGCCAGCCCGCGCACGCGACGGCGCTCTCGCCGCGGGGCTGCAACTTCAACATGGCGCCCGACGACGGCCGCCAGGGCAACGAGGTCACCATCGCCGTGAACCCACAGGACCCGCGCCACGTCGTCGGCGGCGCGAAGGACTACTTCCCCACCGACGCGGGCCAGTGCGTGTGGGACGGCGTCTACGTCTCGCACGACGGCGGCAGGACCGCGTTCCAGGACCGCAGCTTCGACGGCTCGCCCTGGCGCCTCACCACCGACCCGGCCACCTTCAAGCCCAACTACGCCAGCCAGTACTGGTGCACGACCGACCCCGTCGCCTACTACTCCGCCGACGGGAAGGCGTTCTACTACCTCCTGATGGCCTACCAGGGCGACCCCGCGACCGCCTCGAAGGCGTGCGAGAACGTCTGCCCGCAGGGCGCCGTCAACGACTGGGCGTTCAACCGCGCCATCCAGATCGTCGCCATCTCACACGACGGCGGGGACACCTTCGACACCTTCACCGGCGTCTTCGAGGGCAGCTACCCCGTCGCGTTCCACGACAAGGGCTGGGTCGCCGCCTCCACCTCGGGCACCATCCACGTGATGTGGCTCTCCGGCGCCGCCCCCGGCAACCTCTACTTCCGCAGCACCGACGGCGGCCAGACCTACAGCGACCCCTTCGTGATGGCCAACGTCGCCACCGAGGACGCCGGGCAGGGCTCCTTCGTGGACGTCGGCACCGGCCAGGAGGTCTTCGCGGCGTGGACCGGCGCCGCCATCCACCTGCGCCGCAGCCTCGACGAGGGCAAGACCTGGCTCCCGACGCAGAGCCTGCTGGCGCCGCACGACGCGACGCCGCCCGGCCTCTCCGACCGCGACCGCCGCGGCGGCATGCCCGCGATGGCCACCGACAAGGGCGCGGACTCGCCGTTCGCCAACTCCGTCTACTTCGTGTTCCAGGACGGCTGCGCCGACCTGGTCTGGACGAAGGAGTGCACCCCCGGCAGGCACCCGCACGTCTACGCGATGGCGAGCCACGACGCCGGCGTCACCTTCGGCACCCCGGTCCGCCTCGACGACGACGCGAACGCGGACGCCGACCACTTCATGCCCGCCGTGAGCGTCAGCCCCGGCGGCGTCGTCGACGTGCAGTGGTTCGACACCCGCGCGGGCGGCACCGCGACGACGCCGGACGCCACGGGCAGCACCGAGCCGCACCCGCGCGTCGGCCAGTTCTACACCTACAGCCTCGACGGCGGCAAGACCTGGGCGCGCAACGTCAACATTCGCGACGCGGCCGACCAGGGCTGGGACCCGGCGCTCTCGCACCACCAGGACGGGAAGATTTTCTTCGGCGACTACCAGGACATCGACTCCTCGTGGCAGGCCGCGCACCCGGTCTGGCCCGACACCCGCGACGGCAAGGCGGTCAAGGTCTACACCGCGACGCTCCAGCGCCCCTGGTTCGCCGCCGGCTGGGACCCGGCCAGGCAGGCGGCGGCCGAGGCGTTCATCGCGCAGCACCCCCTGACGTGACGGCGGCGCGCCCCGCCCTCCCGTTCGCGCCCTTGCGCGGCTGCTCCTCGCCCCCGCCGCGTGGGACCAGGTGGGCGGCGACGCGCACTCCGGCCGCGCGACCGTGGAGCGCCTCGACGTGATTGGGCATCCGGCCCTCACGCAGGGGGACGCGGCCCCATTCTTCGCAATAAGCTATTTATTGGCTTGGCCGCAAGCTCTCGTCAGGTGGAGAGGCAGCTGGGCGAATGACGCAACACGAGATGGGAAAATACCATTGTCGTTGGAGGGGTTCACTCCATTCGTGCGCTGGTGTCGGCCAGCCTCGAGGTCGTCATCCGTCCCGAGCAGGTGAGGAGACGCCGTGAAGGGGCCGGCTGAGCGGCCGGACGCGCCCGCCCTGGCGCCGCGCGCGGAGGCCGAGGCGACAGAGGAGAAGTTCTCGAACTTCTTCCGCAACTCGTCCGTGCCGTTCTCCATCAGCCGCCTGGCGGACGGCCTCTTCTTGGAGGTCAACGAGGCCTTCGCGCGGATGTTCGGGTGGTCGCGCGAGGAGGTCCTGGGGAAGACGGCAATCGACATCGGGATGACGCCGGACGCGGCCACGCGCGCCAAGACCATCCGGGCCGTCGCCGCGGGGGCCCCGTTCGAGGAGAGCCTGCTGGAGGTCCCGACCAAGGGCGGGGGCGCGGTGAGCGCGCTGGTGTCGATGACGCGCTTGCAGTGGGGCGGCCAGGCGTGCATCGCGTCCATCTTCAGCGACCTCACGGCGCGCAAGAAGGCGGAGGCGCGGCTGCGCGAGAGCGAGGAGCGGCTGCGGCTGCTGGTCGAGGGCACGCGCGACTACGCCATCTTCATGCTCGACCCCCAGGGCATGGTGGCGACCTGGAACGAGGGCGCCCGCCGCATCAAGGGCTACACGGAGGCCGAGGCCGTCGGCACCCATTTCTCCCGTTTCTACCCGCCCGAGGATGTCGCGGCGGGCAAGCCGGAGCGCGAGCTGCGCATCGCCACGGAGACCGGGCTCTACCAGGAAGAAGGCATCCGGGTCCGCAAGGACGGCACCCGCTTCTGGGCGAACGTCACCATCACGCCGCTGCGCGGCCAGGACGGGAGGCTGCGCGGGTTCTCCAAGGTCACGCAGGACATCACGCAGCGCAAGGAGGTGGAGCGCAGCCTGCGCGAGTCGGAGGCCAAGTTCTCCGCCTTCTTCCACAACTCCCTGCTCCCCTTCGCCATCACCCTCCTCGCCGACGGGACCTACCTGGAGGCCAACGACGCGTTCACCCGGACGCTGGGGTGGACGCGCGAGGAGCTGCTGGGCCGCCGGCCGCACGAGCTTGGCATCGTCGCCGACCCGGCCACCCGCGCCGAGGCGGTCAAGGGCGTCGCGGCGGAGGGCCACGTGCCGGCCCGCGCGGTGCAGCTCAAGGCCAAGGACGGGCACACCGTGGAGGCCATCGCCTCGATGACCCGCATCCGCTGGGCGGGGCGGGAGTGCATCGCCGCCGGCTTCGCCGACGTGACCGAGCAGAAGAGGACGGAGGCGTCCCTGGAGGCGGCCAACCAGGAGCTGGACGCCTTCGCGTACTCCGTGTCGCACGACCTGCGGGCGCCGCTGCGCTCGATGTCCGGCTTCGCCCAAATCCTCCTGGAGGACCACGCGGGCCAGCTGCCGCCCGACGCCCGCCACGACATCGACATGATCATCGACAGCGCCCGCGAGATGGGCGAGCTGGTGGACGACCTCCTGGCCTTCTCCCGCCTGGGCAAGCAACCGCTGGCCAAGGAGGCGGTCGAGCCCGGGCGCATCGCGCGGCAGGTGCTTGACGAGCTGCGCGCCGGCCAGAAGGGCCCGCGCGACGTGCGCGTCCGCTTCGGGGAGATGCCGGCCTGCCAGGCCGACCCGGCCCTGCTGCGCCAGGTCTTCGCCAACCTCCTGAGCAACGCCCTCAAGTACACGCGCAAGCGCGAGCACGCCGAGGTCGAGGTCGGCTGGACGCCGGAGGGCGGCGGGGCCTACTTCGTGCGGGACAACGGCGTCGGCTTCGACATGAAGCACGCGGACAAGCTCTTCGGCGTCTTCCAGCGCCTGCACCGCGCCGAGGACTACGAGGGCACCGGCGTCGGCCTCGCCATCGTCCAGCGCATCGTCCAGCGCCACGGCGGCCGGGTCTGGGCGCAGGCCGCGGTCGACCAGGGCGCCACATTCTTCCTCACGCTCCCCGGAGGGCCCGCCCATGGATGACCCCCGCATCGAGATCCTGCTCGTCGAGGACAACCCGAAGGACCTCGAGCTCACGCTGCACGCGCTGCGGAAGAACAACCTCGCCAACCAGGTCCGCGTGGCGCGCGACGGCCAGGAGGCGCTGGACTTCTTCTTCGGCCCCGCCGCCAACCGCGCCACCAAGCCGAAGCTGGTGCTGCTCGACCTCAAGCTGCCCAAGGTGAACGGCCTCGAGGTGCTGCGGCGCCTCAAGCAGGACCCCGGCACCAGGGCCATCCCCGTCGTCGTCCTCACGACCTCCACCGTCGAGAAGGACATGGCGGAGTGCTACAGCCTGGGCGTCAACAGCTACCTGCGCAAGCCCGTCGACTTCAACGAGTTCATCGCCACCGCCACGACCCTCGGCCTCTACTGGCTGCTGATGAACAAGATGCCCCCGTGACCATGCCCGAGAAACTCCAGGTCCTCATCGTCGAGGACCGCGCCGCTGACGCCGAGCTGATGGTGCGCGAGCTGCGGCGGGCGGGGTTCGAGGTGGACTGGCAGCGCGTCGAGACCGAGCGCGAGCTGAAGCTGCGCCTCACCCCGCGCCTCGACCTCATCCTGGCCGACTACAGCCTCCCCGGCTTCGGCGCGCTCCCCGTGCTGTCCGTGCTGCGCGAGGCGAGGCTGGACGTGCCCGTGCTGGTGGTCTCCGGCACCCTCGGCGACGAGAAGGCCGCCGAGGTCCTGACGTCGGGGGCCACGGACTACATCCTCAAGGACCGCATGGCGCGCCTGGGGCCGGCGGTGCGGCGCGCCCTGCAGGAGCGCAGGACGCGGCTTGCGCAGGTCAAGGCGGAGCAGACCCTGAAGACCAGCGAGGAGCAGATGCGCGGCATCCTCTCCACCATCGACGACGTCGTCTGGTCGGTCGCGCTGCCGACCTCCAAGGTCCTCTACCTCAACCCGGCGGCGGAGAAGCTGCTGGGCCGGCCGGTGCGCGAGTTCATCGAGAACCCGCTGCTCTGGATGGAGAGCATCCACCCCGACGACCGCGTCCGCGCGCTGGCCGCCCAGGAGGCGGCGCTGCGGTGGGGGACCGCGGAGTACGAGTACCGCGTGCTGCGCCCCGACGGCTCGCTCCGCCACGCCCTCATGCGGTGCTGGGTGGCGTACGGCGAGGACCGCCAGCCGGCCCGCATCGAGGGCATCATCAGCGACGTGACGGAGAAGCGCTTGGCGACGGAGGAGCTGCAGCGCCGGCAGGCCCTGCTGGAGGAGGCGGAGGCGCTGGCGCACGTTGGCTCGTGGGCGTGGGACGTTCCTAGCGACAGCGCCGTCCTCTCCGCGGAGGGGTGCCGCATCTGGGGCATCCCCACCGACGCGCCGTCGCACCCCGTGCCGTGGTTCCAGTCGCGCATGGTCCCCGAGGACTGGCCCATCCTCAAGGAGGCGGTGCAGCAGGCGGTCGTGGACGGCCGCGACTACGATGTCGTGGCCCGCGTCCTGCGCGACGGCGCGACGCGGCACGTTCGGCACCGCGGGCGCATCATGGAGCGCGACAAGGTCGGCCGGGCGCTGCGGCTGACGGGCACCATCGAGGACATCACCGACCGCAAGGCCGCTGAGGAGCAGCAAAAACGCCTCCGGCACATGGAGGAGCTGAACGAGTTCAAGTCGCAGTTCCTGGGCATGGTGGCGCACGACCTGAACAACGTCCTCACCCCCATGGCCCTCAACCTCAAGCTCGCGGAGACCCAGATGGCCAAGCTGGGCGGCCTCACGGCGCCCCTGGACCGCATGAAGTCCAGCATCGCCCGGCTGTCGGGGTTCCTGGCCGACCTGCTGGACGCCTCGCGCCTGCAGTCGGGGCACCTAAGCCTCGACGCCAAGCCGTTCGACCTGGCCGACAGCCTGCGCGCCATCGTCGACAGCCTGCGCCCCGAGGCGGAGGCTGCGGGCATCGCGCTCACCGTCGCTGCGCCTCCGGCGCTCCCGGTCATCGCGGACCGGCGCCGCCTGGAGCAGGTGACGAGCAACCTGCTCTCCAATGCCCTCAAGTTCACGCCCCGGGGCGGCACCGTCGCCGTGGGGCTGGACGCCGCGGGCGGCGAGGCGAGGCTGACCGTGACCGACACGGGGCCCGGCGTGGCGCCTGAGGACCTCGTGAAGCTGTTCCAGCCGTTCACCCGGCTGCAGGCCACGCCGCAGGGCAAGCACACGGGGACCGGATTGGGACTCTACATCTGCCGGGGCATCGTCGAGCGGCACGGGGGACGCATCGCCTGTGAGAGCAAGGGTCCCGGAAAGGGCGCCTCGTTCCACGTCACGCTCCCCCTGTCTCCCCCGCAAGCTTAGCCATCCGGGTTCAGGGGCGCGGTCAGGCGAACCCGAGCCGGTAGCCGCCGACGCGCACCATGCGCACCTCGTCCTTGTGGTGCTCCATCGTCGCCTCCAGCGGGTAGTCCCACACCGCGACGCGCTCCAGGTTGCCCTTCAGCTCCTTGGCGAACGCGGCGAGGAACCGCTCGGTGCGCTCCTGCGCGAGGAACCACACCGTGCCGCCGCCGGGCGCCACCGCCTCCGCCGCGCGCTGCAAGAACAAACGGTCCGCGTGGCGGCCGCCGGCCTGCGCGCCGAAGGGCGGGTTCATCACGACGGTGTCGTAGGTCGCCGGCTCCGGCTTCCAGTCGCGCAGGTCCGCCGCGACGAACCAGGTCAGCGTCTGCACGCCGGCGTGGGCGGCCGCCTGCTGGGCCAGGCCAATCGCGGCCGTGTCAACATCGACGCCGGTCGCGAGGCGAGCGCCGAGCAGGGCGGCGCCCACCGCGAAGAGGCCGGTGCCGCAGCCGAGGTCCAGCACACGCTTGTCCCTGACCGCGCCGTCCGCCTCCGCGTGCAGCAGCAGCTCCGCCGCCACGCCGCTCGGGGTGCGGTACTGCTCCAGCTCCGGCCGGGGCGCCGGGTGGCGCGGCACCGCCTCCAGCCGAGCCTCCAGGTCCTTCCGCCGCACAGGGACGGGAGGGACGCAGGGCTTATGACCGATTCCGGAGACACAGGGGTGGAATGGGCCGCATCTTCCTGCTCCGGCATGGCCAGACGGTGGCCAACCGCGACCGCATCCTGCAAGGCCCCCGCATCGACGCCGTCCTCAGCGACCTCGGGCGCCGCCAGGCGGACAGCCTTGGCAACGCCCTGGCCGACCACCCGCTCGGCGCCCTCTACTCCAGCCCCCTCACCCGCGCCCGCGAGACCGCGCAGGCCATCGCGCAGCGCCACAACCGCAACCGCATGGGCGCCCTCGAAGGCCTCGCCGTGCAGGTCGCGCCCGAAATCTACGAGATGGACTACGGCAGCCTCGCCGGCCGCACCTACGACGAGATTGCCGCCGAGATGGAGCAGGTCCTGGACGCGTGGCGCCTCGGCTTCATCGACCAGAGCTTCCCCGGCGGCGAGTCCCCCATCCTCGCGCAGCACCGCCTTCGCCCCTTCGCTCACCGCCTGCGGCACGAGGCGCGCTCCGGCGACGTCGCGGTCGTGGCGCACGGCCGCATCAACCGCATCCTCATCGCGACGCTCACCGGCGTGGGCCTGACGCGGCTGGAGGAGTTCCCGCAGAGCAACGCCAGCATCACCGAGCTTGCGGTCAAGGACGACGCGGTCGAGGTTGTCCGCCTCAACGACGTCGCGCACCTCAGCCTCGCCAGCGACGCCTTCTCCTGAGCGGCGGACCGGCATTGCCGATGGCGCCTGTGACGCCGCCGCCCTCCCGATAAGCCTTCCCCGCCGGACCCATATAGCGCCAAATCCAAATCGGATGCGAGGCGGCCAAGCGGCGCCGGTCCCCTCCGGCGCTTCCCATCCTCAATCCTCCTAGCCGGCTGCCTCCCCCGGGCCTTTCGTGGTTTTTGGGCCCGGGGAGTTCGGCTCCCGCTAGCTTGCGTCGGCCAGGAACTCGTCGAAGACGTAGTGCTCCATCGGCCGGATGCCCAGGACAATCTCCAGCTCCTGCGGCGTGAGGAACGGCTGCTTGTAGCGCAACTGGTCGTCGATGGGCACGCGCGGGCAGGCCACGCCGACGAAGGCGTCGAGGTGGCGGAAGTAGAGCAGCGTCTCGGGGCTGATTTGCTTGTTCTGGATGACGAAGCCCTGCTTGCCGTGCGCCTGCAATTGGTCGAGGACCTTCTTGGCGAGGTTGAAGCGCATCTGGCCCGCCTTGGTGGAGACGACGATGCCGAAGGTCTTGGCCTCCTTGGCGCGGCCGATGGCGGCCCAGCGCTGCTTGAGGATGCGGCCCTTGGCCTCGGACAGCGTGCGCACCGTGTTGGTGTAGGGGTCGGCGGCGGTGATGCGCTTCTCCGTCTCCAGCGCGAGGGCGAGGGGGTGGAAGTCGCCGCTGCCGATGAAGATGAACTCGTCCACGTCGCACTTGACCGCCGCGAGGACGTTGCAGCCCAGCAGTTGGCCGCGCAGGGCGGTGCGCTTGTCCCCCAGCATCGTCACGGGCTCGAAACCGTGCTCGCGCAGGATGCGCTCGGCCACGTCCAGCTTGTGCACGTGCTGCGCCGTCGTCGTCACGCCGATGCGCGGCCCCTTCATTTGCTTGGCCGCCGCCGCCACGACCTCCTCGATGGGGTGGACGCTGTGCGCGGGGACGTAGTAGACCTGCACGCCGAAGTCGGTCTTGACCGAGGGCATGGGGCTGTGCCCGAAGTGAATCATGACCTTGATGCCGAGCTTCGCCATCTCGTCGTCGCACAGGTCGCAGGCGCCGTAGCAGGGGTCCGCCGACAGCACGGGGAGGGCGCCGGTCTCGCGCTGCACGACCTCGCCGATGGCGGTGGCGTAGTCGCGCAGGCCGTCCGGGAACTGCAGCCCGATGGCCGCCAGCCCGGGGTGCTCCGCCTTGATGCGCGGCAGCAGCTCCTCGAAGTTGAGGTGGTAGCCGAACAGTTCCATGGGCGCTTCGACGGCCCCCCTCTACAAGAGGATTGGCCCAGGAGCGCTAGGCTTGTGGGACGCGCTATTCGTACGCCAAGGCCTGGATGGGCTGGATTTTGGTGGCCCGGCGCGCGGGCAGGAAGCCGGCGACGGCGCCGACCAGGACGCCGACGGCGAGCGAGATGCCGACCCACTCCAGGGGCAGGACGACGGCGACCTTCTGCGCGGCGAAGACGCCCTTCACGATGAGCGTGCCAAGGCCCAGCCCCAGGCCGATGCCGATGGCGCTGCCGATGAGGCCGATGAGCACCGCCTCGACGAGGAACAGCTGGAGAATCTCGCCGTTGCGCGCGCCGAGCGCCTTCATCACGCCAATCTCGCGCGTGCGCTCCGTGACCGAGACGAGCATGATGTTGGCGATGCCGATGGCGCCCACGACGAGGCTGACCACCGCAATCGCGCTGATGAAGAGCGTGATCTGGGTGAAGGCCGCGCTGATGGAGGCCGTGATGTCGCCCTGCGTGGCGATGAGCATCTTGACCTGCCGGGGGATGATGCCGTGCGCGTCGGAGGCGGGGCTCTCCAGGTAGCCCTTCACCTCGTCGCGCACCGCGTCCACGCGCCCGGCGTCGGCGGCGAGGACCTGCAGGCCCGAGAACATCTGGACCTTGGCGCCCGTGACGGGGCTCGTCGCCTCGTTCTGGTAGAACGGCGCGACGGGGACGTAGGCGCCCGCGTTGCCGCCGCCGAACGCGGACTCGACGTGCGCGAGGAGGCCGGCGACGGTGACGTTGACGGAGGGGCGGCCCTGGAAGCGCAGCTCGATGACGGAGCCGACGGTGACGGGTACGGTGCCGTTGAGGTTCTGCGCGAGGTCGTCGCCGAGGACAATCTCCAGCGCTCCGTTGTGGAACGGCCCGCCGGCGGCGTATTTCGCTTCGTTGCGCACGTTCTGGTGCGTCGGCAAGGTGGCCGTGACGCTGCGGAGGGGAAGCTGCTTGCCGTGGAAGACGAGCGCCGAGGTCTGCAGCGTCCCGCTCGGCGTCACCGCCTCCACCCCCGCAAGCTGCGCCAGCTGCTGCGCGTCGCGGCTCGTGAAGGCGTCCGAGAACTGCCCCGCGTTGGGCGGCCCGCGGTCGCCGCCGGTGCTGTTCGAGGTGAGGGTGACGAAGACGGTGCGGGTGTCGAAGTCGCTGAACTGGCCCAGGATGGAGCCCTCGAACGACTTGCCCAGCGTGACGACGCCGAGGACGGAGCTGATGCCGATGACGACGCCGAGGATGGTCAGGAGGCTGCGCGTCTTGTGGCCCCACAGGCTGGCGAACGCCATGCGGACCGACTCGCCGAACAGCATCAGGCCACGCTCCGGGGCGTGCGCGGCGCGCGCGGGGGGCTCAGCAGGCGCGTGGGGGCGAACCCGGGCGGCTGCGCCGGCGCCTGCCGCGCGCCCTCGGGGGCGCGCCCGATGACGCCGTCGCGGACGTGGATGGTGCGGCGGCTGTAGGAGGCGACCTGCGCGTCGTGC
>JAXDQP010000012.1:0-8547 GCA_034667745.1 Thermoplasmata archaeon
GGACGCCTGGCGTGGCCGAGACCTCCATCGCGAGGAACACCCAGTCGCCGGTGCGGTCCACCTTGAGGTCGGCGGTGTACTTGCCGTAGACGGGGCTGGCGGGCGTCGGGACGTCGGTGACGGAGACCAGCGTGGGCTGCGCGGGGTCGGCGAGGTCGACGATGCTGAAGCCGTGCCCGAAGGTGGCGACGTAGGCGTAGTGGCCCGCGACGTCGATTTCGCCCAACCCGCCCGGCGGGCCCTGCGGAGTCAGGTAGGTGTGGCCGACGAGGCCCATCGCGTTGGCGAGGGTGTGGTTCGCGGCGTCGAGGTGGTCGTGGTCGAGCGCGATGGGGTTGACGAACGCGGCGACGGCTGGCGGGGCGGCCGGCTGGACCGGCGCGGGGCTGAGGCAGCCGGCGAGGAGCAGGAGGGACGCCAGGAGGGCGATGCGCATCGGCGCCTCACTCCCGGGGCGGGGTTTAGGCCTTGTGCCGCGGCCGCCGCCCGGACGCGGGCGAGCGGGGGCATCCGGCCTGACAAAGCCGCGTCGTGTGGGCGTCGTGGGCGTGCCGTTCCGCAATGTGTATCAACGACGGGCCCGCTTCCCCTGCATGGCCACGCCCGACCCCAAGGTGACCGCCAAGCGCTCCGACGCCGGACAGGACGACAAGCTCGCGATGCTGAAGGAGCTGGCCAAGCTCACCAAGCCGACCGGGCCGTCGTCGCAGGGCCGCAGCGACACCGCCGCCGACGAGTAGCCGTCAGTAGGTGCGGGCGAAGCGCAGGGTGTCCTTCGCGGGCTTGCCGCAGACGCCGCACGCGCCGCCCTTGTTCTCGGCCTTGTCGGTGCCGGCGGGGACGCCGAGAGTCTTGATGTCCAGGCCCTTCTCGACCTGCGCGGCGCAGGCGTCGCTGTCGATGGGCATGGCGAGGATGTAGCCGACGCCGACCTTCTGGGCCTCCTGGTCGAGCGTGCGCGCCTCGTCGAGGCTCTTGGGGTGCTTGACGCGGGTGGCGACGAAGGCGGCCTGGCGCTCGAAGAGGGCCTTCTGGATGTCGGCCAGCATGGCCGTGACGCCCGCCTCCAGGCCGTCCATCGGGATTGGCTTCTTGCCCTCCTTGCCCATGTCGCGGCGGGCGGCGAAGACGGACTTCTTCTCGACGTCCTTGGGGCCAATCTCCAGCCGCAGGGGGACGCCGCGCAACTCCCAGTGGTAGTACTTCTCGCCCGAGGTCTTCTGGCGGTCGTCCAGCTCGACGCGGAAGCCGGCGGCGGCGAGGCGCGCCTTGACCTCGCGGCACGCGGCCAGCACGGCCTCGCTGCCCTCCTTGAACAGGACGGGCACGATGACGACCTGGAACGGCGCAATCTCCGGCGGGAGAATCAGGCCGTTGTCGTCGCCGTGGCAGCCGACGATGGCGCCAACGAGGCGCTCGCTCATGCCGTAGGTGGTCTGGTGGCAGAACTTGTGCACGCCGCCCTCTGCCTCGTACTTCATGCCGTAGGCGCGGGCGAAGTTCTCGCCGTAGTAATGGACCGTCGCGCACTGGAGGGTGCGGCCCGAGGGCATCACGACGTCGGCGCCCGTGGAGTCCACCGCGCCAGGGAACTTGTCCCAGTCGGGGCGGCGGGAGTAGAGCGCCGGCAGCGCGAGCTTCTGGTACACGTTGCGGACGATACCGAGGTCCAGCTCGACATGCTCGCGTGCGGTCGCCTCGTCGGCGAAGACGGAGTGGTCCTCGAAGAAGTGGATTTCGCGCACGCGCATGAAGGCGCGCGTCTGCTTGGTCTCGTAGCGGAAGACGTTGCAGATCTGGAACGTCTGGAGCGGCAGGTCGCCGTGGCTGCGAATCCACAGCGGGAAAATCTCGTACATCGCGCACTCGGAGGTGGGGCGGACGACCCAGCGCTCGCCGTCGGGCAGGGCGTTGTCGCCGGCGTGCGTGACCCAGAACACCTCGGAGCCGAAGCCCTTGATCTGGTCCGCTTCCTTCATGAACAGCTTCTCCGGAATCATCAGGGGGAAGCTGACCTCGTCGTGGCGGGTGCGCTCCATCTCCTCGCGCGTGAAGGAGTCGATGCGGTTCATGATGCGCTGGCCGTACGGGCGCCAGATGTTCATGCCCTTGATGGGGTAACGCTTGTCGGTGAGCTCGGCGACCTCGACGACCTCGTTGTACCACTCCATGAAATCCTTCGACTTGGGAACCGAGGTTGCGGGCATGACGCACGCCGACCGGGGCGGCCCATAAAAGCCCCGCCCGCAGCCTGGGGCGGGGACAGTCGGGCTTATGGCGCAGGGGCGCGATGCCGCCGCCGGTTCGCATGCCCTCCAAGTCCCGGCGCCCCGCCCGCCGCCCCGCCAAGGCCGCCAAACGCTCCAGCAGCCGAAAGGCTCCCGCCCGCCGTGGCGCCACGGGTGCCCGCGCCGCTGCCCGCATGGCCGAGCGCTCCGCGCGCAAGCCCATTTCCAAGAAGGCCGCCAAGCGCTCCGGCAAGTCCAGCAAGAAGGCGGCAAAGCGCTCCGCACGCCCCGCGAAGAAGGCCGCCAAGCGCGCCGCACCCAAGAGGGCGGCAAAGCCGGCCAAGGCCGCAAGGCCCGCGAAGGCCGCCCGGACCGCGCGCCCGGCCAAGGCCCCGAAGGACGCGGCCGTCAAGTTCACCGAGGTCCCGCGCAGCGGCCGCCCGCTCCGCATCGCCCTCTTCGGCGCCAGCGGCAACATCGGCAGCCGCATCGCCCGCGAGGCGGTCCGCCGCGGCCACCAGGTGACCGCCCTCGTGCGCCACCCCGAGGCCGTCAGCGGCCGCGACCCCGGCCTGAAGGCGGTCAAGGGCGACGTCACCGACCCCGTGCAGGTCGAGGTGGCCGCCCGCAACCACGACGTCGTGGCCTCCGCCATCGCGCCGCCGCCGACGGACCTCCCGGCCCTCGTGGACGCCGCCAAGTCCCTCGTCACCGCCTCGCGCCAGAGCGGCAAGCGCGTCGTCGTCGTGGGCGGCTCCGGCAGCCTCGAGGTCGCCCCCGGCATGCAGCTCGTGGACAGCCCGCAGTTCCCCGCCGCGTGGCGCCCCATCGCCCTCGCCCACCGCGACGCCCTGCAGGTGTTCCGCGACGAGGGCGGCGAGGGCTGGACCGTCATCAGCCCCGCCGCGCTCATCGAGCCCGGCCAGCGCACCGGCCGCTTCCGCTGGGGCACCGACCAACTGCTGGCCGACAAGGCCGGCGACAGCCGCATCAGCATGGAGGACTTCGCCGTGGCTTTCGTGGACGAACTGGAGGCGGGCCGCAACCTCGGCAAGCGCATCACCGTCGCCTACTGAGCCCGCTGAACCGCGGATTGCGCGGATGCCGCGGATTGTGGGGGCGTCCTTGAAATCCGCGCAATCCGCGTTCGGTCGGTCACGCGGGCGGAACGTACGGGATGACCTGCGCGTCGGCCCAATGCTGCAGGGACCAGTAGAACGGGTTCTCCTGCGCGCTGCGCACGAACGGGCGCGGCCCAATCAACACGAGCAGCTCCTGCGCCCGCGTCAGGGCGACGTTGAGGCGGCGGTGGTCCTCGTGCGGCTTGGCGGGCTTGAGCGTCGTGATGTCGTAGAGGATGGCGCGGCGCTCGTTGCCCTGGAACGCGTCCACCGTCGCCGCCGTCACGCGCTGCAGGGCGGGGAGCCGCTTCTCCTGCGCGTTCTCCTGGAACGCCTGCGCCTGGGCGCGGAACGGGCTGATGTAGCCGATGTCCTCGGGCGCGAGCTTCTGCCGCACCAGATCCTTGACGACGGCCGCCGCGGCCTGCGTGTGGGTCGGGTTGGCGCGGCTGGTGCCGACCTGCTCGCTGCGGTTGCCGGGCGTTGCGGCGGTGTCGAGCCAGACGACGGGCGACGTGAGCGGCGTGCCGAGCAGCGCGGGGAGCGGGATGGGCTTGCCTGCCGTCGCGCTCTCGACCTTGCCGCCGTAGACCGCGTGCTGGCTCCACGCGTAGATGGCGGGGTGGCAGCGGAACTGCTCGTCCAGCAGCACCGACAGGTCCGGCCGCAGCATCTGTAGGACCTCGAAGTGGCTGCGCTTGTAGTTCTCGTCGTTGCGGAACGTCCACGAGCGCACGATGGGCGGGAGCTGGAGCGGGTCGCCCACCAGGACGAGGCGCTTGGCGACGGCGTGCGCGATGGCGACCTTGGGGAACGCGTTCATGCCGGCCTCGTCCACGATGACGGTGTCGAAGGGGCGCACCTCTTGGTTGTCCTGGTCCGCGTTGAGCAGCGCGCAGGCGAGGGCGTCGAGCGTCATGCCGACGATGGGGTGCCTGTCCTGCAAGTTCTGGAACAGCGGCACCGCCGGGGCGTCCTGCCCCTCCTGCTCGACCTCGCGGAACTGGCCGATGCGCTTCTGGAGGTCGGCCATGTCCGGCGCGACGCGGCCCATCTCGCCCAGCCGCACGATTTTCGTGGCGAGGCCCGGCTGGTTCCGGAGCGCCTTCCGCAGCGCGTTGTCGATGGCGACGTGGGTGTGGCTCGTGACCAGCACCGTCCGCCCGCGCCGGGCCTCCTGCGCGAGGAGCCTCGCGATGACGGTCGTCTTCCCGGTCCCCGGCGGGCCCTGCACGAGCAGCACGCCGCCGTCGCGCAGGTTCGCGGCGCAGCGCAGCGCCCTCGCCTGCCCCGGCCGCAGCCCCGCGTCGTCGAGCCCCGCCACGGCCTTGTCGGAGAGGTGCGGCAGGAGGTCCGGGCGCTCCAGCTCGACGTGGGTGCCGAAGCGGCGCTTCACGAGCAGGAACGCCTTCAGGAGGTTGCGGTAGAGAGTCGCGTTGGTCTGCGGCCGCAGCCTCACCTCCGCGCCGCGCCGCAGGTCCGCCCACGCCTTGTCCTCGACGTGCAGCTCCAGCACGGAGCCGGCCTTCTGCGCGACCTCCACGTTCGCGGCCTCGGCGTCTCCCCCCTTGGCGCCCTCCAGGAACCCCTCGACCTTGCTGCCGGCCACGACCCAGCGCGCGTTGCCGCCGACGACCTGCACGCGCACCCGCGCGCCGCCGGGCATCGGGCCGGATTCCTCGACGTGGCACGCCAGCGTCTTGCCGGTGTCGCCCTCCTCTTCCTCGACGGCAATCTCCTCCTGGAGCGCCTTCACGTGCTGCTGGAAGCTGGGCACGCGCGGGTCCACGATGGGGCTCACCGCCAGCGCGTGGCAGCCGTCGCAGGAGACGACGAGCTGGGGGCCGAAGCGCAGGGGCGTCCGCACCCGGCCGTTGCAGTGCGGGCACCCCTCCACGGGCGCGCCGACCCCGCCCCTGGATATGAGGGGGAGGGCGCCCGGCAGGTCTTTGCCCACAGGAAACGCCTATATGCTGCGCGAGGGCGTTGCGGGCATGCGCTCGTCCCTCGTGCTGGCAGTGCTTGTGCTGGCCCTCGCCCCGGCCCTTGCGGCGGCCGGCGGCGGCGAGGGCGGCCCTTCCCGCCGCCGCGCGGGCGCCTCCACCAGCGACCCCGCAGGGGACGAGCAGGCGACCCTGGCCCTCGGGGGAGCGGCGGCGGACGCCCTCGACTGCCATGACCCCTCCATCGACATCCTGTCCGTGGCGGCCACCGCGCGGCGGGGGACCCTGCGCGTCGAGGTCCAGCACGCCGCGCCCGTGCGGGCACCGCGCCTCACCTGTAGTGGTCTTCCGGCCGCGGCGGCCGGCCAGACGTACACCCTGGCCATCGAGGGAGCCGGCGACAGCTTCCTGTTCCTCAGCGTCAAGGCGACCGAGGCGTGCCTCTACGTCCTCTTCGAGAACCCCGTGCAGATGTCCGACTGCCTCCCGGCGGCACAAGTCGACGGCGCCACCATCCGGCTGGAGGTTGGCCTGCGCGGCAGCGTCGCGGTGCCCGACGGCACGCGCCAGTACCAGCTCAACGGCACCCTCTCCATCCACGCCTCCGCCCAGGAGCAGGGGGTTCCCCGGCCGGGCCCCGGCGCGCCCCTGCCCAACGCGCTGCTGCGGGTCGAGGACCACAGCGACACGGACACCTTCCTCACGGTCCGCTAGCCCGGCGCTGCGCCAGGATGCCGCTGGGGAGCCGCCCATGCCGGGGTTCGTCACGCTCATCAGCGCCGCGCGGCATTGGCCGGCGTGGCCGACCCGGTCCTCAGCCGCCTCGACGCGGGCATCCTGACGCTGACGCTCGACCGGCCGGACAAGAAGAACGCCCTTGACCTCGCGACGCTCGACCTGCTCTGTGGGCATCTCGAGGGCGCGGCTGCCGACCCCAACGTCCGCGTCGTCGTGCTGGCCGCCAACGGCGACACCTTCAGCGGCGGCGGCGACATCACGGTGATGAAGCAGTTCGCGGGGGACGCGCAGGCGACGCTGGCCCGGCTGCGCGGCGGCCTCAACCGCCTCGTCCTGCTGCTGAAGGAACTGCCCAAGCCGGTCCTGGCGCAGGTGCAGGGAAACGCCTACGGCGCGGGCGCCATCCTCGCCTTCCAGTGCGACCTCGCCGTCGCCAGCGACGCGGCGCTGTTCAGCCTGAGCTTCCGCCACGTCGGCCTCATCCCGGACACCGGCGGCACCTGGCTCCTGCCGCGCGCCGTGGGGCTCCAGCGCGCCAAGCACCTCACGTGGACCGCCGCGCCCTTCACCGCCGCCGAGGCCGCGCAGTGGGGCCTGCTGCTCAAGGCCGTCCCCGCCAGCCAGCTCGCGGCGACCGTCCGCAGCCTCGCCGCCTCCCTCGCCGAAGGCCCCGCCGCGACGCTGGCGCTGGCCAAGCGCGCCCTGCACGCCAACCTCGAGAGCGGGCTGGCGGAGGCGCTAGACCGTGAGGCCCATCTGCAGGCCCAGGCGTTCCTGACGCCCGAGCACGCGGAGGGCCGAGACGCCTTCTTCGGGCGCCGCAAGCCAGACTTCAGGAAGGCTCCCCCGCAAGGACCCCTTTAACCCTGTTGGGCAGCCTTCAAAGCCTTCCTCCTGGAAAAGAAGGGACGTGAAGCTGCGGCTCCTGGCCCTTCTGGCCCTCGTGCTCGCCGGCTGCGCCGGCAAGTCGGCCCCCACCGTGGGCGACCCAGCCCAGGCCGCGTCGACCGCCACGAGCCAACTCCCGCTGGGCTCCAGCGCCCCCACGGGCGCGACGATTGGCGTGGCGGCCTCCCCGCAAGGCACCCAGGCGCCTGCGCCCGGCGGCGACGGCACGGCTACCCCCCCTGCGCCAGGGTCGGCAGGCGCGACGTCGTCGCCTCCCAGTTCGTCGCCCACGAGCGCCTCCACGACGACCTCCAGTTCGACGACCACTTCCACTTCCGGTCTTCCGACTAGCCTGCCCACCACCACTCCCACTACCACGGCTCCAGCGACGCCCACCTCGATCCCCACGGTCCCCGCTGGCACGACAACGCCGTCCCTTCCCGGCCCGCCGCTGTCCATCCTGCGATCCTGCACCGTCGCGCTGACCGGATTGCACGGGCTCGCCCCCATCCCGGCCTACAGCGGCGCGTGCGCGCCCGCCACCTTCGTCTCCTCGACCGGCGCCGCGTTCACCCACGTGGCCGTCCAGGTCACGCAGGCCGCCACCCTCATGCCGGCGACGGTCCTCGTGCAGGTCAAGGACGCGGGCGGCAACGTCATCGCTGCCGGCACCGGCCCCGGCACCCTGCAAATCACGGTCCCGACGGCGCAGGTGCCCAACACCGCCAGCCTCGGCCTGAGCGGGGTCGTGGCCCTCACCGGCGTCTTCACCGACTACGCCGCGACGCTGTCCTTCACCGTCAGTTGACTCCGCCCTGCCCGCGTGGCCAAGCCTTCAAGTGCCGCGCTCTTGCCGGCCCGTGCAGACCCAGACCGTGACCGTGGTGGGCGCCGGCACTATGGGCGCCGGCATCGCGCAGGCCGCCTGCCAGGCCGGCTACCGCACCCACCTCGTCGACGCCGACCCCGCCGGGCTCGCGCGCGGCGTGGCCCGCATCATGGAGTTCTGGGACAAGGGCATCGCGCGCGGCAAGACGACGCCTGCGCAGAAGGCGGAGTGGCTCGCCCGCCTCGGCTCGTCCCTTCCGCTCGCGGAGGCCGCCGCGCAGTCCGACCTCTGCATCGAGGCGGTGCCGGAGGACCTCGCGCTCAAGCAGCGCATCTTCAAGGCCCTCGACGCCGCCGCGCCCCCGCACGCGGTCCTGGCGAGCAACACCTCCAGCCTGAGCATCGCCGCCATCGCGCAGGCCACCGGCCGCCCCGGCGCCGTCGTCGGCATGCACTTCTTCAACCCCGTCCCGCTGATGCAGCTCCTCGAGGTCGTGCGCCACGACGGCACCTCCGCCGCGACGCTCCAGGCCGCGCAGGACGTGGGCGCCCGCATGGGCAAGACCGTCATCACCGTGCGCGACTCCCCCGGCTTCGCCACGAGCCGCCTTGGCATCGTCCTGGGCAACGAGGCGATGCGGATGCTAGCCGAAGGTGTGGCCTCCGCGCGGGACATCGACACCGCGATGCGCCTTGGCTACGGGCACCCGATGGGGCCGCTGGAGCTGAGCGACCTCGTCGGCCTCGACGTGCGGCAGAGCATCGGCGACTACCTGCACGCCCAGTTCGGCGGCGACCATT
>JAXDQP010000013.1:0-5916 GCA_034667745.1 Thermoplasmata archaeon
CAGCGTCGCAAGCAGCGGCGCGCTCAACCACGTCCTGGAGCGCAAGCGCGACGCCCGCATGGGCCGCACGGCCAGCCGCCCCGTCGCCTCCGGCCGCCTCCGCCCCGCCTTCGCCGTCGCCTACGCCGCCGTGACGGCCGTCCTGGCTTACGCCAGCCTTGCCGCCATCGGCCTGACGCTCGCGGCCTGGCTGACGGTCGGCGCCATCGTCTACTACGTCCTCGTCTACACGGTCATCCTCAAGCCGACGACGCCACAGAACATCGTCATCGGCGGCCTCGCCGGCTCGTTCCCCGCCCTCATCGGCTGGAGCGCGGCGACGGGCAGCCTGGACTGGCCCCTGAGCCTGCCCGCCTGGATCCTCGCGCTGCTGGTGTTCCTGTGGACGCCGGCGCACTTCTGGGCGCTCGCGCTGCTCTACAAGGAGGACTACGGGGCGGCGGACTACCCGATGATGCCCAACGTGCGCGGCGAGGCCAGCACGCGCCGGCAGGTCGTCGCCTACTCGGCGCTGACCGTCGCGGTCTCGCTGGCGCTCGTGTTCTCCGGCGACGCGGGCTGGCTCTATCTCGGCGTCGCCTGCCTGCTTGGCTCGCTGCTGCTCATCCGCTCGGTGGAGATGATGGCGGACCCGTCGCCCAAGGCGTACCGCTCGTTCTTCCTGTTCACCATCCAGTACCTCGGCGTCCTGCTGCTGGCGCTCATCGTGGACCAGAAGCTCAACTTCCCCGTCGCCTGAGCGCGGCTCAGGGCCGGCGCGGCGTGAGGCGGGGCAGCGCGGGCGCGCGGCCGACGAACTGCGACTCGTAGCCCGTCGCGATGCTGGCGATCTCGCCCAGGACCGCATACACGTGCGCGGAGCAGGGGTCGAGCTCGACCTCGCCGGGGCCAGGCTCGCCCTGGCCGGGGAACACGAGCGGCACGAAGCGGCTGCCCGGCGAGTTGAGGTTGTCCGCGTCGCCCTTGGCGGCGTGGGCGCGGTAGAAGCCGCCGACCGTGCGGCTGCACACCATGTAGATGACGGGCTCCGCGACGGTGGCCTCGGTGCGCAGGTCGGTCGGCACGCCCTCCTGCACGATGACGGAGGTGGTCTTGACGCGGCCCTTCCCCCGGTCCATCTGCTCGCGGCCGCGCGAGTTGAGCCCCGCCAGGAAGTCGGCGCCCGAGGCCGCGGTCGTGATGGCCATGCCGTAGGTGCCCGCGTCCGCCTTGACGAAGACGCTGGGCGCGCGGCGGATGCCGTGCTCGTCGTACTTGGCCTGCACGCGGCCGATGACGCGGTCGATGGCCTGCGCGGCGGCGTCGAGGTTGCCCTTGGCCTTGAAGTCGAGGTCGTCGACGCGCTCGAAGTCCGCCGTCAGCAGCCAGGGGTCGAAGCCGACCTTGGCGCCGAGTTGCGCGGCCAGCTCGGCGACGATGGCGAAGTGCTCCGACTTGCGGCGGCGGTGCCACCCCATCGCGGGCGGCGGGGTGATGGGCTGCGCAATGCCGGCCAGCTCGGGCGGCACGCCCTCGGAGAGGTCGTTGTTGAGGACGATGAGGTCCGCGACCTGGCCGCCGGCCGAGAGGCGGTCGCCCTGGCGCTCGATGCGGTGCAGGCGGACGGTTCCGCCCAGCGGCGTCGCCATCTCCTGGCCATCCTCGACGTCCCTGCTCAGCGTGCCAAGCGTGACCGCGTAGCCCGCCTCCTCCAGGATGCCCTTGAGGACCGCGAGGTGGCCGAAGTAGCCGGTGTTGCGGGTGTGGCTCTCCGCCACCACCAGGACCTTGCGGGCGCCGGGGGCGACGCGGGCCAGGTAGCCGCGCGCGACGTCGGCGGCGACGTGGCGGCTGCGCGGGGCGAGGTTGTTGAAGCCGGCGGGGAAGGCGTTTGCGTCCACGACGGCGGCCTTGTGGGCGTTGCGGCGCACGTCCACGCTCGTGTAGATGGGGCAGCGCACGTGGTCGCGGTGGAACGCGAGGAAGGTCTCGACGTGGTCGGCGCGGCGCACCAGGATGTCGTCGAGCGCGCTCAGGTCGTCGCAGGTCTGCATCAGGCCAGGGCCTCCAGGGTGACGGACTCGGGGCGCGCGCCGTGCACGAAGACCTCGTTCCACAGGTCGAACAGGAGGCGGTCGGCGCCGCTGGCGAGGTCGCCCGCCGGGTGCGCGCTGGCGCGGGCGGGGCGGAGCTTGGCGGCGTGCGCCTCGAAGCGCTCCAGGAGGCGGGGCGCGGTGGCGCGGCCGGCGGGCACCTTCTTGCGCCACGCGATTTCCTTGGGCAGGACCGGCTCGACGGCGCGGCGCAGCACCCACTTCTCGATGCCGCCCTGCACCTTCCACTCCCACGGCGTCGCGTCGCTGAGGGCCTGCTGCGGGCGGCTGAGGAACGGCACGCGCACCTCCAGCCCGAAGGCCATGCTGTTGCGGTCCACGAGGCGGAGCTGGAAGTTGGCGAGCTGCGCGCCCTGGTCCCACTTGGCCAGCTCGGCGCCGCTTGCGTGGTGGCGCAGGATGGTGTCGGGCAGGCTCGCGTCGGCGGGCTTGGCGATGCGCAGGCGCCGCATCCGCTCGGCGGCGAGGGCGTGCGGGTCCTGGTGGCGCGCGTAGCCGCCCCACAGCTCGTCGCTGCCTTGGCCGCACAGGCCGACGGTGACGTGGCGGCGCATCATGCGGAACAGCGGGAAGAAGAAGAACTCGGTGTAGTTGACGTTCTCGTTGTGCCAGGCGTGCCGCGGCAGGTCGCGCAGCAGGTCCTCCAGCGTGAACGTCGCTTCGTGGTGGTCCGTGCCCAGGTGCTCGGCGAGGCGGCGCGCGACGCGGGCGTCCTCGACCTCGTCGTCCTCCGCGATGGTGAAGGTCGAGATGGGGCGGTCGGACATGCCCTGGTGCAGCGCCGCCACCGCCGCCGAGTCCAGGCCGCCGGAGAGGATGACGCCCAGCGGCACCTCGGACATGAGCTGCTCGCGCACGGCCTGCGTGAGGCGGTCGCGCAGCGCCTTCGCGGCCTCCTCGGGGCTGCCGGCGGCGGCCTCGGCGGTGAACGGCGCGTAGGGCTTGGGGCTGACGTGGCGGTCGCCGGGGCGGACGACGGCCCACGAGGAGGGCGGCAGCTGGTGGACGCCGTGGAACAGGGTGCGCGTGCCGGTGAGGAACTCGAAGACGGCCTGCTCGCGGAAGGCGTCGAGGTCGGGGCGGGGCTTGAGCGCGTCGTGGGCGAACAGCGCCTTGGCCTCGCTCGCGAACAGCAGGTCGCCGCCGGCAAGGGCGTAATGCAGGGGCTTGATGCCCCACGGGTCGCGCGCCAGCAGCAGCTCGCGCCGCTCGCCGTCCCACAGCGCGAAGGCGAACATGCCCTCCAGCCGCTCCAGGACGCGCGGCCCCCACAGCCGGTAGCCCTCAAGGATTGCCTCCGTGTCGCTGTGGGTGCGGAAGCGGGCGCCCGCCGCCTCGAGCTCGGCGCGCAGCGCGAGGTGGTTGTAGATTTCGCCGTTGTAGACGATGGTGAAGCGGCCCGAGTTGTCGGCCATCGGCTGCTGGCCAGTCGCCACGTCGATGATGGCGAGGCGGCGGTGCCCCAGCGTTACCTGCGCGTCGGACCACAGGCCGGAGCCGTCGGGGCCGCGGTGGGCGATGCGGTCGCACATGCGGCCGACAAGGGCGCGGTCGTCCCGGCCCAGCAGGCCCGCGATGCCGCACATCAGTCGGCAACCCCTGGAGCGACGGGGAAGGGGTTGGCGACGCGCAGGCAGCGGGCGCAGGCGGCCTTCTGCAAGCAGGGACGCATCAGGGGACCCCTCAAGCGGCGGCCCCGTAGCGCTCCTCGACATGGCGGCAGATTTCCGTCAGGTCGTTGGAGAGGAAGGGGCCGTCCTGTAGCACCGGGACCGACTGGCTGCCGAACTTGGCGCGCACCAGCGACTTGTCGCCCAGCGGCAGGGTCACGGCCTCGAAGGGGACCTGGTGCTGGCGCAGCAGGCGGCGCACGAGGCCGCATTCGTGGCACTCCGCGAACTGGTACAGGGTCGGGGTCGCCATGGACGCGGCGAGGCCGGACCTGCTTCATAAGGCTCCAGGTGAGGGGGCGGAAGCCGCTCCTGGCCCACGGAGCGGGACGGTGGCTGCCGCCAGCCCGCCGCCCGCCTCATATACGGGGGAAAAAGTTCGGCCCGCATGGTCCACCGCAACGTGTTCCTGACTGGAGTGTGCCTGACCTTCCTCCTTTCCGCCACCAACGCCTCCGCCATCGCGTGCCCCGCCGACCAGGCGTTCGACGGGACGCTGCTGCCGGGCAACACCGACACCATCTCGGCAACGACCACGGCACGGGGGGACACCTACTTCGCGTTCTGGCCGCGCTACTGCCTCGGCCTCGGCGTCCAGGCGACGACCCTGACGGTGGGCACCGACTCCGCGACGGGGGACTGCGGCCTCTCCATCAGCTACTCGAACCACGCCGCCGGGAGCTTCACCATCAGCGTGCGCGGCCGCTACCTCGGCATCGACGGCCTGGCGCTGATGCCCTACATGGTGACCATCCACCAGGTCAACTGCTCGTAGCGCGCACCGCCCAGGAATCGACAATCCAGGTCGCGCGGCTGGCCGTCGCCTCGACGTGGCCCCGGCACTCCAGCGTCCCCCGGTAGTGCGGCGCGGACACGACGAGCGTCTCGTACTCGCCGCCCTCGCCGGCGACGTGGGGCCGCGCGGGGTGGCGCTCCATCGCCTCCACCTTCGCGAGGTCCAGCGGCTGCCCGGCCCACGCGTTGGGGACGCCCGCGGCGGCGGTGCGGCTGAAGCGGATGCCATAGCCGGCGGCCAGCAGCGAGCGGACGTAGGCGCGCGGCTCCTTGTGCCAGAGCGGCGCGAACGTCTTGAGGCCCAGGCGGTGGCCGATGGCGTCGATGCGGGTCTTCTGGTACTCGCTGGCCAGCGCGCCGCCCACGATTCCGTCGAGCCGGAGCTCCTTCTGGGCCTTCGCGATGGCGGCCTCCAGGTCGGCGACCTCCGCCTCCGGCCCGCTGCGGCACGGCGCCTCGGTAAGCGGCAGGCCCAGGCACTCCGCCACGCCGCGCACCGCGCCGAGGTTGGGCGTGTGGAACATCCAGGCGTCGTCCTCGGCGGGCACCATCGTCAGGGCGCCGACGACGTCCCAGCCGTGGCCGCGCGCGACCTCGATGGCGGCGACCGAATCCTTGCCGCCCGACAGCAGCGCCAGGACGCGCATCACGCCTCCCCGGCCAAACCCCGGAGTGCAAGCCGTGGTTTGGGGGTCAGCATGGCAAGTCCAGCAGGTCCGCCTCGTCCGCGTCGCGCAGCGTGGGCCGGAACTCGCGCGCCGGCACGAGGTCGTCGGGGTCGATGGCGACGACGATGCGCCCATGCTGCATCGGCTCAAGGCGGCCGAGGCGGTCGCCGCGCGGACCGTAGGCTTGCGCGCCGCCCCAGAACACGATGCCGTCCTGCGCGCCCACGAGGTTGCTGTAGGCCGTGAAGCAGGCGTTCTCGATGGCGCGGGCGGGCAGCAGGGCCTCGAAGAAGCGCTGGCTCGTCGTCGGGCTTGCGCTAATGTTGAGCAGCAGGTCGGCGCCCGCGAGCGCCTGGCGGCGGTTGGCCTCGGGGAAGAACAGGTCGTAGCAGATGCCGAGCCCGATGTTGCCCAGGTCGGTCTCCCAAACCTTCGACTCGCGGCCCGGCTTGAAGAACAGCGCTTCCTGGAACGTAGTGAAGGTCGCGAGGCTGCGCTTGTCGTAGGCCTCGACCTCGCCGTTGGGCGCGATGAGGAACGCGCTGTTGTGCGTCAGGCCGGCGCGGGGGGTGCGGGGGCCGCCGACCACGACGTGCGCCTTCGCCTTCCTCGCGGCCTTCAGCACGGGCTCCAGCCGCTCGTCGTCCAGCCGCAGGGCGAGGCGCTGCGCGTCGTCGCCGATGGCGTAGC
>JAXDQP010000014.1:0-30598 GCA_034667745.1 Thermoplasmata archaeon
GACCAGGCCGAGCTCGAGGCCGAGGCGCTCCAGTTGGTAGAGCGCGCGCAGGATGTGGTGCGCGTAATCCTCGGCTAGGCCCAGCTCGCCGCGCATGAAGGCGCGGAACTCGGCAAAGGGAAATTCGGTGCGCAGAAGTTGCAGCTGCACGCCGCGCCCACGCGGGGAAGCGATACTAGCGCATTCCGACTTGAAGACCGGAGCCCGTGCACCAAGGCAGGCTGTGCGCGCGGTCGGAGTGCTCGACGTAGACCAGGACGCCCAGGTCCTCGTCGAGGACCTCGACATCCATGACGCAGCCGCACCGCGGGCAGATGGGCACTAGCGCCTCCGCACCAGGATCCAGGCGAAGAGGGCCACGAGGACGTCGGCCAGGCCGTTGAGGAGGTTCGGGTCGCCCAGGTCGGTGCCCAGAAGCCAGACGTCGTTTTGTGCGAACTCGAGGAGCTCCCACGCGCCGGCCAGGGCGAGGACGGCGCCGGCGCGCCAGCGCCGCAGGCCGAGGACCAGGCCGAAGACGAAGTGCCAGAGCGTCCACGCGTCGACGACCGCGCCCAGCTGCACGACGCCGCTCAAGGCAGGGCACCGCTCACTTGAGAATCCCCCAGACGAGGATCTCGTAGGTGCTCGTGGCGGCCACGGCGCTGGCGGCGCCGACCTCGGAGAAGGCCAGGCTCAAACCGACGCCGGTGAAGGTGGGCGCCTGGATTCCGGTGATGCCGCTGGCGCCGACGACCTGCGCAAGGGCGCCGCCGGCGGTGCCGATGGCGGTCGGAGTCGCGTTCGTCGCGGTGGTGATGGTGGGCGCGCTGACCGTGCCGCTGGGCGTGTAGCTTTGGACGCGCAGCAGCATGAGACGGAACTTTGCATTCGCGAACGTGTCGCCGCCGGCCGCGTTCTCGACCGGGTCAGGAATGAGGCCTGTCGAAACGCCACTGGGAGAGGCGGTCGTGTATTGCCGGACGTAGCCGAAACCGATGATGCGGCTGAACTTGTCGCTGCAGTCCACGGGGACGCCCCCCGCGGCGTAGCTGGCGGGGCCTGTGACGACGTAGACCTTGCAGCCGACTGTGCCCGCGATTTGCGCGCCGGCGGAGTCGAAGGCCGACGGGCCAGGGATGAAGACGGAGGCGCTGCCGCTCATCGGAACGCCACCCAGGAGAAGTTTTGTGCGGCCGCGTTCGCGTTCGAGGTGACGGTGAAGCCGGTGGCGGTGATGTTGACGTTGTTGTTCGTGCCCGATGTGCTGAGCGTGACCAGGGCGCCGCCGCCGTTGCTGCGCAGCTCGGCCTCGTTGTCGGTGCCGTCCGGGTCCATCGCGATATGGAACTGGTCGGTCGCCTTGCGCACGATGAAGACCGCGCGCGGCCGGAAGCCGCACGCAATCGCCTGGCCGCCGCCGGCGCCGTCGCCCGCGTAGGCGCCGCTGGCGCGCTGCACGTTGACGTCGCTGGCCAGGCCGGCGAGGGTGACGCTGCCGGGGACGATGACGATGCCGAAGACGGACGCGCTGCCGGCCACGTTATCGCCCCAGGACCAGGTAGACGGCGCCGGCGAGCGCGCTGGCGGCCGCGGGCACGAGGTTGGAGGGCACTTGCGCGAGGGCGCCGACGCCGGCGTGCGCCGCGGTGGCCACCATGATCCAGAACAGGTAACGCTCGCCGCGCTGCTGGCTGCGCAGCAGCTCCGCGAGCGTGGGCGGCGCGACGTCGGGCGCGGCCGGGTCCATCAGTGCCCAGCCCCCTTCGGCTTGGTGAGGACTGTGACGGCAACGAAGAGGGCGGCCGCCACGATGGCAGGCACAGCCAGGCTCTGCAGGCCCTGGCCCAGACCCTTGATGCCCAATCCCAGGCCGTTGCCAATGCCCGCGAAGGCGTCCTGGGCGGCCGAGCCGGCGGCGTCCCCGGTGTTCTTGAGGGCGTAGCTGCCCACGGTGCCGACGGCGAAGGCGCCGCCGGCCAGCACGCCCGTGTAGGCGGCACCGCGGGCGAGAATCCTGCCCGCGCTCGGTTCGGCGCGCAGCGCCAGCCTCTCGGCGGTGCTGGAGCCGCGGCCCACGAGCTCGGCGAACGTGCTGCCTAGGCCCACGCGGGCACCTCCAGCTGCGACGCGAGCGGTTTTGCCGGCTGCGCGGTAGAGCAGGCCGGCGTCGAAGACTGCGCCGGCGAGGCTGAGCCATGCGTCGCCGCTGTCGCGAGGCGGGCCCACGACGGAGGCGGCGAACTTGGCGCCGGGCGAGACGTCGGGCAGCTGGTCGAAGCGCTCGAAGGTCGAGACGACCTGGCTGCGCGCATCGCGGGCGAGGCTGCCGCCGGGGCTGAAGGCAGCGCCGGCGGTCCAGCCGTTCTGGACGTCCTCGACGAAGCGGCCGGGATTGCCCAGGGCTGCGTCGATGGCGCCAGCTGCGGCGCCCCCAGCGCCGCCGAGGACGCCAGTGGCCACGGCAACGCCGTTGCCGAAGAAGTCGATGATGGTGTCTCCCCAGGCCACACTAGGCTCCCCTCCGCGATGCCAGCGCGAGGGCGAGGGCCGCCACGCCGGCGAGGACCAGGAGCAGCTTGGAACTCGACGCGTTCGCGGTGCGCGCAATCGAGTCGTAGGTCGTGCCGCCGGCCAGGTTGGTGCCCGGCGTGTTGCGGAACGCCCAGGCGGCATCCTGCACCGCGATGGGGGCCAGGGGGCCGTTGTAGTTGGGCGCCTCATACCATCCGGGGGGCACGCCCACGCTGGAACTGTAGGCTTCGCCGGGCGCGGGCGGACCAATGAACGTGTCCGGCAAAACCAGGACCTGGCCCATCAGTCTCCCCTCCGCAGCAGCAGGACCAGGCCGACGGCCAGGCCCGCAAGGCTCAGGGCGCCGGCGTGCTTGTTGCCAAGCTCGTTTGCGCGCTCGAGGAAGCGGTCCAGCGCCGCCTTGGCCGGCGAGCCGGGGGTTTCGGTCATGCGTCCCTCCGCGACAGGGCGACGAGGGCGGCGACGGCCGCCAGGCCGCCGAGAAGCCAGAGGCCCACGCGGCCCGCGGGTGTGGCCGCCGAGCTGGAGCTGCCGCCGGGCGCGAGACTGGCCGCCGCTTGGCCGGCCTGGGCGCGCGCGATGGCGGTCCAGAAGCTCGTGCCGCCGCCGCTCTGGGCGGCGTCCGCGTAGTAGTCGGCGCTCGATGCGTAGCCGGTGATCTTGGCTTTGCCGGCCAGGAACTCCTGCAGCGCGAGCACGCCGCCGGCGGTCTGGGGCGACTGCGCACCGCTGCGGAGCGAGGCCAGTTGGCTCGTGGCCTGCCCCATCGGGTCGGCGCCGTCGACGCGCACGCCGGTCAGGCGGTAGAAGTCCAAGAACGTGTATTCGCCCATCAGGCCACCGCCCCCGCCATGACGTAGACGGAGACGTCGGCGGCGCCGCCGCGGATGGCGCGGATCTCCTGCTCCGTCGGGAAGATGTAGTAACCCGGCGGCAGGAGCTGGTGGCTTGTCGTCGCGGCGATGCCGACCAGGTTGATGTGGATGCCCGTGTCCGCGCTGGGCGGGATGGTGATGTGCACGTTGCGGCCGTCGCCGCTGGCGGCCGCGAGCAAGACGCCGCTCGTGCTCGTGACAGTGACCTTGGTGGGGGTGCCGAACGTCAGGGGTTCGTCGCTGGCCTGGCCAGCGCTCGACGCCTTCTGGTTCTGCCGCGTGTTTTGGTAGTTGACGCTCCCGGTCATGTGGGCAGCTCCACGAAGGTCCCGTTGCCGCAGTTGCAGGGACGGAGCGAGCGCAGGGCGCGCTCCTCGTCCGTGATGTCGTAGACGACGCTGCAGACGACGCACTGGACTACGGCCATTCGACCACCAGGTTGACGAGGACCTGGCCGGCGGCGATGGCGACGGCGTCGTTCTCGAAGTTGAGGTAGCGGCCGCAGTCCTCGGCCTTGATGCGCTCGCCGGGGTCCACGATGGGAGTGCCCGGGTGGTTCACCAGGCGCAGCGTGGCGCCGCTGCTGTTGCGGATGGTCGCGGACTTGATGACGGAGCTGCGGGGCAGGTCGGCGCGGTCGTCGAGCTTGATGCCAGCAACCGAGCTGGCGGACACGGCGCCGAGGTCCTGCGTCCACGCGGTGGACGGCAAAACCTCACGCTCCGGTCTTGCGCAGCGCCTTCTTGGCGGAAGCGCGCACGGGCGCCGGCGCCGGGTCCTCCACGAAGAGGACGAGACGGCCGACGGGCTGGCGGCAGCTGGGGCACGGGTTCCAGAACGGCGCCTTGCCGGCGTCCTCCCGGTAGCCGCACCCCTTGGTGGGGCAGCGGAACAGCGGCATGTTGCACCTCAGGCGGCGCTGCGCAGGTCCACCTGCAGGCGGCCGACGATCGTGCGGGCCATGCCAGGCGGGACCGGGCCCCAGGCGTGCGTGAACGTCAGGGCGCCCTGGTTGAGCTTGGGGTCCGTGGCCGGCGCCAGGCCGCTGATGGTGCAGCGGGTGGTCTCGTCCACGATCTGGTCCGGGAGCTTCTGCTTGGTGAGCTGGTCGTAGTCGACGTACTCGATGTGGTAGACGTCGCTCGTGGCGCCGGTGGTGTCGACATCCGCGGCCGTGTTGGCGGCGCTCGGGATGATGCCGAGGAACAGCAGCTCGCCGGGCAGGATGTGCGGGCCGGAGTCGATGACGACCGGCACGCCGTCCGTGGCGGGCAGGAAGTCGTCGCGCTTGGCGCCACGGGGAAGGAGGTAGTTCGGCTGCGAGCCGGCCGCGTTGTCAGCGACCTCGCTGTCGAGGTTGGCGATGATCTTGCGGATCTGGTTGACGCTCTTGCCGACCGCGAGGACGATGCGGCCCTTGGCGTGGGTGTCGGCGGCCATCTAGGCCACCTGGACCTGCGTGCCGAACTCGTCGACGAGGGCGTGACCAGCTCCGAGGAGCTTGGGCTTGGCGTAGCGGGTCCAGACGAACCCGACGAAGAGGACGACGCCGCCGGCCAAGGCGACGGTGTAGGCGACGGCCGCGGCGTCGCGGCCGGCGTTGCCGAGCTTGTCCGTGAGGGTCTTCCCCGAGGGGAGGGCGGGCTCCATGAGCTTGAGGGCCATGCATCGACGTTGGGCGGCGTCTCTACTTGGGTGGGTAAAGCGCTAGAACGGCGGGGCGGAATGGCGGGGCATCCGCGCGCGTTCCTCCTGTTGGGAGCGTCGATGTCGCGATAGCACGCACTCGGCCGCGCAGCTCGACGTCGTGGAGGTCCT
Source organism: Thermoplasmata archaeon (assembly GCA_034667745.1). Taxonomy (GTDB): domain Archaea; phylum Thermoplasmatota; class E2; order JACPAO01; family JAHFTW01; genus JAHFTW01. The sequence continues at coordinate 5,208 of JAXDQP010000014.1, forward strand.
CGTCGACCAGGTCCTCGTCGACCAGGTCCTCGTCGACCAGGTTCTCGTCGACCAGGTCCTCGTCGACCAGGTCCTCGTCGACCTAGTCGGCGCGGCCGCGCAGCCCGACGTCGTGGAGGTCCTCGTCGACCAGGTCGCCGGCGCGGGCCTGCGCCGGCGCCGTCTACGCCCGGATGGGGCGATGCGCGCGCCAGCCGAACTCTCGCACGTAGCTTACGAAATGGTAGGGCTGCGCGGTGATGCTCTTGATCCAGTCGACGGGAAGGCCCCATTGGCGCAGCACCAGCTCGCCCTCGCCGGGCGCCAGGATAATGCGCGTGTTGAGGTTGGTGCGCGTCTTGCGCTGCACGCCGATGGGGTCTTGGGTGACGTAGACCAGGCGCAGGCCGAGGCCAAGGCCGCGGGCGGCCATGTCCTCAAGGATGGGCGGGTGCCGCTTGCTGACGCCGTCGACGACGTAGGTGCCTTCCCATTGCTGCGCCTCGTCGAGGATGAGCTGAATGTAGGGGCGGCCTTCCTTGATGCGGTGCCGGCGGCCGACGAGCTGCACGAGGCCCCAGAACTGGGCCAGCTGGGCGTGGGCGGCGGGGAAGTCGATGCCGGTGGCTGTGCGGGGCGGGTCCCAGACGATTTTCTTGTGGCCGGCCTTGATGAGCGCCCACGCCTGCGGGAGGCTGCGGACGCGCACGCCCCAGATGGCATCCGCCAGCGAAGCCTTGGTGTCGACGAAGATGCTGATGCCGGGGAAGGTGCGGTGGAGCTTGTTCGTCCACGTGGTTTTGCCGGCCCTAGTCGTGGCGATTACCAGGATGTGCGTGACGATGCGCACGAGCTGCGCGGTTGGACTCGACCGCTTCACGACCAAACCTCCACGATCGCCCAGACGCCGACGTCCATGTGGCGCAAGGCGTGCTCCAGCGTCACGTAGCAGCCCGCAGGGGGGGTATACCAGGCGATAACGGTCCAGGCCATTGGGGCTCCTACTGGTGGTCCACGCGCTGCGCGGCCGCGGCGGCCGCCTCGGCCCTCGAGGCGGCGCGCTGCGGCGCCTCCTCCCAGTTGGTCCACAGGAACTCGCCCGTCGAGCCCGCCAGGTGCCCCAGGGGCGTCTGCGCGCCGCCGTTGCCGCCGAACAGGTGGCCAGCGACCAGGCTGGCGGACTCGCCCACTTGGGCCTTGGCGGCGTTGCCGACGTTGCCGCGGCCGTCCAGGCTCTCGTTCACGATGCGAGCCAGGCGGCGGCCGCGGTAGTCCGCCGGCACCGCGGCCGTGGGCGTGGTGAGCTTCTTCCACAGCGCCTTGAAGCCGCGCCGGAGCGCACCGCCGCGGTCTTCGCCTGGGGCCCCGGGGGGCGCGCCAGGCGCGCCGGCCGGCGGGGGAGCGGCGCCGGGCGGCGCGGGGGCGCCCGGGGCCGGCAGAACGCCGGGAAGGGCCGTTTCCAGGCCTGCCTGGGCCAGCAGCTGCTCCGGGTCCTCAGGCAACGAACTTCACCCCGCAGACCGGGCACGATGTCGGGACGGGGTCGCCGGGCTCGGTGAGCTGCCAGCGCCAGTGGCAGGCGCCGCAGACGTAGACCTCGGCCTGGGCGGCGCGGGCCTCGTCGAGCACGCGGCCGCACCGCGGGCACTCGACCGGGTCCTCGTCGCCGGCGTCGAGCGTCCACCGCGCGCTGCAGCCCGGGCAGCTGCCCGTGCGCGCCGGCCGCGAGCTCGCGCCCGTCGAGCTCGGAGCAGAGTGCTCGCCAGAGCGCTCTGCCGAGTGCTGCTCTTCTCCTGTAGAGCGTTGCTCTGCAGAGTGCTTTGCAGAGCGCTCTGCCGAGTGCTCTGGGGGAGGGGGCTGGAACTCTTCCATGCCGTCACCCGTGGCCGGGCTCGAGGCGGGCGCGGATGGCGGCTTCGCGCTGGGCATCTGCGACGCAGAAGGGGCATTCGCTGGAGGGGCCGGGCCGGTGCTCGCCGTTGCGGCGGACGTTGTGGCCGTCGAGGATGAGGCCGTCGACGGTGGTGGGGTCGGGGCGCGCCGGCTGGGCAGGCCTGCCTGCAGGCGGACCTGGTTGATCAGGTAGGCGCTGGCCCCCGTCTCCGCCGTGATGGCGTCCCAAGGTTGGTTCGCCTGCAGGAGCTGCAGGACGCGCTGGCGTGTTGCTTCCGGGGTTTTCGTCATGGACTAGCCTCTGGAGTTGAACTTGGACCCAGTCGCGCGTCTGCTCCCACGTGGGCACGGGGGCCATGGCGATGGTGTGCCAGAACCCCCAGCGGCGGGCCTGCAGGCGCAGCAGCCTCACGCGCGGGCCTCCCGGCGGAGCTGGAGGACCAGGTAGTGCACGAAGTCGGGCCACGTGAGCTGGAGGACCTGGCGCTCATGGTTGAGGGCGACGACGTCGTCGGCGCGGGCGCGCAGCCACAGGCGCCGCACCGGGCGGGCCTGCACGTGGCGGGCGTAGAGCCGGGGGTCGAGGTCGTCGGTCAAACCGGGTCCTCTTGCCACTTGCCGGTGCTGGCCTCGAACGCGAGGCGGCGGAGCAGGGTGCGGACGCGGCAAAACTTGTTGCCGCAGCCGACCAGGTCGAGGCCGTCCTTCTCGTCGGTGAGCTGGCACGTGCACGGCAGCAGCACGTGGCCGGCCGGCGTCGAGGCCAGGTCGCGGATGCCGGCCATCTAGCACCCCGACGTCGTCAGGAGCGCGTAGAACGACAGGATGCCGCTTGCGGCGGCCAACAGGACCACGAGCAGGCCGGCGCGCGGGCTCATCTAGGCACCACCGCGGCGGCGGACCGGGAGCTTGCGCAGCTGGCGCCACTGGGGGCTGTCACGCGGCACGCGGCGCTTGCTCGTCGCCTTCGGGCTGACGAACTGGCCATGCGCATCGTGCTCGCCGGCGCGAGGGGCGGGGGGCGGCGCCGGCGCGCGCTTCCAGGGCCAGCGGAGCCAGCCGCCCGCGGTCATGCCGTCCCCCCGCACGCCGGGCACGCGGTCTTGCACGGCCGGCCGAGGCCGGCACGGCGCAGGATCTTGGAAACGGTCGTCTGGCTGACACCCACGAGCGTCGAGATCTGCGCTTGCGTGCGGTGGCGGTCCTCCAGCTTCAGGCGCACGACCTCCGCGCGCTGGGCGTCCGGCGTCATGGGAATCACGCCTGCTCGCCGTCCACCGGCTCAGCGCGGATTTTGACGAAGAGCTCGCCGTGGCGCCAAACCACGGCATGCACGGAGGCGCGCAGGCCGTGGCGCTTCAGCACGGCCTCCAGGTCGCCGGCGATGAGGTAGTTGTTGCGCGGGAGGCTTGCTGAAGGTCGGGGCACAACCTTGTCCCTGGCCTCACGTTATTCTTGAGATTTCCCCGCAATAACTCGGAATATCAGGTTTTGCCGGTTTTGCCGAGGGGGACTCACGCCTCGCCCTTGTCGAAAATACGGGCCCACCACTGGCGCGGGACGCGCGCCTTGATGCGCCGAGTATAGGCGCCCATCTTGTCGCTGAGGCCCTTGTTGGCGGCCAGCAGCTGCTCCCGCTCGACGAGGAGGGCGTCGCGTTGCCGCAGCACGTGGGCGAGATCGTGGTTCGCCTTGACCAACTCGCCCTCAGCTGCCAGTGCGCGCTGCCCGGCTGCGCCTTCGCGCTTCACGCTGCGCAACAGAATCACGATGCCGTAGGTTCGGCTCGGATGCCCTGCCGCGCTCCACCAGGCATCGAACCACCCCAATTCAGGGACCGGCACCCGCACGGTAGCAGACTGCGTCCCCTTTCCCCACAACCGAGGGCGGCCGCCCGGGTCGCCGGCGTGCTTACCCATGCCGCACCCCAGGTTTTTGCATCACAAACCTCGAAAGTGACCCCTGGAAGAGGGATGCCTGCCGGTTTCGTATTCTTCCACTTCGCTTCTCTCTTATTCTTTCAAACGCTCTAGCAAACGGGGCCTGCTGCGCTTCAAAAGAGGAAAAACGCAGTTTTTCCAGCTGAAGCGCGAACGTTTTGCGTAAAGCGTTTTGCGATTGTTGGCGGACGGCCTTCCAACCGAGTCCCCCTCTCTGGGGGTCGCTGCACTGGTTTTGTAAGACAAAACCTCGCGAGTGACCCCTCCTCTTCGACTCCATGAGGTTAGACCCCCAGCCGGCCCAAGCCGTGCGCCTCGAATTCCCAGTCCCACAGGAATCGGGCGCCGGCGCGCAATGCGGCCGCGCGGTCCTCAGGACGGTCCCCGATGCATACGTCCCCCTCGAGCTGGCGGGTCTGGGCCGCCTTGTCGTTGACCCAATGGCGGGGGTCGAACAGCAGACGGGGGCGATGGTAGACGCGCAGATCCTCGCCGAGGGTGGGCAGCCACGCCTGCAGCTGCTGGCGGCTCGCGTGCGCCACGTGGCGGCCGCGCGCCGTCACGACGCTCAGGCGGTGCTCGGGGTGCAATGCGGCGAAGCGCTGCAGGACCTCGAGGCGGGGCGTGCAGCGCGCGAGCAGCTGCTCGGGGTCGTCGTAGTCGATGCCGGGAGGCGTGTTGCAGAGCGTGCCATCCAGGTCGGAAATCACGTTCATGGCTGTGCCGGGCTTGCCCGATTCCGACGTAACGTTCGGGCTCCTTCTTCGCGGCGGCGCTCCGGCGTCCACCAGGCACGAATCTTTTCCCGGGCGCGGGTAGGCATCGGCCCCTTGCGCTTGAAGCCGGCTGCGCGACGGCTCTCGGGCGGTATCCGCTTCGCGCGTTCTGCCTGGGCAGCTCGACGCGCGGGGGTCCAGGCGGCACGCAGCTTCCTACGCGTGCGTTGGCGGGCTTCGCGTTCTTTGGCCATGCTGCGGTATAGGCCGCGCGCAGCCGTGGCGGCACGGACCTGTTCAAAGCGCGCCCGCTGCGCGGCTCTGCGCTCGGGTGTCCACCCCGTGCGCCCCCCTTTGCTGCTTATCCGTCGGTCTCGGTGCAGGTTCGCCTCGTTCACGAACTCGACCTCCCGCCCAGGCGCCGGCGCTGGTGACCGCAGCCGATGAAGCCGCACTGGTAGCACGGGGCTTCACCTGCAGGGTTCTGGCGCTCGCGTCGGCGCCGTTGCTGTAGTCGACGCTTCTCCGGGCTGCTCGGGCTCATGCTCCCCTCCCGCGCAGGCGTGGGCGCAACGCGCGCCGGCGCCGGCCGCCGGCCAGGCCGACGGCGCGGCGATGCCCGCGGATGGCTGCGGCGCGCGTGGTGTAGCGCCAGGTCGTGCAGTGCAGCGGCCCGCCGAAGATGCAGGTTTCAAACAGGACGGGGTCGCCCTTGCCGCTGAAGTTGTGGTCCAGCGAGAGGAAGACGGTGCTGACGCGGATGCCGTGTACGTGCGTCTCGTCCACGTGGCGGTCGGCCGTCTCGAACCAGTCGGCCCAGGCGAGGAAGTCGAGCTCGAGGACCACCTGCTGGCCGCGCAAGGTGAAGTGCGTCAATGGGCGACCCCCTCGTTGCGGCGGAACCGTAGCTTGCGGCAGTCCTCGCACTCGACCTTGAGGCCGTCGAGGTCGGTGCACGTGCACCCCGCCGGCGGCGGGCCCCGCACGACGTAGGGAACGCCGACGCGGTGCAGCTCGCGGCGCAGCCAGCGTTCGCTGACGGCGAGGCGGCCGCCGCCGCGCATGTCGCTGACCTTCGCCGCGCACGCCTCGACGCTCTCGCCCGAGGAGAGCATGTGGCGGACGACGTAGAGCTCGGCGTGGGTGAGGGGAGGTTTTGCCGGACGGCCGCCCACGTTCTCAGACACTACAGGACCTCCAGGACGTCGAAGATGCCTTTTCCGTCGTCCGGGACGTTGGCCAGGACGTTGGCGGCAAACGTGCAGGTCCGGCATGCGCCGCAGCCGTGGCGCGCCTTCATGGCGCTCAGGGCGCGCTGCAGCTGCATCCACTCTGCGAACGTCTTGGCGCGCGCTTTGTCGTCCGCGCGCATGCTCCGGTGCCATCCGAGGAGGGCCATGCAGCTGCTGGCCAGCAGAGAAAGCATGGTCAGGTCCCGATACCCCGTCACGAGGCCGGCGACCGCGAGGCCAAGGGCGGAGCCAAGGACGGAGTAGCGGAGCAACACAACGAACGCGGCGCGAGGCGGCTTCATGCGGCCATCCCCTTGCGTTTCCAGCGCAGCGTGAGGTAGCGGATGGCGGATGGGGCGAGCCGGTCGCCTCCCTCCTCGAGGATGCGCAGATGGTCCAGGAGCGCGTCCTGGAGGGTTTCGCCGGGACCCAGGCGCAGCACGAGCTCGGCGACGTCGAGCAGCGTGGCGGCGCGGGTGTCCTGCACGTTCTCGGGCCAGGCGACGTCGATGGCGTCCCGCAACGCCTCCCGCGTGTCGCCGATGGGAGCGAGCCCAGGGCCGGGTTTTCCAGACGTCACGAACTCGTCCCCCGGGCTTCTTGGACGGTGACGAGGCGCTCCATTTTGTGGCCGTTCCGACACGCTGGCCAGCCACCGAAGATGTAGCCGGCCGCCTCCAGGCGGGAAATCGGGCGGCGTTGGCCGCACGTGCTGCAGGCGATGGCCTGCAGGCGCGCCGAATGGGCGCACGCGATGAGCAGGCGCGCGGTGTCGCGGCCGCCGGCGTCGAGCAACTGGGCGAGCTCGTTGATGCTGCTCGTCCGGAGCACGAGGACGAGCTCCTGCGTGGCCCCCTTCGACTCGAAGCGTTCCAGCAGGACCTCGGCGTTCCGGCCCTTCACGAGCTCGGCCCCCCAATGGTCACCTGGTGCGCTTTGACGAGATGAGTCAGCATCGCGGCGCCCAGGTAGAGGCCGAGTGTCATCGCCTGGTCGGGTCGTTGCGGTAGGTTGTCGAGGTCGTAGCGGTCCAGGTAGATGTGACCACAGCGGCGGCAGGTTAGGCCGGCCTCCGTTCGGGCGCTCTCTTCGGGTTGGTCGAGCATCAGCCCACGCTCCGCATGGCCGCCGGGCTGCGGTCGCGCGTGCGCGCCGGCCACCACCCTTCGACGTCGCGGAGCCTCAGCCGGCGGCGCCGGCCGGCAAAGAAAGACGGCTGCACGACCACGTGGTCCGTGCCGACGTCGACGGCGCGGCCGATGTGGCCGCTCGACCCGTTGGAATTGCGATAGCTCACCCAGTCGCCGGCACGCAGGCCGCGCGTGGGAAGCACAGACGTTTTCTGGCGGACCCTTTTGGAAACTCCACCAGTCGGACCCGCACGGTGCTGGTCAGACCCATTTTCGGCAGCAGCGAATCCGGACGTTTTCCGGGCGCCAGATTGGGCGACTCTGCGGTTTTTCCGAAAGCCAAGTCGTGCCGCGCTCCAACGTGAACCCGTGGGGCACTCGTCCACCAGGAAGTCGGAAACGCCATCCAGAAAAGGTTGGGTGCCCGGGAGCCGTGGGAGGACGGCTCCCGGGCATCCGTCTGGCCCTGGGAGGAGCGTCGGGTCGTGGGAGGACGACCGTCAGCGGGGTCGGACGGAGAAGAGGAAGGGGGAGGAGGAGGCTATCGCACAACTGGGTTATTCGACGAAGTCGATGCCGCCGGGGCCGGGCGCGCGGGCTTGGCGGCCGTTGCGGGTTCCCATGCTCTGGGGGCGCTCGAACTGGTAGCCCTTGGGCTCGGCGCGGGCCGGGCCGCCGGAGGGGGTGCGGACGGGGGCGCCGTGGTGGGTCGCCGCGACCTGCTGGAACTGCACCGGCTGGGTGTTAGAGTGGCCTTTTGGGGCGGGGTTCTCGGCCTCGACGGTCGAGATGCCGGTCATGATGGCCATGACGCGGCAGCGGCCCTCGAACTGGGGCAGGACGCGGGCGCCCCAGATGACGTTGGCCTGCGAGTCAAGCTCGTAGGTCAGGCCCTCGGCGACCTCTTCGGCGTGCTTCAGGGTGAGGTCGGGGCCGCCGGTGATGTGCACCAGGGCGCCGGTGGCGCCGCGGTAGTCGACGTCGAGCAGCGGGTGGTTGAGGGCCTCGCCGACGACGGCGCTGGCGCCGTCGCTGACCTTGGCCTCGCCCCAGAGCATGACGGCGACGCCGCCCTCGCCCATGATGGCCTTCACGTCGGCGTAGTCCAGGTTGATGAGGGACGGCTGGGTGATGGTCTCCGAGATGCCCTTGACGGTCTCGGCGATGAGCTGGTCCATGACCGAGAACGCCTGGTCGATGGGCAGGTTGGGGACGTACTTCAGGAGACGGTTGTTGTCGAGGACGATGACCGAGTCCGCGCGGCTGCGCAGTTTCTGCAGGCCCTCGTCGCCGCGGATGATGCGGGCGCGCTCCACGTTGAACGGCGTGGAGACCATGCCGACGACGATGGCGCCCATCTTCTTGGCGACGTCCGCCACGACGGGGGCGGTGCCGGTGCCGGTGCCGCCGCCCATGCCGGCCGTGATGAACACGTGGTCGGCGCCCTTGAGCATCTCCTCGAGTTTGCCGCGCGCCTGCTCGGCGCAGCGCTCGGCCACCTCGGGGTAGCCGCCGGCGCCCAGGCCGCGGGTGATGGTCTTGCCGACCAGGAGCTTCTTGTCTGCCTCGACCAGGTCAAGCGCCTGCTTGTCCGTGTTGATGGCGATGGTCTCGGCGCCCCGGACGCCCACCTTGTGCAGGCGGTTGACCGTGTTGCCGCCGGCGCCGCCGCAGCCGACGATGACGATCTTGGGCTCGCCAAAGTTCTCGTATTCCTTGAGCTCGGTCTCTTGGGCGTACCCAACAGCCGCTCCGATTAGGCTTTGCATGGTGTTTTCGCTCCTCCACAGTTTGATGACGGTGTGCTGGGTTGGGTGGCGGGGGTCGTCATCAGCCCCCCGCCACCCGAGTGCATCCCATCCCTACCCAGTGAGGCAAGGACTCTGAATCCCTAGTTGAGGCCCAGTTTCCGCTTGGTCGCCTCGATCTTGGCCAGCGCCTGCTGGATCTCCAGCAGCCCCTGCTGCGCCTCGATCGTCTGCTTCGCCTCGCCGCCCTTGCTCATGAGGAGCCCCTTGAGGGCGTTGTACACGACGTCGGTGGTGTTGCGGTACATGCCTGCGTCGACCAGAGCCTGCATCTGCTGGATCTGGCTGACGGGCAGGCGCACCGTCACGCGGTCGGTCGGTTGCTTGGCGGTCTTTGCGGCCATGGTTGTCGGGCCTCGGTGGGCGCTCCAGGTGTCAGACACCTGGGGCTAACAAGTGACTACAGGCGGACCCATGTGAGTCCGTTTGTGGTCATTTGTCTGACAGTCACATTCCGCCGTAGGTATATAACCGAATCGGAGCGGCCGCCCGCCCGGCCCCATTCCTCTCCTGGAGACCGCCTCCGCCAGAGGCGCCAAGCCCCTTGTTTCCTGTGGAACTCCATCGGAAATGGGGGTCGGCGAGGGTGGCAGGCGCCGAAAAGGCGGCCCGTCCCGGCTGTGGAGGAGACCCGGGACGGACCGCGCCGACCCCAAGAGCACCGCCGGAGGCATGAGCCTGTGCGACAGGAGACTGAAAGTGCCCAGAATCAGGAGGCCGGCTGCTCGCGCACCCAGGCGCCCAGCCGCCGCCAGTCCTCGAGGTAGCGCTCTTTCCACTTCTGGCGGTAGATGATCGCCGCCGGGTGGAGGCTGACGAACACCGGCACCCCCGCCGGCCCCGCCACGAAGGTGCCCGCGAGGTTGGCGAAGTCCGCCGGCAGCTCGCCCAGGACGCCGTGCAGGCCATGCCGCCCGAGGGCAACGATGACGCGTGGCTGCAAGGCCGCCAACTGCTCCAGGAGGTAGGGCCGGCACGCCGCCTTCTCCGCGGGCTGGGGGTCGCGGTTCTTCGGCGGGCGGCACTTGACGATGCTGGTCACGAAGCAGTCGCCGCGCGGGATGCCCGCCTCGCGCAGCCCGAGGTCCAGGTTCTTTCCCGCCGAGCCGCAGAAGGGGCGTCCCGTCTCGTCCTCGTTGCGCCCCGGCGCCTCGCCCACCAGGAGGATGCGCGCCTTCCCGGTGCCCTCGCCCGGCACGGCCCGGATGCGCGTCTCGCACAGGTCGCACAGCGCGCAGGTGCGCACGCGCGCCGCGATGGCCTCCACGGCGGCCGGGCTGACGGGCGGCGGAGACGGGGGCGGCGGGCGCGCGGCGGCGGCCTTGCGAGGGCGGGGCAACGCGGCGGCGACTTGGTGGCCGCACAAGGGGTTTGGGGCGACGTCCCTCTCCAGCCGACCCGCTTATGAGGGGGATGCCCGTCGCGGCGAAGGCCACCCGGAAGCGGATGGCACCCGGAGACAGGCGGGGCTAGGCGGGGAGCCAGGCGTCCCCTCGCGCAAGCCTACATGGCGCGCTGAACCCCTGACCGCGTCGCCCGGGGTCCGGCGCAAGCCTCCGTCTTACAGTGAAGCCTCGTCCTTCGAGGTCGGCGGTGGCGGGACACCTTCCGGAAGGAAGGGAGAACGCCTTCGATGCGGGGACCGGGTCAGGCCCGGAAGGGAGCAGCCTTACCGCGAACGACCGACGTTTGGGGGAGCACGGGGTGGAGAACAACGGAGGGAACTCTTGCCCGGGTCCCGGGTGGATGGGCCAGGAGCGCCCTGCCCTCTAAGGGGTGCCATCCGCTTCCCAACCGCCCCGCCGGCGGAAAATGCCCCTCTCGCAACCTTTTAAGGCCGGGGGCACGTCATGCTAACCCTAGGGTGCTTTCATGGTCCTTCTGCGCTGCTCCAAGTGTGGGTCCGATTCCGGTTTCCTCATCGAGACCCGCGAGCGCAAGACGCTCGAGGTCCCGGGCAACCTGCAGATGGACCGCATCAAGAAGTCGGTCCTGGTGACGTGCACCTACTGCAACAACCGCTGGGACCACGTCCCCATCACCCTGACGGACCGCAACCTGGAGGACTCGCTCCAGGAGAAGCAGGACCGCCGCCTGCTCCAGCACTGAGCCAATCCGACTCCCCGCGCGGCCGTCCGCACCCGATGGCCCCGCCCGCTCGTTGACGGCTAGCCCGCGTTCGCCGGCTCGAAGAGCGCCGCGCTGAACTCCCTCAGGCGCTTGAGGCCCTGCACGTCCTCCTTGAAGAGCGGCAGCAGCACCAGCGGCATCCCCGGCAGGCGCGCCTTCAGCTCGGCGATGTAGGCGAGGTTCATGTCGCGGCGGACCTGCCCGAACTCGGCGGCGGCCAGCAGCGCCTCGAAGAGCGCGGGGTCGTCGCCGGTGCCCGCCGCCGCCTTCGCGACGAACGAGCGCCGCGCCGACGCGTTCCCCAGCGCCCTGAACCGCTCCGCGTGGCCGGCCAGCGGGTCGGGCTGCACCTTGTTGACGACGACGGCGTGTGCGGTGAAGCCGAGCTCCGTGACGGCCGCGTGCAGGTCAAGCGTCTCCTCCACCGGCAGCTTCTCCGGCAGCGTCACCAGCAGCAGGCGCGAGTGCTCCGGGTCCGCGAGGAACTCCTGGATGCGCTCGGCCTCCTCGCGGATTTCCCCGAACACCTTCTCGAAGTCGATGTCGGGCGGCGCCTCCCTCCGGTCCGCCTCCTTCTTGAACACGTTGCCGACCTTGCTGGCGGTGCTGGCCATGCGCTGCCACACCGCGTAGCCGCGCACCGCCCACTTCAGCAGGCTGCCCTCCTTCAGCATGTCCCGGATTCCCTGCGGCGCGGCCAGGAACGAGAGCGCGTGCCCCGTCGGCGCGGTGTCCACGACGATGCAGTCGTACGCGCCCTCGCGGCGGAAGTCGTTGAGCCGGCCGATGGCCATCAGCTCGTTGAGGCCGGGCAGGTAGTTGGTGACGTAGCGGAACAACGGGTGCTCCGTCACCTTGGCCTGCGGCAGCCGCTCCTCCAGGTGCTCCTTGATGATGGCGCCGGGGTCCAGCATCATCGCCTTCAGGTTCGGCTGCACCGAAGTGGGCTTGCTGCCCACGGGCACGCCAAGAGAGTCCTCCAGCCGTTTCGCCGGGTCCACGGTCACGAGCAGCGTCTTGCGGCCCAGCTTGGCGAGGTGCAGCGCGACGCCCGCGCTCGTCGTGGTCTTGCCGACGCCGCCCTTGCCGGCCACAATGACGAGGCGCTTGCCGGCGAGGTCCCGCACGCGCTCCCCATCACCGTCGCTTCCATGAAGGTTCCCTCCGTCCGGCGGCCGTGGTGGCGCACCCGGAGCACGGCGTCTGGGAGGCCATCGCGCACAGCTTCGACCGCAATCGCACGCGCACCTGGCCCCACGTCGAGGCGTTCCTGCGCGGCCTCCCGCCCGGCAGCCGGGTCCTGGACCTGATGGGCGGCAACGGGCGCCACACCCGCTGCGTCCTCGACGCCGGCCACCGCGCCGCCTGGCTGGACTGGAGCCGCCCCGCCGCGCGCATCGTCGCGGACCGCTACCCCCAGGTCGCCGTCGTCGTCGCCGAGGCCACGCACCTTCCCCTCGCGGACGCCTCGTTCGACGCCTGCATCTTCGTCGCTGGCCTCCACTGCCTGCCCACGCCGACGGCGCGGCAGTCCGCCCTGCGCGAGCTGCGCCGCATCCTCAAGCCCGGCGGCGGCGCCCAGGTCACGGTCTGGAGCCGCGACGCGCCCCGCTTCCGCGCGGGGGGAACGCCCGGCCACCCCATCGACGTCGTCCTGCCCTGGCGCAGCGACGGCCACGACGAGCCGCGCCCCTACCACCTCTACACCCCCGCCGCGCTGGAGGCGGACCTGCACGCCGTCGGATTCGAGACATACGGCATCGAGGCCGTCGCAGTGGTCGCGCGCGAACCGGACAACCTCGTGGCCACCGTGCGCCGGCCCATGGCCTGAGCAGGGATTGCGGGGAGGACGGGAAATGCCCCCACGAGCCACCACAGGTTGCACGGATGACCGATTCAACGTCCGTGCAATTCGTGCATCCGTGGTTTCGAGGGGAGGCCCAATTCCCGTATCCCTGTTCAGGCGGGAGCGCGGCGCACGTTCACGACCTTCTCGACGGTCGCGTGCACGACGCCCTCCTTGTCCACGAGGTCCACGGAATAGGTGCGGTCCACCTTCGGCTCCGTCCCCAGCAGGCGCCGCACCTCCGCCACCTCCGCGTCTGGCATCCGGCACACCGCCGTCAGCGTCGCGCGGCCCGGCTTGCGGAACCGGATGGAGGCCGCCTTGTCCCAGACGAGGTATTCCGGGCCGAGGCGGTGCATGAGCATGAACATGAAGTGCGGGTCCAGCGCTGCGTAGAGCGAGCCGCCGAAGATGGTGCCGACGTAGTTCCTGGTGCGCCAGTTGAGGGGCAGCTTGACCCGCATCTCGCTCCAGTCGGGGGCGATGTAGGTGACGCGGCCGCCGGTTCCACGGAAAGCGGGGTAGAGGTTGAGGAAGTGGCGGAAGGCGCGCGGGTGGCGGATGGCCCAGGATTGCAGCCGGGAGCCTTTCGTCATCGCCACTTGATGTTGCATCCCATGCTCGGCCTCTGCACGGCGACCGGCGGCTTCCCTGCGAGCAAGGCATCGACGGCCATGGTCAGGTCAATGCCCGTGATTGGTTTCCCGTTTCCCGGCCGCGCGTCGTCGAACTGCCCCCGGTAGACGAGGCGGTGGCTGGAATCGAACAGGAAGAAATCGGGCGTGCATTGCGCGTTGTAGGCGCGCGCGACCTGCTGCGTCTCGTCGAACAGGTAGGGGAACGTGTAGCCCCGGTTCCGCTTCTCCACCCGCATCTGCGCCGGCGCGTCCTCCGGATAGGCCTCGGCGTCGTTGCTGCTGATGGCGACGGCGGCGATGCCCCTCTGCTGGTGCTTCTGCACAATCTGCGCGAGGTCGTTGGCGATGTGCTTGACGTACGGGCAGTGGTTGCAGAGGAACATCACGAGCAGCGGCTTGCCCGCGTGGTCGGAGAGGCGGACGGTGCGGCCCTCCGTGTCGGGCAGCGCGAAGTCGGGCGCGGGGGTGCCGAGGGCCACCATGGCCGATGGCGTGAGGGCCACGGCTCCGGATGCGGGGCGGCGCTCAAGAAGATTGGGCCTAGGCGCGGCGGCGCGTGGCCAGCAGCACCGCGACGGTGGCGAGGGCTCCGGCCGCGAGGGTGGCGCCCGCCGCGAGCCACGGCAGGGGCAGGCCGCCTTGGGAAGCCACGACAGGCGCTGCGGCCAGCGGCGCAGGCGGCTTCTGCGGCGCGGGCCACGCCGCACCGGCCGCGACGTTGAACGCGGTGGTGGACCAGGCCGCGGCGTTGGGGAAGACGAGCGGCTGGCCATCGGTGGCGTAGGGGACGAGGCGCAGCGTGTGCGGGCCGGTCTCCAGCGGCGCGAACGAGAACGCGAGCCGGCCGTCCTGCGCGCGCAGCTTGGCCGAGACGATGCCCACGCCGGAGGGGCCGGCCACCTGGACGTCGGCCTCCACGTTGGCGGGGGCGCGGCCGGCGGCGTCCTGCAACGCAACGTGGACCTCCAGCGGGATGCCGGCGGCGGCGCGGTCGAGGCCCGTGACCGTGACCTGCTGCGGAAGCGTCGCCGGGGCGGCGGGCAGGACCTGGAACGGCAGGCCGATCGCGGCGGCTCCGCCCTGCCACGCGGCGAGGTGGTAGCGGCCTGGCAGGCTCTGCGTGGTGGCGAACTCCAGCACACCGTCGGACTCGTGCAGGAACCGCGAGGCGAACAGGACGTTGCCCGTGGGGCCGGTGAGGCGCGCCGCGAAGTTGTCGTGGCCCAGCAGGCCGCCCGCCGCGTCCTCGGCGAGGACCGTGAGGCGCTGGAGCGTGCCGGGGCCGACCTGCGGCGCGGGGTCGTAGGTGCCGACGAGCATTTCGGTGCCGTTCAGCGCGACGACCGGCCCCGCGGCGGGGGTTGGCGTGGGCAACGTGGGCACGCTCGGCGCCTGCTCGGCGGGCAGGGCGGGGCCAGGCGACACCTGCACGGCCTGCTGAAGGTGCATTGGCCGGAACGCGATGGGCTGCGGCCCGTAGGGGGACGCCTGGAAGATGGTGGCGTCCACCGTGTAGGCGCCGGGGAGCGGGAACGCGATGTCCGCCTCGGCCGCGCCCAGGTCGGCGGCGTCGTGGCCGTGCAGCTTGGCGCGGTAGGTCAACTCCCCCGCGCGGCGCACCTCCAGCAAGGTGTAGAAGTGCGGCACGAGCGTCCCGTTGGCGGCCTCGGGCCAGAAGCGCAGGCGGACCGGTTGCCCCGCAACGGCCGACGCGGGGACCTCCATGCGCGGCGTCGCGGGCTTGGCGTCCGGGGCGAGCGCCCACCCCTCCAGCTTCGCAAGCTTCGTGCCCGCCGCGTCGAGGACGCGCACGAGGTACGGCCCCGCGACCGGGAACAGGACGTCGAACTGCGCCACGCCGTCGGCGTCGCGCGCAGAGGCGGCCGGGATGGCGAGCAGGAGGCGGCCCATCTGCGTCGCCTCGATGCGGAGGACCTGGTCGGTGTCGGGGACGCCGTCGTCGCCGAACGCGACGGCCGCGAAGCGCGCGGGGTCGCCGGCCTGCACCTCGTTGGCGCCCTGCACGTCGAGCAGGACCGCGAGCGGCGCGCGGGCGACGGCGTGGTGCTCGTGCTGCCCGGCGGCAAGCGGCGCGAGGAGCAGCACCGCCAACGCGACCGTCCAGCGCCTCATCGGTGTGGACGCGGCGCGCGGGGACCTAAGCCTTGTGCTTCACGGCGGGGGCGCGCCACAGGAGGAACAGCAGGATGACGAGGACTATCTCCACAATCTTCGACGCGGCGTCGGTGGCGCCCACGGGCTCGACCCTGCCGGCCTCCGGCCCGAACCACGGGATGCCGACCGTGCGCGTCACCAGCCACAGCGCCAGGATGGCGAGGTTGCCGGCGATGCCAGCGACGAGCAGCGGGCGCCGCGCGCGCTCCCACCCGAGCCGCGGCGACTCGATGCCGTGGGTGAGCAGCAGCAGGCCGAACAGCGTCTGGCAGAGCCCCGCGGCGACGAAGAAGGCGCCGTAGCCCCACCACTCCTCGAAGTGCTGCTGCGCGACGCCGCCGTGGATGGCGCCCGCCGCGACGGAGAGCCAGCCGGCGGCCAGCTCGCCGCGGCGCGGGGTGGGGTTGTCCATGCCGACCGCAGCAGTCCCCTGACCTTGAAGCCTTATACGCATCCGGCCGTTTGCGGGGCGATGGAGAGCGCCGTGGCTGGCGCAGCCGCCCCCGTGGCCGTGGCGGCCCCCAGGGCCTCGCTGCTGGCGCGGGCATGGAACTGGCTGCCGCAGGGCCGGGGTCTCCCCGAGGCGACCTGGCAGGTCCGCCACCGCGCCGTCGTCCTCCTCATCTTCGCGCACGCCATTGGCCTGTGCATCTTCGGGTTCATGCAGGGGCGAGGCCCCGTCCTAGCCGTCGCCGAGCCGGCCGCCATCGCGCTGCTCGGCGTCGTCGCGGCGCTGCCCCCGCTGTCGCGCTCCATGCGCAGCGGCGTGGCGGCCCTCGCGCTCGTCACCAGCTCGGCGGTCCTGACGCAGTTCTGGGGCGGCGTCATCGAGGGCCACTTCCACTTCTTCATCGTCGTCGCCTTCATCTCGCTCTACCAGGACTGGGTGCCCTTCCTGCTCGCCATCCTCTACGTCGTGCTGGACCACGGCCTCGTGGGCACGCTGGCGCCGGTGTGGGTGTACAACCACCCCGACGCCCTGGCGCACCCCTGGAAGTGGGCGGTCATCCACGCCACGATGGTCCTCTCCGAGTGCGTGGCGCTCGTGGTGGTCTGGCGCGCCAACGAGACCGCGCGCGACGAGACCGACCGCATCCTGCGCTCCGCCGGCGAGGGCATCCTCGGCATCGACGCCGCGGGCCGCGTCACCTTCGCCAACCCGGCGGCGCGGCGGATGCTCGCCGGCTCCGGCGGCCCGCAGCGTCCCCTGCACGAGATTGTCCTGGGCGCCGACGGCCGCCCGCTCTTCGACGGCCCCGCCGGCCTGCTGCGCCGCTCCGGCGCCTTCCAGGTCGAGGCGTTCCTCGGCCGCCCCAACGGGTCCACGCTGCCCGTCGAGCTGCTCTGCACGCCCATCGAGGACCGCGCCCACCAGGAGGGGGCCGTCGTCTCGTTCCGCGACATCACCGACCGCCGCCTCGCCGAGAAGGGGCGCCAGGAGGCGCAGCAGAGCGCGCTGGAGCTGGGCCGCCTGCAGGAGCTCAACCGCTTCAAGACGCAGTTCATCAACACCGCCGCCCACGAGCTGCGCACCCCCCTGATGCCCCTGCGGACCCAGGTCCACCTGATGCTCAACAGCACGGCCGACCCGCCCTCGCCGACGCAGCGGACGGCGCTGGGCGTCATGCAGCGCAACTTCACGCGCCTCGGGACGCTCGTCGAGGACCTTTTGACCGTGGCGCGCTCGCAGGCGGGACGGCTGGGCATCGCGCCGGAGCCCATCGAGGTCGGCAAGGTGCTGGCGGACGCGGCCGAGGCGTTCCAGCCGGTGGCCAAGGACCGGGGCATCGCCCTCACGCTGCCGGCGAACGCCTCCGCGTCCATCACGGCCGACCCCAAGCGGCTCTCCCAAGTGGTGTCGAACCTGCTCAGCAACGCGTTCAAGTTCACGCCGCGCGGCGGCCGCGTCCGGCTCGAGATGCAGGACGACGGGCCCGACGTCCGCATCCAGGTCACCGACACCGGCCACGGCATCGCCAAGGCCGACCTGCCCCGCCTCTTCACGCCCTTCGTGCAGGTCCACGACACCGCCCAGGTGACGGAGCCAGGCAGCGGCCTCGGCCTTTACATCTGCAAGCAGTTCGTCGAGATGCACGGCGGCAGGATTGGCGCCATCAGCGCCGGTCTCGGGAAGGGCTCCACCTTCTGGTTCACGCTGCCCAAGGCCCTCCCGCCCTCGCTGGCGACGCGAGCCGCACGGGACCCGGACGGGCCCCCAGCCAAGGACGACCAAGCAAGACCCCCGGAGACTCCCGCATGACCTCGAACCTCGACCCGCCTTCCGCCCAGGGACCCGCCGCCACGATGGGCAGCAAGCCGCCGCCCCGGCCGTGGATCATCCTCGTCGTGGACGACGAGCCCGACGTCCTCTCCAGCTTCAAGCAGCTGCTGGAGCAGTCCATGCCGGGCGTCAAGGTCATCACCACCACCTCGGGCCGCAACGGCATCGAGATCCTGGAGCGCGAGCGGGTGGACCTCGTGATGTCGGACTTCAAGATGCCCGGCATGGACGGCATCGAGTTCCTGGTGCAGGCGCGCCGCATCCGGCCCGGCCTGCCGCGCATCATGTTCACCGCCTTCGCGGACGAGGAGCTCTCCCGCCGCGCCATCTCCGAGGCGGTCGTGAACGACTTCCTCTCCAAGAACGTGGACCCGGGCCAGATGGTCCTCAAGGTCGAGGCGCTGCTTCACTACGACCCGAAGACGCCCGGCAACTGACGGCCGCGCCGTCCGGGCGGCCCGTGGGGGGAAGGGAGAAGGGAAAGAGAGGGCGCCTAGTGGTCGTCGTACTGGCCGTTGCAGCTCGTGTAGCGGACGGTGACGGGCCCGGCGGTGTAGGTGTTCCAGTGCTCGCCCCACAGGCAGTCCATGGCGTCGGCGGAGACGAAGGCGGCGCAGCCCTGCGTGTACACGCCGGTCGAGGTGTTGCCCACGACCTGGTAGTTGCACGGGTCGGCGGCGGCCTGCGCCGGGAGCGCGAAGGCGAGGGCGGTCAGCAGGCCGAGGGTGGCGATGGCGAGGATGCGCATCGCGGCGGCAGCCGGGGCGGGGGTGATGGGCCTTGCGCTGCGGGTGCGACCTGCCGGCTCACGGGGGGACGCCGGAGTCGCAGCGCAGCACCCGCACCGTGACGGGGCCGACGGTGTAGCTCTCGTAGTGGCCCGCCTCGGGGCAGCGCACGCCGGGTGGCACCGTGACCGTCACGTGGCAGTTGGCGGGGTCGCACGGCAGCGGCTGGGCGCTGGCGGCGGGAAGCAGGGCGACGGCCGCGAGCAGGCATGCGAGGGCCACGAGGGGACGCATGGGGGCGGCAAGGCGGGGCGGCGCGAAGCGTTTGCGGCGCGGGCAAAACCTGCCGAAAGAACAGGGAAGGAAGGGGAAGGAGAGGGAGAAGAGGAAGCGGTGGGTCTACTTGCCGCCCTTGTGGAGCGTGAAGGCTTCGGTCCACTTGACGTGCCGGTTGACGCGGCCCAGGCCAATCTGGTTGATCTGGCACTTCTTGGTGCAGAAGTGGTACGTCGTGGCGTCGCGCTTGATGTAGAGCTTGCCGGTGCCGGCCTCGATGGCCTTGCCGCAGAAGGAGCAGTTGGTCACTTCTTCCGACCCCCGCCGCCGATGGTGCGCGCCTCGCGCTCCGTCTCGCGCAGCATCAGCACGTCGCCGAGCTGCACGGGGCCCATCGCGTTGCGCGCGATGATGCGGCCCTTGTCGCGGCCCGCGAGGACGCGGACCTTGACGAGGGTGACCTCGCCGGTCATGCCGCCGCGCGAGACGACCTCGACGACCTCGCTGGGGAAGGCGTCGCCGTCGCCGGGCTGCGGCGTGGCGGGCGCGGCGGGTGCCGGCGCGTCGCCCTTCTCGCCCTTCGCGGGCTTGGCCTCGGGCGCGTCCTTCGGCGCCTTGGGCTCCTTGGCTTCCTTGGGCGCCTTGCCCTTGGGTTTGTCGTCAGCCATGGATGATGCCTCCTAGGTTTTAGGCCGCCTTCAGGGCCGTCGTCTTCTTGGCGACGTCCTCAACGGACTCGGCGGCGGTGCCGGCGTCCATGATGGCGACGGCGGCGGTGCCAACCGGCAGGCCGGCGGCGTTGCCCAGCTCGGCCTTCGAGGGGACGTAGCCGTACGGGATGCCCTTCTCCTCGCACAGGAGCGGGATGTGGGCGAGGATCTCCTCGGGGGAGACGTCCTCGGCCATCACGACGAACTTCGCGACGCCGCGCTCCACCTGCTTGGTGACCTCGTTGGCGCCCTTGGCGACGCGGCCGGTGGTGCGGGCCTTCTCGATGGTCTCGTAGATCTGGGCCCCAAGCTCCTTGGGGGTCTCAAAGCGGACAAACATTGCCATGCGTTTCAGTCTCCATTCGGCCCGGCGGGCGCCGGACCGTCATTTTTCAACGACTCGCCCCCGGCCCCAGAGGGGCGCAGGTGCGCGCGTTGGCCGGGGTGACACTGGGGCATAGATAAGCCTTAGGCGGGCGGGGCGGGGGCCGGCGCAGGGGGCGCGGCCAGGATTGCGAGGCCCTCGGCAATCTTCTCCTTGACCGCCTTGACGGTGACCTCGAGCTTCTGCCTCTCGGTGGCGCCCAGGTCGTACTGGACGACGCGGACGAGGCCGCCCTTCCCGAGGACGGCGGGGAGGCCGGTGGCGACGTCGCGGTGGCCGTACTCGCCGTCGAGGATGACGCCGGTCGGAATCTCCTCGTGGGTGTCCTCGATGATGGCGCGCACCATGCGGCCGGTGCAGGCGCCGGGGGCGTAGGCGGTGGCGCCGACGCGCTCGATGATCTCCATGGCGCGGCCACGGGTCTTCTTCTCCCACGCCTCCCAGTCGCCGCCCTTGAGCTTGGGGCTGCTGAGGGTGGGGGCGACGAACATGGTCTCGCCGTGCTCGCCCAGGATGGTGGCGCGCACCTCGCGGTCGCCGGTGGCGTCGCGCACGATGTCGGTGAAGCGCGCGGAGTCGTGCAGCGAGGTCATGCCGATGCAGCGCTCGCGGGGGAAGCCCAGCTCCTTCCAGCACACGTAGAGCAGGATGTCCACGGGGTTGGTGACGAGGAGGAACACGGCGTCGGGCGCGTGGCGCTTGACCTCGGCGCAGATGCCCTTGAGGATCTTGATGTTGATGCCCAGCAGGTCGGCGCGGGTCATGCCCGGCTTGCGCGGCACGCCCGCCGAGACGACGACGACCTGGCTGCCCTTCAGGGTGGCGTAGTCGGTGCTGCCCGAGACCTTGGTGCGGCGGCCGAAGGCGACCGAGGCGGTGTTGAGGTCCATGGCGCGCCCGACGGCGGCGGCCTCGGCGATGTCGACCACGGCCACCTCGTCGATGCGGTCGGTGAGGGCGAGCGTCGCGAAGATGGAGTTGGCGCCAATCGTGCCGGCGCCCACGAACCCAACCTTGGTGGCCATGGGCGCGGCCACCGATGCCGCCTTGAAAAGGCCGACGCGGCGGGCCATCCGCGCCGCCGCCGGGCGGGGGAAACCGTCCGGCCATCCTTCCGTCACGCCTATCTCCCCCTTCCGCCGTCGCCCAGTGTGCCCTCGTGGTACATCCTCGACACCTCGCTCCTGCTCGGCGGCAAGGACCCGCCGCGCGACGGCCGCTGGGCCACCACGCCGGAGGCCGCCGCCGAGGTCTCGCCCGGGGGCCGTGACGCCCGCCGCTACGAGGACTGGATTTCCGTGGGGCTGCAGATCCGCGCCGCCGACCCCGACGCCGTCACCCGCGTCGAGGACGCCGCCCAGGCCGCCGGCAACCTTGCCCGCCTCAGCCGCGCCGACGTCAGCCTCGCCGCCCTCGCGCTGGAGCTGGAGGGCCACCTCATCACGGACGACTACACGCTGCTGGACGTGGCCAAGCGCCTCGCCATCGCCACCCGCACCGTGAACGCCCAAGGCATCGGCGGCACGCTCGACTTCAAGCCGCGCTGCACCGGCTGCGGCCGCTGGTTCGAGGCGATGCCCAAGGCGGAGGAGTGCACCGTCTGCGGCTCCCCCGTCAAGCCCAAGCCGTGGAAGAAGACGTAGCGGCGAAACCGCGGATGGCGCGGATTTCGCGGAGACCACCATCCGCGTCATCCCCGAAATCCGCGGTTTTGGGCGTCGGCGGACTCGGCAGACACAGATTCCGCAGAGACTGAACACGGGTTTTCTCAATCTGCGAAATGGCAAGCTTGGCCAGCAGGCCATTGCGCAGATTCGGTTCCACAGCCTAAGGCTCTGCGGAATCTGTGTCTGCCCACACGGCGGCGACAGCAGACCTGGACGCCGCGGCAGGAGCCCAAGCCTGAAGCCCCAGCCATGAATCCCCGCCGCGTGACCGGCCCGCTCAACACGAGCCGCAACCGCAACACGCCCCCCATCGCGGACCCCGCGTCCCATCCGGCGCTGGAGGAGGGCCGCCGCCTGTTCAACCACGGCGAGCACTGGCACGCGCACGAGGCGTGGGAGCCGCTCTGGATGGGCCTGGAGGGGGACGAGAAGCTGTTCATCCAGGGCCTCATCATGGCGGCCGCGATGCTGGTGCAGTACGGCAAGGGGGTGCGGCGCGGCGTGCACAACCACTGGGCCAACGTGGCGCTGCGGCTGCGGCCCAACGCGGGAGGCCGCTGGGGCATCGACGTCGCGCGCCTCCTTGCGGACCTCACTACCTATGGCCAGGATGCGGACGGCGCGGAGCCGATGGCGCGGGACCCGAAGGCCGTGAAGATTCACCGCAAGGCCGGCGCCTGAAGCGGGCTGCCCACGCCTTCGGCCTTGAAAGCGGGGCGCGGTTCGGGGCTTGGGACGGACATGCGGCCTGGCGATGCGACGGGACTCCTGCTGGCGGCGCTGGCTGCGGCCGTGCTGCTCGCTGGGTGCGCGACGCCTGGCGTGGTGCCGCCCCGCGACGCGGCGGGCCGCTATGTCGTGATGATGGAGTCCAGCCTCGTCTTCGCGCCCGCCGAGGTCCGCGTCCCGGTCGGGGCGACGGTGGTATGGGTCAACAACGGGACGGTCGCGCACGACGTGTCGGGCTACGAGGGGGACCCGCCCAGGGCGGACCGCCCGGAGTTCTTCGCCGCGGACGGGCAGGGCCTGACCCGGTTCCTCGCGCCGGGCGAGTCCTACGAGCACACCTTCACGCGGGCGGGCACCTGGACCGTCTGGTGCCACACCCACCACGAGGAGCGCATGAAGGGGCTCGTTCACGTCGGCTGACGGCCGCCGTGGAAACGCTTAACAACACTAACGATTGCAGTGGTGAATGAAATGGGACCGGGCACCTCCCGCGCCGCCAGCCTCGCCGTCGACACCGGCCTCGGTTTCCTCTGCTACCTCAAGGCCGAGCTGCGCAGCCGCCGCCCCGGCGACCTCTCCATCCCGCAGTTCCGCTTCCTGAGCATCCTCGCCAAGGAGACCGACCGCAGCCTCGGCGACATCGCGGAGGACCTCGGCGTCTCGCCGCCCGCCCTCTCCAAGCTCGTCGACGGCCTCGTGGAGCGCAGCCTCGTCGCCCGCGCCGCCGACGCCAGCGACCGCCGCCGCCTCAGCCTCGCCATCACCCCCGCCGGCCAGAGGCTCGTGTCGGGCTTCCGCGCCCAGCTCGAGGAGGGCCTCGCGCACCGCCTCGCCGCGCTCCCGGCCCGCAGCCAGGCCAGCCTCGCCGCCGCCCTCGCCGACCTGCAAACGGCCCTCGCCCCTGAGGTGCCGGCGTGAGCGACATGCCCCCCTCCCCGACCGAGGCCGGCCCGCAGCGCGTCCACCTGACGCACCGCCAAATCCTCCTCGTCTTCTCCGGCCTGATGCTGGGCATGTTCCTGGCCGCCCTCGACCAGACCATCGTCGCCGCCGCGCTGCCCACCATCGCCGCCGACCTGGGCGGCTTCGACAAGATAACCTGGGTCGTCACCTCCTACCTCCTGACCTCCACCGTCACCATCCTGCTGTGGGGCAAGCTCTCGGACATCTACGGCCGCAAGGTCATGTTCCAGACCTCCATCGCGACCTTCCTCGCCGCCTCCGCCCTCATCGGCCTCAGCCCCAACATGGGCTTCCTCATCGTCGGGCGCGGCCTGCAGGGCATCGGCGCCGGAGGCATCATGAGCTTGGCGTTCGCCATCATCGGCGACGTCCTGAGCCCGCGCGAGCGCGGCAAGTACATGGGCCTCATGGGCAGCGTGTTCCTCCTCTCCAGCGTCCTCGGCCCCCTGCTGGGCGGCCTCATCGTGGACCACGTCTCGTGGCGCTGGATCTTCTACGTCAACGTCCCCATCGGCATCCCGGCGCTCGTCCTCACCGGCGTCGTCCTGCGCCTGCCGTTCGAGCGCCAGAAGCAGAAGATCGACTACCTCGGCGCGGCGCTGCTGACCCTGGGCTCCTCCATGCTCATCCTCGCCCTCGTGTGGGGCGGCGACGCCTCGCCGTGGGACGCCTCCTACAACCTGCGCTGGCTCCCCGGCGTGGGCGACGCCAGCAACCTCCCCGGCGCCAGCCCCGGCGGCCTCGCGGCGTTCCTCGGCGACTGGCTGGTGAGCCTGCTCATCCTGGGCAGCCTGCTCGTCACCGCCGTCTTCGTCCTCGTCGAGCGCAGGCGCGACAACCCGCTGCTGCCGATGGGCCTGTTCAAGAGCTCGGTGTTCACCATCTCGTCGCTCGTCTCGTTCGCGGTGGGCGCCGCCATGTTCGCGGGCTTCGTCTTCCTGCCCACCTACCTGCAGATCTCGACGGGCGTCTCCGCGACCCTGTCGGGCCTGCTGCTGCTGCCGCTCATCGGCGGCCTCATGCCGCTCTCGACCGCGTCGGGCATCATCATCAGCAAGACGGGCCGCTACAAGTGGTGGCCCCTCGTCGGCCTGCCCGTCGCGGCCGCCGGCATGGGGATGCTCTCCCTGCTCGCGCCCGACTCCAGCAAGTGGTTCATCGGCGTGGGCATGTTCCTGCTCGGCGCCGGCATCGGCATGACGATGCAGGTCATGGTGCTGGCGGTGCAGAACTCGCTGCCGATGCGCCAGATGGGCGTCGGCACCGCGGCGAACAACTTCATGCGCAGCATGGGCAGCGTCATCGGGGTCAGCCTCTTCGGCGTCTTCCTGAACAAGGAGATCCGCGCCGCGCTGCGCCAGCTCGCCGCCAACGGCGTGGACCCCCAGCTCGTCGGCGGCATCCTGCAAAGCTCGCCCGGAAAAATCCACGACCTGCCGCCCGCCATCCGCGACGTGGTGACGACGCACGTGGCCACCGGCGTCGGCCACATCTTCCTCTATTCCATCCCCGTGGTGCTGCTGGCCTTCGTCCTGACGCTGTTCCTCAAGGAGGTGCCGCTGCGCTCGACGCGCAACATCGGCGCCAAGGAGGGCGGCGCGGTGGCCGAGACCGCCGCAGGGGAGACGCTGCCGGTGGCCCCCACGCCGCCCGTGCAGCCCGGCGCGACGCCGCCCGCGCGCGCCGTCTCGCCGGCCCCCGCCGACCTGCGCCGCACGCACAGCCACGCCGACATCCAGCGCGCCGTCGACGCGATGGTCCTGCGGCCCCGCGCGGAGCCCACCCGCCGCAAGCGCTGAGCCGGCCTGGGCGGGCGATGGCTGCATCCTCGCAAAATCGCACCAGAAATGCTAAGAGGCAACCGCAAGGCTGGCCCGCGTGCGCTCGCTGCTGTTCCCTGTCGCCGCCCTCCTGACGTTGACGGCTCTCGCGGGCTGCGCGAAAGCGCCCGCCAATGGGACCCCCGCCACGGGCACGGAAGGCGGAGCGGTGGTGGCGGGCCAGGCGCACGCCCTCCTCAACTACACGACGCCCGACCCCGGCGGGCCGCGCTACACGCGGGACTACGCAGGCACCCTCACGGCGCAGGAGGCGAGCGGCCTCAACGGCGGCCTCCCCCTCGGCCTCTCGCCGCCGACGTTCAACACCTGCTGCTACCTCGACTG
>JAXDQP010000015.1:0-10699 GCA_034667745.1 Thermoplasmata archaeon
ACCGTGACGAAGAAGCTGAAGGTCGAATTGCGCTCTGTTACAACGTTGCAGCTCGATGCCCGCAACCCCAGACTCACGGGGTCCGCCGGCCGAGCAACGCAGCGCCAACTCATCCAATATCTGTTCCAACACTACGACGCCATCGAACTGGCCCGCAGCATTGCGCGGAATGGGTTCTTTATCATCGAGCCACTACTTGCCGTGCATGAAGGGGACCGTGTCGTCGTCGTTGAAGGCAACCGGCGGCTGGCCGCCCTAAAGGCACTGAAAGATCCTTCGCTGCTGGAGCAACCTGCGCAGCGGCAGGTAGAATCGCTGGCGAGCAGAGTAGTCGATCCCAGCGATATTGCTACAGTTCCCGTCATCATCGCCCCCTCGCGCAAGGCGACCGACCGAATCCTTGCCACGAGGCACGCGCCCCCGCCCCGTCTGCAATTGCGTTGGGAGAAGGAGAACCGTTCGCGTTTCATCCTACAGAAACTGGATGAGGGATACAAGGAGCAAGACCTGCTGAGTGAACTTGGATTCACACAAGGGGAAGTCACGGAAGCTCGTTTCTTCAACCGGATGGTCGAGTTGACGCGCAACTTGGAACTTGACGAACCCCGGAAATCGATGGTGGAGACACCCGGCAAGTTCAGTTGGACGACGCTCGAACGCATCCTTGAGTCAACCGCGGCCAGAAAATACCTTCACATTTATCGCAGCGAGACAGACGGTTTTGAAGTTAAAGCTGAACGCCAAGAGTTTGTCCAAGCTTTCAAGAAGGTTGTTGAGGACATTGCCGACGGGAATATTGACTCACGCACAGTCAACGATGCCGCGTCGATTGACGAGTACTTTGTCGGCATGGACTCCAAACTTCTTCCTAAGGCGACGGCGTCAGCCACGTCGGCAAGCGACTTTCTACCGGACCTTCCGGAACAGAGCGACGCTGCGCCTCCGCGCAAACTAGCACCGAAGAAGGCTAAAAAAATTGGCCAAACGGCGATTCCAAAATCCTTCAAACCGGCCCACGGCTCCGACAAGCTGCTGATTATCCACCGCGAACTCACGGGCCTCAAGCGCGACGGCCACCGTTACGCCGCCGCCATGCTGCTGCGCGTCTTCCTCGAACTGAGCGTCACAGAGTACCTCCACCGGATGAAACTGTGGCAACCGCTCCTGGCTAGGCTGCAACAAGGAGGCCGCAAGCTACCCCATGGACCACCCATGCAGGAACTCGTCAAGGAAATCCTAAAGGTTGCAAAGGGCGAGCTTGATAACAGTGAGTTCAAGAAAATAGAAAAAGCCCTCAAGTACGATGAATCGGCACGGTTCAACATCAGCGAACTCCACTCCTTCGTCCATGGGGCGGACGTGCCGACTGGACACGACTTGGAGCAGTTCTGGGTCCGCACTGAACCACTCTTCGTCCTACTCCTGCAGTGAATTCACATGGCCTACGCTAGCCCACTCCGTTATCCCGGTGGCAAAAGCGCCATGGAAGGGCTCCTCCGCGAGATTCGTCGTCTAAACGGATGGGGTGACATGCGGATCGCTGAGCCGTTCGCTGGCGGAGCCGGCGCTTCGCTGGAACTCCTTTTTGACGAAGACGTTCCAGGAGTCGGTATAAACGATGCGGACCCTGCAATCTTTGCCTTCTGGGATTCCCTTCTCAAATGGCCTGAAGAATTCCAGGAAAAGATTCGGAGCACGCGCGCCTCCATCCCCGAATGGAGACGCCAGAAAGACATCCAGCGGCGGGGACGCCGCGCGTCGCGGTTTGCACTTGGCTTTTCGACATTCTACCTCAATCGATGCAACCGTTCCGGCATCATCCTTAATGGAGGCCCTATCGGGGGGCACGACCAACAAGGTAACTGGAAAATCGATGCGCGCTACAATGCCATACAACTGAGCGCCCGCTGCGCACGAATCGCCGAATACGCAGACCGTATATCAGTAACGCAGGAAGACGGTCTCGCATTTCTCCAAAAGAGACAGGCCGCCGAAACTTTCTTTTTTATCGACCCGCCATATTACGAGAAAGGCCCAACCCTCTACTTGAACAGCTTGGATCACGCTTACCATGAAGAATTGGCGCAGCTGTTGAAGGGTATGGAGAACCACGCGTGGGTTATGACGTACGACGACTGCCCCCAGATTCGCGCCCTCTATGAAAGCTGGGCAACCGTTCGTCCTTTTCGCCTGAATTACTCCGCATCTGAACGGCGACGTGGGCAGGAACTGTTCATCTGCCCCAAGGATGTGCAACTTCCAGCGGGGCAATCGTCCGAGGCGATTGCCTGGTAGCGTAGCCGGCTTGCCTCGCTGACAATGCGACCTAACTCAATTGATGAGACGGGAAGGGGCGGGGGCTCAATTTCGACGTCCTCGAAGGAAACCATCCTCCGCTATTTTCGGAGATTCAGTTCCGGACCTTACCGCACGTCGGTGCTATAGGACTGCCTTTCCCGCCACCGCCAGCAACGTCAAAGCAGTGCACGCCACGACAACCCCTGCTGCAATCCAGGGGAAAATCTTGCGCATCGACAATCCGAAGACGTAGGCGGCGACCAGTGCGGTGTAGATGCCAGACCCTGGCAAGGGAAACGGAATCCCCACAAGCGCGACAATCACGAACATGCCGGCTTCCTCGAGCACTTCGCGGCGGTGGGTGACTTCGCGGCGGGCTTTGGCGAAGGCGCGGTCGAGGAGGCGGCTGAGGCGGGGGCTTTTGCGGCAGAGGCGTTCGAAGAGGGGGAGGATGGACCACGCGATGGGGATGAACAGCAGGTTGGAGGAGACGGTCAGCCAGAAGGTCGGCCAGGCGCCGAGGTGGTAGTGGAAGAGTCCCAGGCCGATGCTGACGCGCATCTCGATGAGGGGCAGCGGCGCAAGCAGGAAGACGATGAGCGCCCCGAGCCAGTCCATGCCGTCATTCCCGGGGCTGGGGGAGCATGCTCTTCCCGGTCCCGGGCTGGGCGACGAGTTCCCCGTCTTGAACGATGGGGTGGCCGGCCAGGTAGGTGTGGCTGGGCAGGATGGCGCTGTGGCCCTCGAAGGGGGTCCAGCCGCACTTGGAGTGGAGGGCGTTGGCGGTGAGCTTGCCGGCGGCCTTGAGGTCGAAGACGGCGAAGTCGGCGCGCATGCCGGGCTCGAGGGCGCCGCGGTCGGTGAGGCCGAGCAGCTTGGCGGGATTGAGCGTCACGGCGTCGACCACCGTCTGCAGCTCGACCTTGCCCGACTTGGCCTGCGCGAGCATGAGGGGCAGCATCGTCTCGACGCCGGGGACGCCGCTGGGGGCCGCGTGGAAGTTGTCCTCCTTCTCGGCTTGGGTGTGCGGGGCGTGGTCGGACTCCAGGATGGGAATCTTGCCGTCGGTGAACAGCTTCCACAGCGCCTTGCGGGCGTCGGGGCTGCGCAGGGGCGGGTTCATCTTGCCGTAGGCGTGCGACAGTTGCGCCGTCGTGTCGAGCAGGAGGTGGTGCGGGCAGGCGCCCATGCTGAAGCGGGCGGCGGTGGCGGCCTGCACG
Organism: Thermoplasmata archaeon; assembly: GCA_034667745.1. Taxonomy (GTDB): domain Archaea; phylum Thermoplasmatota; class E2; order JACPAO01; family JAHFTW01; genus JAHFTW01. The sequence goes on from JAXDQP010000015.1 coordinate 3,519, forward strand.
GCGTCGGCGCTCGCGATGTGGGCGATGTGGACGCGGGGCGGCTTCTTGAGGCCGGCCACCGCCTTCATGGCGTCGTAGATGGCCTCGACCTCGGCAAGCGGCGGGCGCGTGGTGTCGTGGTCGGCGAGGCCGGTCTCGGTGCGGCGCATCTGCTGCAGGACGCGCTGGCTCTCGGCGTGCAGGACGACGGGCTTGCCGGCGACGCCCGCGGCGGTGAGAATCTGGCGCAGCCGCTCGGCGTCCTCCAGCAGCAGGTCGCCGGTGGTGGCGCCGAGGTAGGTCTTGATGCCGGCCGCGCGCTTGAGCATCTCGGGCAGCTCGCCCGTGTACCAGGAGCCGCCGGCCCACACCGCGTAGTCGACGACGGACTTCTGCGCGGCCAGCGCGAGCTTGTCCTTCACCGCGCGCAGCGTCACGGTGGCGGGGAGCGTGTTGGGCATGTCCACGAAGCCGGTGACGCCGCCGAACGCCGCGCTGGTCGAGCCGCTCGTGAAGTCCTCCTTGTGGGTGTGGCCGGGCTCGCGGAAGTGGACGTGCAGGTCGATGGCGCCGGGGAGGATGGCGCTGCCGCCGAAGTCGAGGTGGGTCTCCAGCTCGGTGGACTTGGCGACGCGGACGATGCGGCCGCTCTGGGTGTCGATGTGCAGGACGCCGGGAACCAGCTTGCCGCGCTGGTAAATCTGGCCCGCAACGGAGAGGTCCGGCTCGCCCTTGGGCGTGGTGCGCGGCTTGACGGCGGCCTTGGTCGGCATGGCCTTGGGCGGTGCCGCCTTCGGCGCAGGCTTCGCGGCTGCCTTTGCGGCCGGCTTGGCGACGACCTTCGCTGGCGCGGGCTTGGCCTTGGCCGCGGCCTTGGGGGCGGGGCGCAGGACTTCGCGGAGAACGGGGCGGGGCTTGGCGCGGACGGCCTTGGCGGGACGGGCGGCCTTGGCGGCGGCTTTCGGCCGCGCGCCCGGGGCCACTACAGGACCCCCCACACGCCAATCTCCCCCGAATCGACCATCTCGGCGACGGTGGCGCGGAAGGTGCCGTACCAGGCCGAGGTGTGCTGGAAATAGCCCAGCAGCCCGCCGAGCAGGAGGCCATTGAGGACGATGACCGGCCACGCGAGGCCCAGGCTCGCCTGGTCGTTCAGGAACGCCACCACGAGCAGGATGGCCTCCAGGCCGACAATCAGCAGCAGGACGGCGGCGTAGAGGACGGGCAGGTTGCGGCCCTGGCGCCCGCGCACCTTGCGGTGGATCTCGGGAACGGTCTCGGCGGCGACGGCGAAGCGCATCCACTGCGTCCAGGTGCCCCGGATGGAGGCCTCGTAGCGCCGCACCGTGGAGCGCGCCGCGAGCAGGCCGAGGACGACCCCGATGGCGGTGGCGCCAACGTGGACCAGGACGCCCCACCAGCCGCCCAGCAGCCACGCGAAGCCGGACCACAGCAGCGCCAGGAGCGCCACCAGGAGGACCTTGCCACGGGCCGAGCGCTGGTCGCCTGCAAGGATTTGCAGGAAATGGCTCGCCACTCCCGGAGGCACGGGCCCCGGGACCCGTTTCGCCGTCTTGAAGGACCCGGTTTGATGCCGCGTCTAGTGGGGGCCAACCTGGGCGTCGTGCGCAGGGGTGGCGGCCGCCCGGCCGGCCCTGCGGCGGGCCAGGAAGTAGGCGGGGACGCCGACGAGGATGATGGCGAGCTCCAGCAGGGCCTGGATGCGGTAGTCCGGGAACGCCAGGGTGGCCACGACGACGAACAGGCTGGTGAGGAGGAACAGCAGCGGGATGGTGGGGCCGCCAGGCGTCCGGAACGGGCGCTCGAGGTCGGGCCGGGTGCGCCGCAGCTTGAGGTGGGCGGCCGCCGTCAGGACGTGGAACAGGAACACCGCGAAGACGACGCTCGCGACGAGCTGGTCGTAGAGGCCGGTCATCACGAGCAGGCAGGCCCACAGGCCGCACAGCAGCGAGCCGTAGGCGGGGGTGCCGCGCTTGGGGTCGAGGCGGCCCATCGAGCGCAGGAAGAGGCCGTCCTTGGCCTGCGCGTAGGCGATGCGGGGCGCCGTCAGGACGTAGGCGTTGGTGGTGCCGAAGATGGAGACCAGGGCGAGGACGCTGACGAAGACCGCGCCGCCCTCGCCGATGGCGTCCTTCACCGCGCGCCCGGCGAGGTACTCGTTCCCGCCCAGGTGCAGCGCGTCGGTCAGCGAGACCGCGTAGAGGCACGCCCCGGCGACGGCGAGGTAGATGGCGGTGGTCGCCAGCGGGCCGAGGATGAGCGAGAGCGGGACGTCGCGGCGCGGGTTGCGCATCTCGGCGGCGACGTAGGTCGCGGAGTACCAGCCGTCGTAGGCGAACAGGATGAGCATGAGCGCCGTCGAGAACCCGGCCAGCACCTCCATGCCCGTGAACGCGGCGCCGGCGTGGCTGTCGCCCGGCTGGTGGACGGCGGTGGCGGGGCCGAACGCGCCGGGCGGGGCGTGCGCGAACACGAGGACGATGGCGACGACGGCGAGCAGGCCGGCCGCCTTGGCGAGGGTGCTGGCGTTCGAGATGAGGCCGCCGAAGCGGACGCCCAGGTAGTTGACGAAGGTCAGCAGCAGGATGAGCGCGATGGCCACGAACGCCTGCCCGTAGGGCGGCAGCGTCAGCCCCGTGTGCCAGTTGCCGATGGCGAGGGGGGTCGCCGCGCCGGGCAGGGGCACGAAGCGCGCGAGGATCTTGGCGAACGCGGCGGCGACGGCGGCGATGGTGCCGGTCTGCACGACCCAGAACGTCGTCCAGCCGAAGAGGTAGGCCGGGAACGGCCCGAACGCCTCGCGCAGGTACACGTACTGGCCGCCCGCCTTGGGGAACATGCCGGACAGCTCGGCGACGGTGAGCGCGCCCACGGCGGTGAGGATGGCGGCGACCACGAAGACCGCCATCACGAGCGGCGGCGACGGCAGCTTCGCCAGCATGTCGGCCGGCAGGAGCAGGATGCCCGAGCCAATCATCGAGCCGACGATGATGGTGGTGGCCGTGGTGAGGCCCAGGGTGCGCTTGGGGGCGGCCGCTTCCGTCACGGCCGTCGAGCCGGGCGTGAGGCTAAAGCGGTTCTGGGTCGGCGGCTTGATTGCTAGCCCTGCCCCGCTTGGGCGTCGTGTGCGTCGGAGGCGGCGCTGGCGGAGCCGTCGCGGTAGCGGCGCTGGGCGGCGTAGGCGGGGATGCCCAGGGAGAGCAGGCCGAGCGCGACCATCGCCTGCGCCAGCGAGGTCAGCAGGATGCTCACGACGACGAAGACGGAGGCCACCAGGAACGCGAGGGGGATGAAGGGGTACCACGGGGTGCGGTAGGGCCGCTCGGCGTCGCGGTGCGTCCCGGGCAGGCCGAGCCAACGCACGCCCCGCATCCTGAGGTGCGCCCAGCTCGTGGGGATGTAGAACAGGAAGATGCCGAACACCACCATGGTCACGAGCTGCTGGTAGCCGCCGGTCAGCACGAGCAGGCTGGCCCAGATGGCGGTGAAGTAGATGGACCACGCCGGGGTGCCGCGCCTGCTCAGCGTGCCGATGCTCCGCAGGAGGCCGCCGTCGCGGCTGAAGGCGTAGAAGATGCGCGGCGCGGTCAGCAGGAAGCCGTTGACGGTGCCGAAGACGGACACCAGGGCGACGGCGCTGATGAAGTCGCGGCCGGCGGTGCCCAAGACGGCTCCCGCCGCTTCCGGCGCGATGCGTGCGTCGCGCACGCCGAGGTCCACCGCCTGGTCGATGGGGATGACGTAGAAGTAGGCCGCCGCGAGGGCGATGTAGATGGCGCTCGTCACCAGTGGGCCGATGGTCAAGGCAAGGGGCAGGTTGCGCTTGGCGTTGCGGACCTCGCCGGCCACGTAGGTCGCCTGCGGCCAGCCGTCGAACGCGAACAGGCTCAGGGCGAGCGCGCCGCCGAAGGCGATGGTGAGGCCGGTGGCGTCCATGCCGGGCAGGAAGCCGCCGCCGCGCGCCGCGTAGGCGTCGGGCGCGACCTTGCCAAAGGCGGTGCCGAGGGCGAAGACGATGAAGACGAGCGCGGCGAGGCCCGCCACCTTCGCCACCGTCGCGACGTTCTGCACGCGGCCGCCGAGCTTGGTGGAGCGCATGTTGAGGAACGCGAGCAGGACGATGACGGCGATGGCGACGAAGGCGTCGCTCCACGCCGGAATCTGGATGGGGTCGATTTGGAGCAGGTGGCGCAGGCAGTTCCCGTCCGCGTTCGTGGTGACGCAGGGCCCCTCGGCCACACGCGAGGTGAGCTGGACCGTGTGGCCGGGCATGTGGCCGCCCATGCGCTCGACGAAGTACTTGAAGAACCGGCTGAAGGCGACGGCGACGCCCGCCACGATGCCGGTCTGGATGACCCAGAACTGCGTCCAGCCGAAGAGGTAGGCGGGGAAGCGGCCGAGCCCCTCCTTGAGGAAGTGGTACTGGCCGCCGGCGCGCGGGAACATCGACGACAGTTCGGCGAAGGTGAGGGCGCCCACGATGGTCAGCAGCGCGCCGGCCACCAGAACCAGGAGAATCAGGCCGGGGCTGGGCAGCAACTCGGCCATGTCGGCGGGGAGGAGCAGGATGCCGGAGCCAATCATCGAGCCGACGATGATGGTGATGGCCTCGAAGAGGCGCAGGTTCGGCTTGAACTGGAGGGGCCCGCCCATTGGGGGCGCGACCGTTGCGCCACTGTAAAGGGTTGTGCGCTACTGGTCGGTGTCCAGGGCGAAGGCGGGGCGGGTCATGTCGAGCAGCAGCGGGCTCACGATGTCGAGCGTGGTCTGGAAGCCGGCCTGGAGGGTCTTCTCGTCGCCCGCGCTCAGCACCATCGTGTCGTACGTGTCCGCCTTGTGCCACCACGGGTAGGCGCTGGCGTAGCCGCCCACGCCGGGGGCGCCGGTGCGGGGCAGGGCGGAGCCGTCGGGCAGGATGTACTCGTCCCAGTCGCTCCACAGGTAGGCGGTCGGGATGTTGGCGTCGAGGAAGGTCTGCCCGTCGGAGGAGCCGCCTAGCGTCTTGCGGAACAGCAGGTGGTCCGCCGGCATGCCGGTGCCGTTGGCCAGCACCTGGATGCGCGCCTTCAGGCTGGGCGAGTTCTGCCACACCACTAGCTTGGCCGGGTGGGGCCAGGTGATGCCGACCATGTCCAGGTCAATCATGCCGTCGACGGCGCCGGGGAGCGGGAACTTGCCGATCTCGGTCTGGTTGAGGAGGTAGCGCGAGCCGACGAGGCCCAGCTCCTCCTGGTCGAACTGCACGAACAGGATGGTGCGGTTGGTGGGCACCTTCGCGAACGCCTCCGCGAGCTTGAACACCATTGCGGTGCCGGAGCCGTCGTCGTAGGTCCCGTAGACCGCGCCCTCGGTCACGTCGTAGTGCGCGCCGACGACGATGAAGTGCGTGCGGTCGCTGCCCCACTTGACGCCGATGACGTTCTCGCCGCCGTACTCGAGCGCGTGGCCGCCCACCACGGGGAGGCCCTGCTTGCCGGAGGGGAAGCCCTCGCGCACCACCTCGAGCCCGGCGGCCTTGAAGCGCGCCGCGAGGTCGTCGCGGGCGGCCAGGTGCGTCGGCGAGCCGCTCTGGCGGTAGGGGAACGCCGCGCTGAACTGCTTGAGGGCGTCCAGCGTCTGGCGCGCGTCGACCTTGGGGGCCGCGACGCCGACCTCGCCAACGGTGGAGCAGGGGACCTTGACGTTGTTGACGAAGCAGTCGTTGGTCTCCGTGTGGCTGGCGGAGATGCAGCCGCCGAGGGGAATCAGGAGGGCCGCGAGGGCCAGGCTCCACTTCATGCGCTGGCGACGAGGGGCGGCCTGCATGAACCTTGTGGACGGAAGGGGGGTCCAGGGCGCAGCTCCTGGTTGAAGCAGTGCCGGAGTGCGGCAGTGCTCCGGCCTTACGAAAAGGAGGCCGCAGGCCTCACTTGAAGTAATCCGCGTTGATCTTGGTGTACTTCTCCTCGCCCGCCGGGACCTCGTCGTCGGGGAAGATGGCGTTGACCGGGCAGGCCGACTCGCAGGCGCCGCAGTCGATGCACTCGTCGGGGTTGATGTAGAGGTGCTGCTCGGTCCCGAACTTGGGGTCGTCCTTCTTGGGGTGGATGCAGTCCACCGGGCAGACGTCGACGCAGCTGGTGTCCTTGGTCCCGATGCACTTGGAGGTGATGACGCGGGTCATGGTCGGGCTTCCTTCGCCCGGGCACCTGGCCTGTGTTACTTAACGGTTGGCGAATCTGGCCATCCTGGAGGCCGGGGGGACGGGCGCACGCCGGGCGCACACGTTCGGCTCCTGCACGCACGACAAGCTCCTTGCCCGCGAGCGCGTTCTGGCACGGGCCATGTCCCTCGACGCGCGCTGGGTCATCGCCGACGGGCGCGGCCGCTTCCTGGCCGACGGGGAGCCGGCGTGGGTGGAGGACGCCGCGCAGGCGGTGGTGTTCCACGCGCTCTGGGCCGCCACCGCCCGCCAGCGGCTCTCGTCCGGCATCGTGCTGCCGTGGGCGACGGCGATGCAGGTCGGCGTCGGCGACCATCACGCCAGCCAGGCCACGCTCGCCACCGCTTAGGCCCGCCCCGGCCTGACCAGTGCGGCGCCCGCAAGGCGTTAGGCGAGCGGCCCCATCCCGGCACGCTTGGACGCGAAGACGGCCTGGGAGCAGGTGCGGCGCACCGGCGCGGAGTGGGTGCAGGACAAGTGCCCGCGCCTCTCCGCCGCCCTCGCCTACTACACGGTCTTCGCGCTGGCGCCGCTGCTGGTCATCGTCATCTCCGTCGCGGGCGCGCTGTGGGGGAACGGTCCCGTGCGCGGCGCCGTCGTGGCCCAGGTCGCGAGCCTGGTCGGCCCCGCCGCGGCCGCCACCGTCAACGAATTGCTGGACAACGCGCAGGCGCACCGGCCCGTGTGGGCGACCGCCGTCGCCGTGGGCGGCTTCATCCTGGGCGCCACTGGCGTGTTCGGGGAGCTGCAGGGCGCGCTCAACACGATTTGGGGCGTGGACCTGCGCAAGGCGGGCTGGAGGCACGTCGTGAAGACGCGCCTGCTGTCGTTCAGCCTGCTGCTCGGCGTGGGCTTCCTGCTGCTCGTGTCGCTCGTCCTGAGCGCCGCGTGGCACGCCGTCGCCAACCGCCTGGACGCTGTCCTGGTGGGCGGCGCCCTGGAGGCGCTGGGGCGCGTGGTGGACGTCGTGGTCTCCATC
>JAXDQP010000016.1:0-20260 GCA_034667745.1 Thermoplasmata archaeon
CCTGCGTCAGGAGCAGGGCGCCGCTGTCGTCGTAGAGGCGGCCCTTGAAGCCGCGGCCGGTCTCCTGCATCTCGACGATGAACTGGAGCGTGCCCTCGTTGTCGTAGAAGCGCGCCTCGTTGAACCACTGCGTGGCGGTGTCGTAGTCGTAGGTTGCCACGAGGCGGTCCTTGGTTGCCATCTCGACGCTGTAGACGGTGGAGTGGCCGTGCTTGGCGCCCACGACGCGGCCCTGCACGTCGACCTTCGCGTCCTTGGTGCCGTCGAAGGTCACGGCGCTCTCGGTCCAGGTGGCGTTCTCGGAGAGCGGGAAGTGGTACCACGGGAAGCGCGTGGTGCCCGCCGTCTGCACGAGGCCGGGCGTGAAGTGGCCGAGGGTGGGGAAGATGAAGGCGCCGTGGAAGGCGGCGATGGTCTGGTTGTCGGTGGCGAGGGTGAGGCCGCCGTCCGCCTGCTCGGCCACCACGGTGCGGACGAGGAAGGTGAGGTTGTCGCCCACCAGGGTCCACTTGTGCGACCACGACTGGCCGACGCTCCACATGGGGGCGGGCGTCGCGTTCATGGCCAGCACGGACGCGCCGCCCTTGCCGGCGACGGGGACGGGGGGCGTAGCGGTGTCGGCCTTGTGCAGGCACCCGGCGAGGGGCAGGACGAGTGAGGCCAGGAGGGTGGCCAGGAGGACGGCGCGGGGCTGCATGCCCGCCCAGGCAGCCCCGGCGCGCATAGGCTTTGCGGCCAAAGCGTGCCCCCGGCAAAAGGGCGGGCCGACCCATGAACCCACGCGCGCGGCCCGCCCAGGCGGTGTGCGCGTGGGAGCCTGCATGGGCGGCGGCCGCGACAAGGGGCGTGGCTCAGGCCAGGGCGCGTGCGGCAAACCCTTATGGAGGGTGAAAGGGGTTTGAGCGCATGCGCCGGCTGCTGCCGCTCCTGCTCTGCCTCCTGCTGGCGGTCCCCGCCGTGGCGGCCCAGGGGTCGGGGTCGGGCGGCCCGGCGTGGAAGCGCACCGACTTCGACTTCCCCTCCTTCGACGGCACCGTCCTGAAGGCCTCTTCCTGGATTCCCACGGGCGGCTGCCCCTGCCCGGCCATCGTCGAGACGAACGGCTGGAACAACCGCCACGACCAGGCGAGCGAGTTGCGCTTCGCCGAGCGCTACGCGGGCCAGGGCTACTACGTCCTCGGGTTCACGAGCCGCGGCTGGGGCAACTCCGGCGGCGACATCGAGCTCGACGGCCCCAAGGAGCAGAACGACACCAAGGCCGTCATCGACTACCTGGCCAAGCAGCCCGAGGTGCGGCAGGACGGCCCCGGCGACCCCCGCGTCGGCATGATTGGCGAGTCCTACGCCGGCGGCATCCAGCTCCTCGTGGCGCAGCAGGACCGCCGCATCGACGCGCTCCTCCCGCTCATCACGTGGAACAACCTGCTTGTCAGCCTCGCGCCGCACGACGTGATGAAGATTGGCTGGGTGACGGAGCTGTTCGCCACCGGGCAGACCGTCGGGCGCGGCGCGCCCGTGCCGGGCCAGCACCCCGGCGACCCCAACCCGAGCGGCCCGAGCCAGAAGCTCACGCAGTGGTACGCCGAGTCCGCCGCGGCGAACGGCCCGACCGCCGAGATGCGCACCGAGATTGGCGAGGTCCGCAGCCTGCACCGGGGCGCGCTCATGGTGCCGACGCTGCTGATGCAGGGTTGGGGCGACACGTTGTTCCAGCCCAACGAGGCGCTCACCACCTACCTCGACCTCAAGGAGCGCGGCGTCCCCGTGCGCCTCGCCTATTTCCCCGGCGGGCACGGCATCAGCCTCGCGCAGGACGACCCCGCCTTCGTCGCCGCCGACGCGGTGCGCGACGACTGGTTCAACGTCACGCTGCGCGGCCAGGCGCCCGCGCTGCCGCCCTACCCCGTGCTGCGCTACCGCTACGCCGAGAAGGACTACGTCGGCGAGACGCAGTGGCCCCCGGCGGGCACGGCGGTGTGGCGCGGCTACCTCGGCCCCTCCGGCCTCGACGCCAAGACGCCCGACGCCGCCGCGACGGTGCAATTGCTGAACCCGGTCGGCCCCTCCACCTGCGCCGACGTGCCCAGCTTCCAGTCCCAGACCGGCTCCGTCTGCCCGCGCACGACGCCGCAGACCTCCACCGTCCTCACGGGTCCGCCGCTGGAGGCCGACATCGAAGTCACGGGCACGCCCGTGGCGCACCTCCAGGTCTCCAGCACGCAGCCCACCGACGTCCGCCTCTTCCTCACCTTGGCCGACGTCGATGCGGCCGGCGCCTCCACGCCCATCCTGAAGCAGACCATGCCGGTGCGGCTTGCCGGCGGCGCCCCGACCGCCGTCGACGTGGCGATGCAGACCGTCACCGCCACGCTCGCGAAGGGCCACCGCATCGGGCTCCAGGTCGCGACGACGGACCTCGGTTTCTTCGCCAGCCGCGAGCCCGGCGCCGTCACCCTGAGCAGCAGCCCCGACGCGGCAAGCTGGCTCGACGTGCCCGTCGTCCCCAAGGACGCCTGGGGCGACCGCGTGGCGCCCGCCATCACCCTGCAGCCGGTGGCCAGCGTTGGCGCGCCGTGCGGCGAGGCGACCGCCTGCCCCGACTGCGCGCAGACCCCGTCCTGCGCTCCCGCTCGCCTCAGCTACACCGTGGCCGTCACGGTCGCGGACAACGTCGGGTTGCCGGCGACGTTCCTCGCCGCCGCGTCGCAGGCCGGCCCGCTCCAGCCCACCTTCGGCTCCCGCGCCACGACTGTCGGGACGGCGGTGCTGCGCCTCGAGATGCCGACCGACCCGGCGGCGGAGCCGGCGCGCGCCGAGGTCACCGCGACGGACCTGCTGGGCAACAAGGCGACGACGGTCTGGACGCCTCCCGCCGACTGGGCCACCACCGGCTGCTCCATGGGCGTCGCGAGCCTCTGCCCACCGGCGCCCGCCAAGAAGAGCCCTGGCCTTGAGTTCGCCTTCGTGCTGGCCGCCGTCGCCGTGGGGCTCGCGCTGCGCCGCCGCCTCTAGCCGGACCGCGGATTGCAGACGACGCGGATACGAACATCCCCGAAATCCGCGCTATCAGCGGTTGGAGAGCGTCAGAGCGTCCGCAGGAAGTCGCGGATCTCCGACACGAGCGCGCCCGGGATGTCCTCCTGCAGGAAGTGCCCGGCGCCGGGGTAGAACGTCGGCTCCGGGTGGCTGGGCAGCAGGTCGCGGAAGGCGAAGGCGTGCCGCTTGCGGAATGCAGGGTCGTCCTCGGCCCACAGGATGCGCGCGGGGACGTCGAGCTGCGTGAGGCCGTGCTCCACCTCCGCCATCGTGGCCCAGTCCTTGTGGCCGGGCCGGTCAGGGACCATGCGGACGAACTGCAGGAGAGCCTCGCGGCTGGCCCGGGTCGGGAACGGGTGGCGGTAGCCTTCCATGACCGCCTCCGGCAGGTCGCGCTCGGTGTACTTCGGGATGAACCTCTCGACGTACAGGTTGCGGCGGCCGATGAGCCACTCGCCGATGCCCTTCGAGCGCAGGAGCTTGAGGGCGCGGGGCAGGCGCATGGGCACCGCCGTCGTGAACGCCCACGTGTTCATCACCACGAGGCCGGCGACCTTGTCCGGGTGGCGGCCCGCGAAGCCGAGCCCGATGGGGCCGCCCCAGTCCTGCACCACCGGAACGACGCGCTTGAGGCCGAGGCCCGCCACCAGTTCCTCCAGGTTGCGGATGTGGCGGTCGAGGCTGTGGTAGCGCGGGTCCGTCGGGTGGTCGCTGCGGCCGAAGCCGACGTGGTCCACCGCGATGACGCGGGCGTGCCGGCTGAGGGGCTTGATGAAGTCGCGGTAGAGGAAGCTCCAGGTCGGGCTGCCGTGCAGCAGCAGGACCGTGGGGCGGCGCAGCCCCGCGCGGCCCATCTCGACGTAGTGCATGCAGGTGCCGTCGCTGAGCTGGAACTGCTGGTCCTCGAAGGGATACAGCTCGCCGAGCGCCTCGTCCGGCCAGCCGTTGCGCAGCGCCACGCCGCGTTATTTCTGGGCTCCGTTAAGGCTTGGTCGCTTCGGCTTCAGGTGGCGATGGTCTGGCTCTGCTCGCGGGTGAACTGGAGCAGGTAGTAGCGCCCGCCCGCGCCGTTGCCGGTCGAGCCGGAGTTCTTCCAGCCGACGAAGGCCTGGCCGTTGACGACGGCGGCGGTGCTGCCCCCGGCGGCGCGGTTGAGGTAGGTGACGCCGGCCTCGATGGTGGCGAAGAACTGCTGCGCCTCCGTCTCGTCCTCGGTGAAGCAGCCGGCGGTGAGGCCGTACTCGACGGCGTTGGCCTCGCGGATGCCCTCGGCGAAGCTGGCGACCTCGTGGACGGCGACAAAGGGCATGAAGAACTCCTCGCGGAAGACGCGGTGGCCAGACGGCAGCTTGCCGCCGACGATGGTCGGGAGCATGTAGTTCCCGTCCAGCTTCTTGCCGTCCGCGCCCGTCTCGGCGCGGGTGCCGCCGGCCAGGACCTTGCCGCCGTCCTTCTTGACCTGCGCGGCCAGCTCGGCGACGAGCTTGAGCTTGTCCGCGCCGATGACGGGGCCCATGTAGGTCTCCTTCCGCCAGGGTTGGCCGACCTTGGCGGCGTCGGTGAGCTTGACGAGGCGCTCGGTGAACTCCTTGGCGACCTTCTTGTGGACGTAGACGCGGCTGCACGCGGAGCACTTCTGGCCTTGGTAGCCGAAGGCGCTGCGGAAGACGCCCTGCACCGCCTTGTCGAGGTCGGCCTTGTCGCTGACGACGATGGCGTTCTTGCCGCCCATCTCGGCGATGAGGGGCTTGGGGCGGCCGTACCTGGCCGCGTTCTGCCACGCCTTCATGCCGATGGCCTTGCTGCCGGTGAACACGAGGCCGTCGACCTCGGGGGACTCCAGAAGCTCGCTGCTGATGCCGTGGTCGGCGGCGGTGAGGAAGTGAAGCGCGCTGCCCGGGACGCCCGCCTCGCGCAGCAGGGAGTAGACCCACCAGCCGGAGAGCAGGCCCTTGGCGCTGGGCTTGACGATGGCGGTGTTGCCGGTGACGAGCGCGGCGGCCGTCATGCCGGTGGTGATGGCGACGGGGAAGTTGAACGGGCAGACGACGGCGAAGACGCCCCAGGGCTTGCGGACGCTGCGGCAGGACTCGTTGGGGAACGGCTTGCCCATCTCGACCTCGAAGCCGTCCATCTCGCGCATCGTGAGGGCGTAGTAGCGCAGGAAGTCGATGGCCTCGTCCACGTCGATGCTGGCCTCGTGCCGGGTCTTGCCCGCCTCCAGGCACATCACGGCGCAGAGGTCGTAGAAGTGGTCGGTGAACAGCTCGGCCGCCTTCTCGATGAGGGCGGTGCGCTCCTGCCACGGGGTCGCCGACCACGCGGGGAAGCCCTTCTTGGCGGCGGCGATGGCCTTGCGGGCGTGCGCGACGCTGCCGGCGGCCCAGGTCCCGACCGCGAGCTTGGTGTCGGCGGGGCTGTAGGTGGTGAAGGCCTCCTTCGGCTTGACCTCCTTGCCGTCGATGACCAGCGGGTGGCTCTCGCCCAGCTCCTTGCGCAGGCGCGCGACGGCCTGGTCGAAGAGGCGGTCGAACTCCGCCAGGGTGCCGTTCTGCTCGTGGCGCCAGCGGGTGTTCTTGTTCTGGAAGCGGTTGAGGCGGGCGGCCAGCGCGGAGGCGGCGGCGCCGTCGGTGCCGCGCACCACGTCATCCAGGGGGACCTTCATGCGCGCGGCAGCGGCCGGCTCCTGATAACGCCTGCCGAACCGGCGGCCGGGGCGGCGGCGTGGGCCGGTGGCCGCGCGCCAAAGCCCGGCCACGGGAGGGGGGCGGCAAGGCCAAGAGCCGCCCACCGAATCAGGGAGGCGGACATGCCCGACGCCGCCGCCTCCCAGTCCCCGCCGCCCACGTGGGCCAACGCCAGCGCCCCGCGCAACCCAATGGAGGCGCACGTCAAGGCCATCGCCGTCCTGGACATCGTCTTCGGCTGCCTCGCCGCCCTCGCGGCCCTCGCCCTCCTGGCCGTCTTCGGCATCGGCACCGCCGCCACCGGGGCCTCCGGCGCGCCCAACTGGCTGCCGGGCTTCCTGGCGGGGCTGGGCGTCGTGCTCGCCGTCTTCGCGGGCCTGTTCGCCGCGCTCTTCCTCGTCGCGGGCTTCCAGCTGCTGCACCGCCGCCGCTCCGGCAAGGTGATGGGCATCGTGGCCGCCTGCGTCCAGCTCCTCAGCTTCCCCCTCGGCACCGCGCTGGGCATCTACGCGCTCGTCATCCTGACCCGCCCGGAGACGGAGCAGCTGCTGGTGAACTGAGTGAAGAACCTCCAGGAGCAGATGGCGGTCTACGCGGCCTACCACCGCGACGGCGCGAACAAGGCCATCCACTTCCTCTTCGTGCCCCTCATCGTGTGGAGCGCGATGGGGCTGCTGGCGCTCCTGGGCGCCGTGCAGGTCGGCGGCGTGGCGGTGACGGTGGCGCACGTGCTGTCGCTGGCGCTGCTGGCCTACTACCTGCGCCTGGACTTCCCGCTCGGCCTCGCGATGGCCGCGCTCTTCACGGTCCTGCTCACCACCGCGCTGGAGCTGGACGCCCGCCTCGGCTCCGCGGCGCTGCCCCTCTTCGCCGCCGTGTTCGCGCTGAGCTGGGCCGCGCAGCTCGTCGGGCACCGCTTCTTTGAGGGCCGCAAGCCCGCGCTCGTGGACGACGTGTGGCAGGTCTTCGTCGCGCCCGTCTTCGTGGTCGCGGAGTGGGCCTTCGCGCTCGGCCTGCGCCGCAAGCTGCACGACGAAGTCGAGCGCGGCCTGCGCGCGCACCTGCCCCAGAACTAATGGGGATTCAACGGGGGAAAAGAATGCCTCTCAGCGTTGAGCTTCCAGTCACGTGGGGATATCAGTCCCTCATCCTGGGATAACATCTTCATCGAGGCAAGGCAGGCCCACACGCGCGTTGCGGATAACGCTGCCTGCGCGTGCGAAGCGACGCCGAAAACCGTGCGCGCGGCGGCCCGGAATGCGCGCGCGGCAATGCGTCGTTTCGTCTGCAAAAATCAGAAAGGCAGCCTTATACGTCCTCATTTAGGTTTGTCTCCCAAGGGGGTGACTGCACTCAAATGGCGATGAAGAAGGCCACGAAGAAGACCGCCAAGAAGACGACGAAGAAGGCGGCGAAGAAGACTGGCAAGAAGACCACGAAGAAGAAGTAGGTCCCTCCGGACTGCTTCCCTCTTCCTCTTCTTCCAACCTTTCCCCTCTCTTTTCTCTTGTTTTTCGGACGATTCCCTCCTGTTGTCCCGCGCCTTCGGGTTTAAGACGCAGACCGCTTCGCCGCCCCCGTGACCGTGGACCTCGGGGAGCTGCGCTGGGGAACCGAGCTCGTCAAGCGCGGCTTTGCCAAGATGCAGAAGGGCGGCGTCGTGATGGACGTCACCAACGCGGAGCAGGCCGCCATCGCCGAGGAGGCGGGCGCCGTCGCCGTCATGGCCCTCGAGCGCGTCCCGGCCGACATCCGCGCCCAGGGCGGCGTGTCGCGCATGAGCGACCCCACGATGATCGCCAAGATCATCGACACCGTCTCCATCCCCGTCATGGCCAAGTGCCGCATCGGCCACTCCGCCGAGGCGCGCATCCTGGAGTCCCTCGGCGTCGACATGATCGACGAGTCCGAGGTCCTCACCCCGGCCGACCCCTTCTTCCACGTCATGAAGAAGGACTTCACCGTCCCCTTCGTCTGCGGCACCACCAAGCTGGGCGAGGCGGTCCGCCGCATCGCCGAGGGCGCCGCCATGATCCGCACCAAGGGCGAGGCGGGCACCGGCGACATCTCGGAGGCGGTGCGCCACCGCCGCATGGTGACCCGGGGCGTCCAGATGGTCAAGGAGATGGACGACGGCAACCTCGACAGCCTGGTCGAGGTCTACATGGGCCGCTACGACCTCCTGAACCAGGCGGTCCTGGAGGACATGGAGGCCGACGAAGCGGACCTGCACGGCGCCTACGACGGCCTCGACTACGAGGAGATGAGCCGGCGCCTGCGCGAGGTGCTGGACGACATCCGCCGCCTCGGCCGCCTCCCCGTGGTGGACTTCACCGCCGGCGGCATCGCCACCCCCGCCGACGCCGCGCTCATGATGCAGATGGGCTCCGACGGCGTCTTCGTCGGCTCGGGCATCTTCAAGTCCGGCAACCCGGCGCAGCGCGCCAAGGCCATCGTGGAGGCGACCACCCACTTCGACGACCCCGTCCTGGTGGGCGAGGTCAGCAAGCAGCTCGGCGAGCCGATGGTGGGCCGCAGCGTCGGCGAGCTGACGACCCGGCTGGCCGAGCGCGGCTGGTAGCCAAGGAACCCGATGTTGCCGGAGCAAACTCCGGCTCATTGCACAGGCCGGCCTTTGCACCAAGCCGCTTATGTGAAACGCGAGCTTGTTGGCGGACGGTGGCTTTTGTGACCCCCAACCCCAACCGGACCTTCCGCCGCGCCCTGGGCGCCTTCCTCCTCCTGGCCGGCCTCCCGCTCCTGGCGGCCCCGGCCAGCGCCCTCGGCCCCGGGAGCACGCAGGTTTGGGTGTCCCTCCCCGATGGCGAGCGCCTCGTGGGCGCCACCGTCAAGGCCGACACCACCGGCGTCGGCGTCTGCCTCTATTTCACCGCCGGCCCCTGGCCTGGCGAGGTTGGCCACGAGCGCGAGAACGTCTACCAGGTTCCCATGCTCTGGCTTGGCGGCCAGCCCCCCGAGGAGCTCGACCACTCCCCCGTCGGGACCGGCACCGAGCACGTCGGCCAGGGCTCCTGGTGCAGCGTCGTCGTCCCCTGAATGGAAAAGGGGGAGAAGGGCCGCGCCGCAGCCTAAGTGCAGTGCTTGTTGGCGCCGCCCAGGTTGACCTGGACGCAGCCGCGCCCGCCGCGGCCGAGGTCGAAGTGGCAGTACGCGAAGCCGTCGTCCTGGACGTCGGTGTCGGGGCAGGTCACGGGGCCGGCGGTGGCGGCGGGCGCAAGGGCCACCGCGGCGAGGAGGACGAGTCCTCCCACGAGCAGGGTCTTCATCATTGGGTTCACATCGCCGGGCAAGCCGGCGTCCCCCGCAAATGCCGCTCCAGGCAAGATGCTGTGGGAGCAAAGTCCGGCCGTTGCGACGACAGGCCGGCCTTTGCACCAATCCCCTTATGTGAGCCGGCAATTTGGTGACAGGTTGTGGTTCTGCCTTGACGACCCCGACGAACTCCCGCCCCGCCCGCGCCTGCCGCATCCTCCTGCCTGCGGCCCTCGCGCTCCTGCTCCTGGCCGCCCCGGCCGCGGCGCTCGAGATTCCTCCCAAGGCCGTGCTCAAGCTCGACCTCGACACCGGGGCGGTGGACATCCTGGGCGTCGGCGGCGACGCGCACGCCAGCGACACCGGCGCTGGCCTCTGCCTGCACTTCACCCCCGGGCCGTGGCCCGGCAAGGTCGGCCCCGACGGCAGCGACACCGTCTTCACCTTCCCCATGCTGTGGCCCGGCGGCGACGACCCCTCCGTCCTCGTCTCCTCCCCCGTCGGGACCGGCTCGGGGCACGCCGGCTTCAGCAACTGGTGCCATGACGTCCCCCTCCGCCCATGAGCCGGCTCCTCCCCCTCCTCGCGTGCCTCCTCCTGGCGGGCTGCACGGCCGCGCCCCCAACGGGCAGCGGTCCCGCGACAGCGACGGACGCGACGCCGCGCCCGGCGGGCCTTGAGCTGACCGGCTGCACGGGCTGGCATGGCGACACCCCTAGCCTCCCCTCCCCCCTCGTGCCGGGCAAGGCGCCGCCGGGCTGGGAGCCCGACCCCGCCAACCCCGCCAGCGTCGTCATGGAAGGCTACACGTGCAGCCGGCTCTCCGTCGGCCCCTTCGAGCGCCCCGTCCGGATTGTGCTCGACTCGCACACCAACGTCAACTTCCCGCCCTCCTGCAACCCCAAGGGCGGCAGCACGCCGATGGCGGTCCTGGGCACGCTGTGGGTGAACGACACCGCCGTTGCGCGCTACCTCAACCAGACCTACGGCCTCCCGGCGCGGGCCTCCCCCATCACCGACGAGGCGCAGGCGGTGGGGCCGGCCCACGCGCACCGCTGGACCTGGGGAACGGGCCACGCCTCCGCGCTCAACGTCACCGAGGACGGCACCGGCTTCGTCTCCTACGCCACGGAGCGGATTTTCTGGGAGCGCGGCGGCGGCGTCTCCGTCCTCGACTTCGCGCTCCAGCACGACGCGCCGCCCGTGCAGCACCCCGCGGTGGGAACCGCGCAGCCGCCCATGCTCCTGGCCGGCGGCCCCGGCGGCGCCTTCCTCCTCACCACCTCCTGGTACCCCGCCATCGCGCTGACGGGCGCCTTCACGCTCTACCACGACCGCGCGTGCAGCGAGCCCGAGGTGGGGCCGTGACCCGCCTCCTGCTGGCCTGCCTCGCGCTGACGCTCCTTGCCGCCCCCGCGCTGGCCAGCCCCGCCACGGTCGGCTTCGACCTACCGGCGCAGGCGCAGGGCGGCCTGCGGGCCGGCGGCGCGCACTGGGCCATCCTCCTGTTCCACGCGGACTCCGCCGCGCTCCACCTGGAGTTGCCGGCGGGCGCGACCGCCACCAACCACACCTCGCTGCGCTCGCAGGGGACGGTCCTGCCGCCCGTCGAGCAGCCGGCGACGGCGTTCGGCGCCATCGCGGGCGACCTCGCGACGCTTCCCGGCTCCTGGGCCTCGCTCTACGTCCAGGCCGACCGCATCGACCTCGCCACCCTGCGCGGCCAGGCCGAGGTGGGGCAGGCGGCCGCCGGGGTCCCCGCCGACGCCTACCTGCCTGCCATGGGGCCGCCGGGGACCTACCGCCTCGCCAGCCACAACGTGGCGGAGAGCGGCCCCTCCGTCGCCTGGCAGGGCATGGGCGCGCAGGGCATCGCCTTCACCCTCGCGGCCAGCGGCGTGCGCCGCCTCGAATGGCACAACGCGACGCTCGCCTGCCACAGCGGCCCCTGCCCCGCGTCGGCGCGCAGCTGGGAGCAGCCCATCCCCGCGACCGGCCGCTCGGTCGCCGCGCTCGGCTACACGGAGCTGGCGGCCCCGGACGGCACGCTCACCGGCTCCGGCACCGCGCGGGTCGCCGCGTTCGGCGGGCCGGTGCTGGACCTCGGTGTTGCTGGCTACCTCCGCCTCCCCGGCGCCGTGGTGCAGGGCGACTGCCCCGGCGGCCCCTGCCCCGACCCGGCGGGCCGCACCCTGCTGGCGCAAGGCAACCTGACCTTGGCCGGCCTCGCGCCGCACCCCGCCTCCTCCAACCGGCTGCAGGCGGCCTTCGGCGGCGACGTGGGCGCGGCGAGCCTGGACGAGGCGCACACCCTTGGCTTCAGCCCCGTGGCCGCCGCCACCGCGGGCATTGCGCTGCTGGCGCTGCCGCTGCTCATCAAGGTCCTGGTCGGCCTGTTCGCCCGCAGCGCGCGGCCGCCGGCGCTCCAGCATCCCAAGCGGCAGGCGCTGTACGAGCTCATCCGCAGCGAGCCCGGCCTCTCGTTCCGCGCCATCCAGCGCCGCCTCGACTGGCCGCACGGCACGCTCGCCAACCACATGGCGCGCCTGCTGGACGTCCGCCTCGTGGTCGGCAAGCGCCACCGCAACACGGTGCGCTTCTTCGAGAACCACGGCCGCTACGACGCGACCTGGGGCGAGGCGGTCCTGCTGCGCGACCCGCAGCTGCGCGGCCTGCACGCCTGGCTCCTGGCCAACCCGCTCGCGAGCCAGACCGACGTCCTGGCCCACTGCGCGGGGCTTGGCTGGCGCCGCTCGACGACGCAGGACCGGCTGCGCTCGCTGGTGCAGGGCGGGCTGCTGGAGCAGGTGCCGGAGGGACGCCGCCGGCTCTACCGCGCGAAGCCGGGCGCGCTCGACCCCGAGACCTTGGCCCCGCGCGCGGCGGAGAAGGCGGCGGACCGGGGAACGGCTGCGCAGGCCTGAGGCTATTCCCCGATGAGCCGGCCCTCGAGAACCTTGGGCTTGCGGCGCGCGACGAGCCACACGCCGGCGAAGGCCAAGGCGGCGGAGGGCAGGATGCGCGGGTTGAGCCCCTGGCCCAGCAGCAGGTAGGCCGCGGCGGCGGTGAAGATGGGCTGCACGTAGGTGAAGATGGCCACCGTCGAGGCGGGCACGTGCCGCAGCGCGATGGCGTTGAGGACGTAGGTCGTCACGCTCGGCCCCAGGATGATGAAGACCATCCACCACACGCCCTCGGACGGGAGCGCCGCCAGCTCGCCGCGCAGGCCGTGCAGGAGGCCGAGGGGGACGAAGACGACGGCGCCGACGAGGAAGACCCAGGTGGTGAGGCTCAGCGGGTCGTGCTTGGTGATGAGCGGCTTGGACAGGACGAGGAACGCCGCGTAGCTCAGGGCGTTGCCCAGCACCAGCAGGTCGCCGATGGCGTGCTCGCGGCTCGCCTGGTAGGAGTCGTAGACGAGGTAGACGATGCCCGCCATCGCGAGGCCGATGCCAAGGGCGCGGCGGGGGCCCAGCTCCTCGCGCTTGAGGAGGACGGCGATGGCGTAGGTGAAGACCGGGATGGTGGTGATGACCAGCACCGCGTTGAGCGCCGTCGTCTTCTGGAGGCCGACCATGAAGAGGCCCATGTTCAGCACGACGCCGAGCAGGGAGAGCCACAGCACGCGCGGCCACTCCTTGCGGATGGGGATGGGGTTGCGCACCAGGACGAGGTGCAGGGCGAGGAGGAAGAACGCCGCGCCGCCCACCCGCAGCGCGAGGATGGAGTAGGCGTCGAGGTGGGGGAGGACCCGCTTGGCCGCCACCGGGAACAGGCCGAACAGGACCTGCACCAGCAGCAGCGCGGCGTAGGAGGATTTCGCCCGCTGCTCCGGCGTCAGCGACTCCTGCACGGCCGCGCCGACGAAGGTCCTCTACATGAAGGAGCGCCCGCAACCTTGATGCCGTGCGGCGGAGGTGGGGACGCATGTCCCGGACCCCCCTGTCCGCCCTCGCCCTCGTGCTGCTGCTGGCGGGCTGCATCTCGGTGCCGCCCCGCAACGACGCCGCGCAGGACGCCTTGGCCGCCTGCCGCGCCGCGCCCGCCGTCCCGCATACGCTCTACTTCGGCCCCGGCGGCCACCTGATTGGGTCGGTCCCGCCGGCGGGCTCCGCGCCCGGCAACGGCTTCAGCAGCGCCTTCCTCAACGACAACCTGAAGGGCTGGCTCTCCGACCCCGTCGGCGACGGCCTGTGGATGGTCGGCAACGTGACGCTCTCGTTCTGGGCGCGCAGCACCGGCCTGCCCGCGCCCGTCGTGGCGCCCGCCACGGGCCAGGGCTACCGCTTCTTCAACCAGTTCGGCAGCGAGCGCAACCTCCAGCCCAACTACGCCACCGAGTACGGCGCCCCCTACCAGCCGGAGGGGACGGTGACGCACTACGACGAGCGCATCGCCATGCCGCACGGCGGCTTCGTGGTGGAGCGGGGCAGCCGGGTGCGCGTCCTGCTGACCGACCTCGCGCTGGAGGGCCAGGACGGCAGCGGCCACGACATCCTGTTCGGCGGCGACACCCCGAGCCAGGTCAGCTTCAGCGCGCGCTGCTACCCCGGCTTCGCCTGGGCCGGCCCCACCATCCTCGACCAGGGCATCCTGGTTCCAGGCAACCAGGGCGCGGTGACGCACCTCGTCCCCACCCGGCAGGGCGTGAACCAGGTGCGCGTCGAGGTGGACCTGCCGCCGGAGACCTCGCGCCTCACCATCCGCCTCCAGCAGGGCACGGACGCCACGCCGGGCAAGGACGACGTGGACATCACGCTCCTGGACGCGAACGGCCAGCCGGTGTGGTCCATCGGCAGCCCCTACGCGGACGAGAGCGGCACGCTCTGGCAGGACAACCTCGCCCTCCTCGGCAACCGCTTCACCATCCAGGTGGACTCGTACTCCGCCACCGCGTACCAGGGCCGCCTCACCGTCACCGCCGAGGGCGCGCACCTGCCGGTGGCCTGAGGTTTATCCGCCCCGCCGGGGTCGCCGCGCCGTGGTGCTGCGGGTCGGCGTCCTGGCAGTTCAAGGAGCGGTGAGCGAGCACCTCGACGCATTGCGCCGCGCCGCCGCCAAGCGCGGCATCCAGGTCGAGGCGGTTCCGGTGCGGACAGCCGACGACCTGCGCAGCGTCCACGGTATCATCCTGCCCGGCGGCGAGTCGACGACCATCAGCCGCCTCCTGCGCTCCGGCCACCTCCAGGCGCCGCTGCTGGAGCGCGCCAAGCGGGGCGACCTCGCGGTGTTCGGCACCTGCGCCGGCCTCATCCTCCTGTCGAGCAAGGCGCTCCACGACGTCTCGGACAAGGACATCGACCTGCTCGGCCTCCTCGACGCCGAGGTGGACCGCAACGCCTTCGGCCGCCAGAAAGACTCCTTCGAGACCCACCTCCACGTCGCGGGCGTCGGCGACATCCCGGCCGTCTTCATCCGCGCGCCCGTCCTGACGCAGGCCTGGGCGCCCACCGAGGTCCTGGCGCGCAACGAGCGCGGCATCGTCGCGGTGCGGAAAGGCCGCGTGCTGGGGACGGCGTTCCACCCCGAGTTGACGCCGGACACCCGGATGCACGAACTGTTCCTGGAGTTGGCGCGCGAGGCCGCTTCGAGCCCGAGCTAACCACGAATTTCACGAAGCGCACACGAAACCGCGCCGCCCTTCGTGAAATTCGTGGTTGCCGGGTTGGGTCAGGCTCCCGTGCGCGCCTTCCGCAGGAGCTGCTCGAAGTGGTCGATGGACTTGCGGTAGTTCTCGATGGCCAAGTGGAAGTGCGCCTCGGCGAAGTTCCACGCCTTCGACAGGTCGCCGTAGCGCAGGCGGTAGGCGCGCTTGCGGTCCGGCTTGTCCTCCGTCTCGCCCTCCTGCTCGATGACGAGGTCCTCGACGAGGTCGTAGTCCTTCAGCTTCGCGAGGTGGCGGTAGATGCTGGGCATCGTGGTGCCGCACGCCGCCGCCAGCTCCTCCATCGTCCACTCCTTGGTGGGGTGGAGGAGGAAGCAGTCGTAGAACAGCTTGAACGAGATACCGTGGTCGGGTCCCTTGCGGCCGGTGTAGCCAATCATCTGGAACAGGACCTTCGCCAGGCGCTGCGGGTCGGTCTCGCCGGTGAGCGGGGCGTGGCTGACCACCTGGAGCTCGAAGGCCATGCCGCATCGACCCCCCCGCCGTTCAAGGGGTTTGCGAATCGGTCGCGCTGTTGCGTTACGGCTCTTCCGGCGCCGCCGGGGGCCGGAAGGGGTCGGCGCGCAGGTGGCGGCGCAGCAGCCAAGCCAGCAGCGCCATGAGCGCGGCGAAGGCGAGGAGGGCGAGGCCGAAGGCGCCGCTGTCGTCGAGGAAGGCGCCGTGCGACGGCGTGGCGGGGGCGGGGTGGGCCTGGACGGCGTCGTAGGCCGTCGCGCCCGTGTCCGGGGCATGCGTCCCTGCTCCCGCACCGCCGGCGGCGCTGGGAGGCGTGGTCCCGGTC
The DNA here is from genome assembly GCA_034667745.1 of Thermoplasmata archaeon. Taxonomy (GTDB): domain Archaea; phylum Thermoplasmatota; class E2; order JACPAO01; family JAHFTW01; genus JAHFTW01. Next base: position 15,443 of record JAXDQP010000016.1, read on the forward strand.
GCGCTTGGGGACGAGGTGTAGCTGGGGGAGGCCGTGGCCGTGCCGGCGCTGGCGGGCGCGGCCGTCGTGGTCCCGGCCGAGGCGGTGGAGGTGTCGGTGGGCGCGGTCGAGGCGCGGAGGGCGTTGTCCGGCTCCGGGGCGTTCTCGACGGTGGGGAAGAACGCGGTCTCCGCGTGTGGCTGGAGCGCCACCTGGAGCGAGTGGGCGAGCAGGCCGATGCCGCCGCCCGCCGCCGCCACGCCGAGGCCGAGCAGGACGTTGAAGGTCGTGGTCTCCTGCGGGTGCAGCAGCTTCTGGCCGCGCCAGGTCAGCTCGTAGTAAATCCACTTGCGGCCCTCGTCGTCGCGCTTGCGCACCAGGTCGGCCGCCGCCAGGAGGGCGAGGTGCTCGTGGACCGTGGCCTTGTTGAGGCTCAGGTCGCGGCTGATCTCCGTGAGGGTCTTGCGCCGCTCGTCCAGCGCGCGCAGGACCGTGAGGCGCGTGGGGCTGGCCAACGCCTTGAAGGTCTCGGCGTCGAGGGTGATGCGCACCACACTCCCCATCCCGCCGCGCAGCCAGATAACGGTTTGCACATCGTTTGGCGGTTCCCATCTGATGTCTCGCCGACGCAACCGCAGATTGCCCGGATGCTGCGGATGGGCGCAAGTCCGCGAAATCCGCGCCATCCGCGGTTTGGGCTTGAATCCGTCAGACGGAAACGTCGACGCCGCGGAACAGGAGGTGCGGGATGCGGGCGCCCGCCATCTGCTTGGCCTCGGTGCTGATGCCGTCCAGGCGCTGGAGCAGTTGAGGCAGGTTGCCGCCGAGGGCAATCTCGGTGACGGGGCCGACGACCGCGCCCTTGCGGATGCGCCACACGCCGGGCGCGGTGACCGAGAAGTCGCCCGTGGTGACGTTCGCGGTGTGGGCGCCCAGCACGGAGTCGACCAGGAAGCCGTCGTCGATTCCTGCCACGAGCTTGTCGGCGGGCCGCGCGCCGCTGCCGGACACGACGAGGTGGTGCGTGCCGGTCTCGACGGCGGCCTTGAAGTCGCCGCGCACGCCGCTGCGGGTGGAGGCCGCGCCGTGCTCGTTGGCGTCCCAGGCGTCGTAGAGGAAGTTGCGCAGGACGCCGCCCTCCACGATGGGGAGCGGCAGCGTCGGCAGGCCCTCGTCGTCGAACGGCACGCCGCCGACGGCGCCGGGCGCCCGCGAGTCGTCCACGAGGCTGAAGCGCTTGTCCGCGACGGTTTGGCCGAGCTTGTCGCTCCACACCGTCTTGCCGCGCCGCGCCTCGTCGCCGGTGGCCGCCGCGATGATGAGCCCCGTGACCAGTTCCTCGACGGCCTCGGGCTTGAACACGATGTCTACTTGGCCGCCCGTCTTGGCGGGGGCGGGGCGCAGGAGCGAGGTGAGGGTGGCGGCGGCCTCCAGCGCGATGGCGTGGCCGTCGACGGCGGCGTCGTGGCGGGTGCGGCCCTCGCTGGCGGAGATGGAGCGCTCGCCGTCCTCCTGCACCAGCGACGCGTAGGCGCCGGCGGAGGTGGAGCGGTCGGCGCACGCGACGCCCTGCGTGCTGGCGATGGCGCACCAGGTGGCGTCCAGGCTGGCGCCGCCGCCGGACACCAACGCCCCGGGCGCGCCCTCCTTCGCCCCCGCGAGGACGTCCTGCGCCAGGCGCATCGCGAGGTCAACGTCCATCGCCGCGATGGCCCCGTCCCAGCGGCCCGCGAGCGGCTTGGCCTTGCCCGCCGACGGCAACTCGAAGCCCTTCTGCGGCGCGTGGCGGGACTGCACGAGCGCCTGGTCGAGCGCCTTGAGCGCGTCGTCGAGGTGCGTGAAGTAGGCGAAGCCGAGGCGGCCGTCCTGCACGACGCGCCACGCGCCGCCCATGCCGTTGCTGGCCGAGCTGCCGGCGATGGCGCCCTTCTCCAGCGACACGCTCAGGTCGGTGCCGCGCTCCAGGTAGACCTCGGCCTGGAGCTTGCGGGCGGCCGCCTGCCCCGCGAGGCGCTCCGCGTGGCCCAGCAACTCGTCGCTCATGCGCTGCCCCCGACGAGGCAGTCGCGGATGCGCACGAGCGGGCCGCCGTCGCAGACCGGGACCCACTGGCCCTTGCCGCAGTAGCCGGGGTCGCCCATGTACTGCGTGTTGCCCAGCGCGTCGATGTTGAGGAGGGTGGTGAGGATGTCGCCGGTCAGGCTCACGTCGCGCAGGGGGGCGCCGATGTGGCCGTCCTTGATCTCGTACGCCTCCTGCGCGTTGAACAGGAAGGTGCCGCGGCCGGTGTCCACCTGGCCGCCGCGCGAGCCGCGGCAGAAGATGCCGTCCGCCACGCCCTCCAGCAACTCCTCCTCCGGGAAATCACCGGCCTCGATGAGCGTGTTGCTCATCCGCACCAGGGGCTTGCTGTGGAAGTCCTGCGCCCGCGCCGCGCCGTTGGGCGCCGCGCCGAGGTCGTGCGCGTGCTCGCGGTCGCACAGGACGCCGGCGAGGATGCCGTCCTGGAGGATGGGCTTGCTGCGGCCCTTGACGCCGTTGTCGTCGTAGGGGAAGCTGCCGAACGCCCCCGGAATCGTGGAGTCGTCGCGGATGGTGAGGCCCTCGATGCCGAGGCGCTGGCCCATGCGGCCCTTGAAGCAGGACTCGCCCGCCGCGATGAGGTCCGCCTCGCTGGCGTGCCCGACCGCCTCGTGCGCGAAGACGCCCGCCAGCTCGGGGTCGATGACGACGGTGCGGCGGCCGCCCTTCGCGGCTGGCGCGCCGAGCGCGGCGACGGTGGTGCGCGCGGCCTCGAACGCCTTCTCGACCGGGTCCTCGTCGTGGAACAGCTCCCACCCCTTGGTGGCGCCGACGCGGCTGCTGCGGCCGGCCAACTCGCCGCCGCGCCGGGCCGTGAAGTGCGCCTGCGCGACGCTGCGCACCTGGCTCCAGGTCAGGTCGGTGCCGTCGGAGTTGACGAAGCGCTTGGTGGTGAGGGCGTCGGCGTAGCTGGTGCTGACGTTGGTGATCTCCGGCAGCGTGCGCACCTGGGCCTCCATGCGGCGCAGCAGGCCCACCTTCTCCTCCACGCCCACCTCGCGCGGGTCGAGCTTGGGCTTCCAGTCCACGCGGCCGGTGAGCGTCGGGACGTCGGCCAGCCGGACGGGCGTCTTGATGTGCCGCGCGGTCGAGCGGGCGAGGGCCACGCTGCGCGAGATGGCGTCGCGCCACGAGCCGGCGGCGAGGTCGTTGCTGGAGGCGAACCCCCACGCGCCATCGACGAGGACGCGGACGCAGAAGCCGGTCTCGGTGCCGGCCACGAGGCCGCGCAGGTCGCCGTCCTCGATCTGGATGCGGCTCTCCTCGCGGCGCTCCAGGCGCACCTCGGCGTAGTTGGCCCCCGCCGTCCGCGCGGCCTGCACGGCCTGCTGCTCGTCCACGGCGGCGCACCGGGAGCGCGGGGTTAGGCGTTGCGGAGGGAGACCTGCGCCTGCCCCTCGGCGTCCTCGCCCACCACGATGGCCTGCCCCAGCTCCTCCTGGAGCCCTTCGAGGTGGCTGATGACCAGGACCTGCGCGTAGAGGCCGCCCAACTGCTGCAGCGACGCCACCACGAGGTCGCGGCGGCCGCGGTCGAGGCTGCCGAACACCTCGTCGAGCGCCAGGAAGCGCAACTCGGTCCCGCCGCGCTCGGCCAGCAGGCGGCTCACGGCGAGGCGCAACGCGAGGTGCACGAGGTCCTTCTCGCCGCCGCTGAAGCGCTCCAGGGCGTAGAGGGTGCCGCCGTCGGCGACGAACACCTCGTACTCCTCGCTCAGGCGCACCTCGGTGTAGCGGCCCCCCGTGAAGCTGGAGAGCAGCCGCCCCGCCTCGTGGCTGATGGCGGGCCCGGCGCGGCCGACGAGGTGGTCGCGGAAGCGCTCCAGCAGGCCGGTGCCGGGGACGCGGCCGGCGACGGCGCCCCACTCGCGGGTCTCGGACTCGAGGCGGGCCTCCTCGGCGCGGTTGCGGGCGGCCTCCTCCTCGCGGCGCCTGCACGCGGCGAGCAGGGCTTCGGCCTGTCCCAGTCCGGCTTGTGCGCGCTGGAGGGCAAGCTGCGCCGCACGCTCGGCCTCCTCGGCAAGGTTGAGGCGCTGCCGGGCCGCTGGAAGCAGGGCCGCATCGACGCGGGGCAACGCGAGGGCAATCTTCTCACGGGCCACCACCGCTTCCTGCCAGGCGAGGCTCGTCGATTTCTCCTCTGCCTCCAGGGCGGCAAGCTGCGCGGCGACGGTCTCGCTGCGGATGCGGTCCTCGTGCCGCGCCCGGGCAAGCTGGGCCTCCCGTTGCAGGCGCAGGAGGTCAGGCACCGGGCCGGGGTCGGGCAGGACATGCCTCTGGAGTTCCACGAGGGCCGCGCGCTCGCTGGCGAGCAGGGCGTCGAGGCGGGCGGCGCGCTCCAGGTCCCGTTGCGCTTGGGCACGGAGGGCCTCGAGCCGCTGCTGCTCGCGGCGCAGGTCCGTCACCTTGCGGGCCTTCTCCGCCGCAGCCGGCTCCAGGTCCGCCAACTGCTGCGCGAGGGAGGCGAGGCGGGCGCGGCTGCCGTCGCGCAGCGGAGCGAGGCGGTGGCCGAGCGGCGACTCGCAGGTCGGGCAGGCCGCCTCGGGGCCGACGTGGTCGAGGTGCTGCAGGCGCGCCGCAAGCTCCTGCTGCATCGAGCGGGCGACGGCGCGCTGCTGTCCTACGGCCTCGACTTCCGACACGAGCGCCTCCACGCTGGCCTCAAGGACGGCGAGGTCCGCCTCGGCGGGGGCGACCGTGACGAGGCGGGCGCGCTCGGCCTCTTGCGCCGCGATTCGCTGCGCCTGCTCCTGCACCT
>JAXDQP010000017.1:0-14179 GCA_034667745.1 Thermoplasmata archaeon
CGACCGCCGCACAATATGCCTTAGACGCTGCCGACCGGCTCAAGCTGAACGACGCGGACCACGTTTGGCTCTCGGTCTGGCTCTACGAAGGGAACTTCCGCGTCACGGAGTTGGACAAGGCCAAGCGGGTCACGGCGATGTTCAAACGGCTTGTGGAGACTCTGAAACCGGAGTTCGCGGCCATCGACAACTACGGTGAGAACATGTCGAAGCGTCGTGGCAAGGACCCGCGCCGGTTTGCGTGGGGCGCCATGTATTACGACGCGGAGCACGTTGAGCGGATTGGCGTGGACAAGTTGCGGGGTTGCGCGGCGCTCATCAAGCAGGAGTATCCCGATGATGCCATGTGGATTCAAACGTGGGGCAACCCGTTCATCGTCGCCAAGGAACTGACGCAGGAAATGGAGAAAGAGTTGGGCCTCAAACAGTTGTTCGGCGAAGCGCAGCCGTCGCCAAAAGGCAAGGCGAAGGCCACGCCGTAGGGGCTGCCGCAAAATGGTGCAGGGGGCGGCTCCACCCCTCCCCAAAGCGGGGCGCTCCACCTTCCCCGTCAAGCGCCCGGAACACGCCACTTTCCCCCAAATGGGTATATACCCCCCCTTCTTCGGCGCAGCTTGCACCCCTGGGAGACCCTGGAATGACCACCGTGTTTGACGTCCCTGCAACCGCCGTGATCTCCGAGGCAGCCAAGCAGCTGCAGGAGAACAAGGCGATCGAGGCCCCGGAGTGGGCGCCGTTCGTCAAGACCGGCATCCACACGGAGAAGCCTCCGGTGCAGGACGACTGGTGGCACACCCGGGTCGCCGCCGTGCTCCGCAAGGTGTACGTCGAGGGTCCCATCGGCACGGAGAAGCTGCGCGCCCACTTCGGTGGGTACCGCGACCGGGGCAACAAGCCCAACCGCGCCGTGAAGGGCTCGGGCAGCATCGCCCGCACCGCCCTGCAGCAGCTCGAGGCCGCCGGTCTGGTCCAGACCGTGCAGGCGCAGGGCCGCGTCGTGACCGCCCAGGGTCGCAGCCTGATGGACAACGCCGCCCACGCGGTGCGCGCCACCGTCCAGAAGGACATCCCTGCCCTCAAGAAGTACTAGGCATGGACGACCTGGAGGCGCTGCGCCGGAAACGGCTGGCGGAACTCCAGGCGCAGCAGGCCGGCGCCGCCGCCCAGAGTCCGGCGGCGCAGGGCCAGGCGGAGGCGCGGGCCGCCGCCGAGGAGGCCGCCATCGAGCGGCTTCTGCAGCAGATTCTGGAAGGCGAGGCGCGAGAGCGCCTCACCCGCATCCGCATGAGCCGGCCGGACTTCGCCGCCCAGGTCGCCAGGCAACTGGCGGCGGTGGCGCAGTCGGGGCGGCTGACGCGGAGGCTGACGGACGCGGACCTCCGGGAGGTCCTCGCCCAGCTTTCCCCCAAGGACCGGGACACAACCATCACGCGCAAGTAACCATTGCCCCGCAAGGGGAGTGAACCCAATGTCGAGCCGAAAGCCTCTCGCAAAGAAACTCCGCCTCCTGCACGCGGAGAAGAGCAACCGCCGCGTCCCGGCCTGGATCATGATCCGCACCGCGCAGCGCTTCACCAGCCACCCCCACCGCCGCAGCTGGCGCAAGAACCACCTCAAGATGTAAGGAGCGACCAGCATGGCTGACAAGACCACCACCGAACTCGAGCGCGTCTACACCATCCCGCTCCGCAAGACCAAGGACCTGGTCCGCTCGCGCCGCGCGCAGCTGGCCGTCCGCGACGTCAAGCGCTTCCTCACCCGGCACATGAAGTCCGAGGACATCTGGCTGGACAACGAGGTCAACGAGCTCATCTGGGCCCGTGGCAAGTTCACCATCCCCTCCCGCGTCCGCGTCCGCGCCACCCGCTTCAGCGACGGCGTCGTCGAGGTCACGCTGCCCGAGACGAGCCACGAGGGCTCCGTCCGCGGCGAGATCGCCGACCGCAAGGAGAAGGCGGCCGAGAAGCAGATCCTCAAGGCCCCCGAGCCCGAGCAGGACGAGGGCGGCGAGCACGACCACCCCGTCACCGACGTCAAGGGCATCGGCCCCGCCACGGCGGAGAAGCTGGAGAAGGCCGGCATCACGACCGCCGCCGAGCTGGCCAGCGCCAGCCCCGCGAAGGTCGCCGAGGCGGTCGGCTCCGAGGAGAAGGCCCAGCAGTTCATCGACGCCGCGAAGGAGTTCGGCGCCGGCCACTCCCACGACGCGCCCGCCGAGGCCGACGAGACGCCCGCCGCCGGCGAAAAGAAGGAGTAGTCCCTCCCTCACCCTTTTCCTTTCCATTCCCTGGTGAAACCGTGTTCAAGCGCCTCGACCCCTTCGGCAACCCCAACGTGGGGGTCTACGTCAAGGCGACGAGCGCGCACCTGTTCGTGCCCCCCGGCCTGACGGACCTGAACGTCACCGACCTGGAGGAGGCGCTGGGCATGAAGTCCATCCAGCTCACCATCGGCGGCTCCGAGCTGGTCGGCTCGCTGGTGGCCGCCAACAAGAACGGCGCCGTCGTCGCCGACTTCGCCACCGACCGCGAGATCCAGGTCCTGGAGGAGGCCGGCCTGGTCGCCATCCGCCTGGAGGTCAGCCGCCTCAACGCCGCCGGCAACAACGTGCTGTGCAACGACCACGGCGCCATCGTCCACCCCGACCTCACGGCGCGCGCCATGAAGGCGGTGCAGGACGCCCTCGACGTCCCCGTGGAGCGCGGCGCCGTCGCGGGCCTGCCGACCGTCGGCACCGCGGCCATCGCCACCAACCGGGGCGTGCTCTGCCACCCCCTCGCCTCGGAGGCGGAACTTGCGTTTATCAAGAAGTCCCTCCATGCGCCGGCGCGCATCGGGACCGTCAACCACGGCCACGGCCTGGTGGGCGCCGGCATCGCCGCGAACCAGCACGGCGTCGCCTGCGGCTCGCGGACGACCGGCATCGAGCTGGGCCGCATCGACGAGGCCCTGGGAACCTGACAACGGTGAACACCATGAACAAAGCGTACCAAGTCGAAGGCGAGTTCCAGATGGGCCGCGTGCGCCAGCACTTCGTGCTCCAGGTCGTCGCGGCGAGCGAGAAGGCCGCCGCGGAGCGCGTGCACGCCACCCTCGGCAGCCGCCACGGCGTCACCCGCCGCCAGGTCAGCATCGCCTCCGCCAAGGCGCTGGCGGCCGACCAGGTCACCGACGCGGCCGCCCGCGTCGAGCTGCGCGGCCAGAAGTGAGCGGGATGGCCGAGGCAGGTCCCGACCCGCGCCAGGTGATGGCGCAGCTTGACCTCGTGCAGCGCGAGCTCCAGCGCGCCGAGCGCCGCCTCGCGACGCTGGAGCAGGCGATGGTGGAGGCGCAGCAGGCGCTTGGCACCGTGCGCCACCTCGCGGAGTCGAAGGAGCTGCAAAACGTGCTGCTGCCCATCGGCGGCGGCCTGCACGTGCGCGCCACCGTGGACGCCGGTCAGGACGTCCTCATGCCCATTGGCGCCGGCTATTCGACGCAGGGCAAGGCCGCCGAGGTCGCGCAGGCGCTGGAGGAGCGCGTCGCCTCCATCGGCAAGGCGTACGAGGAGGCCGCGCAGCGCGCTGACGAGTTGGCCAACGCGGCCGCCGCCCTCAACGAGCAACTCCCTTCCTAAGCGGCTGTGGTCTAATGGTATGACAGCAGCTTCCCAAGCTGCTTGCACGGGTTCGATTCCCGTCAGCCGCATTGGAGCGCCCGCAGGCGCTCCAATGCAGCGAGGCCCGCAGGGCCGAGCGGACCCTACGGGCCGCGTCGGCCCGTAGGGGGCACGGCAGCGCGCAGCGGCGCGCTGCCGACGAACATGCCTCCCCCGCCCAATCCCTTTAACGCGTTCCTTTCCTCGCGCCGCCGTGTTCAAGGCGCTGCGCGACCGCCTCAAGGGCGTCTCCAAGAAGCTGGAGGACGAGGTCGAGAGGCAGCTCGGCGACCAGCTGGAGAAGGAGCTTGCCGCCGCGCTGGCGCAGCCCGAGCCAGCCGCGCCGGCCGCCGTCCCCGCCGCGCCGCTGTCCATGCCCGTCAAGCCGCAGCCGGTGGTCGAGCCGCCGCACGTTCCCCGCGAGCCGGCGCCCAGCCCGCCGCCCGCCCCGGCCGTCGAGCCCGCAAAGCCCGCGCCCGCCCCCGACTTCGCGGAGCCGATGGTGGAGCCGCACCCGGTCCCGCCGCCGACGGCACCCGAGCCCAAGGCGCCCGCGCCGACGCCTCCCTCCGCGCCAACCGTCGCCGTCCCCGCCCTGGAGCCGCCACGTCCCGCGCCGCAGCCCAGGCCGCAGCAGGCGCCCCAGCAGCCGAAGCAGCAGCCCGCCGAGCGCACCGCGCCCAAGCCCGGTGTCACCGGCCGCAAGATGCTGTCGGAGGAAGAGATTTCGGCGCGCCTCGAGCGCGAGCTGTCGGAGGCCGTCGCGGTCCAGAAGTCCGTCGAGGAGGTCGTGCAGAAAGAGGCGCCCGCCGCGCGCTTCACCATCAACGAGCAGGTGCTGGAGGACATCCTGTGGGACCTGGAGGTCGGCCTGCTGGAGTCCGACGTCGCGCTGCCGGTCATCGAGGCCATCAAGGCCAACGTCAAGGAGCAGATCCTCACCCTCACCGTCGGCGGCAAGCCGGAGGAGATCATCGAGAAGGTGTTGCGCACCGCCATCAAGCGCGTGCTGCAGGTCAACCCGCTCGACTTCGACCAGTTCATCCGCGAGAGGCTGAAGGTGAAGCGCCCCGTCGTCGTCATGTTCGTCGGCGTCAACGGCACCGGCAAGACCACCAGCATCGGCCGCCTCGCCTGGCGCCTCAGGGAGCAGGGCCTCGGCGTCGTCCTGGCCGCAGGCGACACGTTCCGCGCCGGCGCCATCGAGCAGCTGGCCCTGCACGGCGAGCGGCTGGGCGTCACGGTCATCAAGCACAAGGCGGGCGCCGACCCCGCCGCCGTCGCCTACGACGCCATCGAGCACGCCAAGGCGCGCCAGAAGGAGGTCGTGCTGCTCGACACCGCGGGCCGGATGCAGAACAACTCCAACCTCATGGACGAGATGGACAAGATTCGCCGCGTCGCCAACCCCGACCTCTGCATCTTCGTCGGCGACTCCCTCGCCGGCAACGACGCCGTGGAGCAGGCGCGCAAGTTCGACGAGATCGTGGACGTCGGCGGCGTCATCCTGACCAAGGTGGACGTGGACGCCAAGGGCGGCGCCGCGCTGTCGGTCGCCTACACCATCAACAAGCCGCTGCTGTTCGTCGGCGTCGGCCAGAACTACCCCGACCTCAAGCCGTTCGACGCGGAGTGGCTCGTCAACCGGCTGTTCGGGGACGAAGCCGAGGCTCCGGCCTGAGCGGCAGGCGGCAGGCCCCGACCGGACCTCTTTTTCCAGTGGAGAATGCCCACATCCAAAATCGTTGCCGTCCGCCTCTGATAATGCGGCCGAATCAACCCTCAACGCTTAACTATGACCTCAGGGTCAATGGAGTCATATGAGTCGATTCATCAGCCTCCTGCTGGCGAGCAGCCTGTTCCTGGCTGTCTTGGCGGTGGCGCCGGCCAGCGCCGGCACCCAGCAGGCCCCGGAAGTCACGGACCCCGAGCACGACATCGCGCTCCTGGCGGGCAACTGCGTGAATCCCAGCCCGGCCCCGGCCCCCGTCGTTTGCCTGCCCGGCTGCACCATCCCGAGCCCCTCCCCCGTGGCGTGCCTGGGCGACGTGATTGACCAGACCACGACCGAGGCCGGCTTCGGCGGCGACGTCGTGCACGCCTGGGTGGACCACGAGAACGGCACCGCCTTCCTCATCAACATCGAGACGCACGGCGACCCCAGGGCCGGCCTCGCCGACGCCGACCCTGTCGGCCCCTCCGCCGCCGAGGTCCGCCTGGTGGCCAACTTCACCGTCAACGGCAAGGCGCGCTCCGCCATCGCCCACTTCACCGGCGACGGCCCCTCCGTCGGCGGCGTCGCGACCTCGATGTCGTACAACGCCACCGGCCACATCACCTCCCTGAGCGTCCCCAAGGCGGCCTTCGGCAACTTCACCGTCGGCACCACCAACATGACGGGCCTCTTCGTGGTCGGCACGAGCCGCGTCGTCGGCAGCGCGGTCCCCAACCCGGGCGCGCCCGACCCGGCCCCCTCCCCGCTTGCCCCTGCCGGGACCAGCGCCGTCTTCACGGACCGCGCGCCCGACGCCGGCGGCGGCCTGCGCTACAACTTCACGCTCGCGAACCTGGCCCCGAGCGGCAACGGCACGGCCAACCCGACCGACCCCAACCTCGGCGGCGCCCCCGGCTGCACCTACAAGTCGGGCGAGGCCAACCGCACCGACCAGGACGCGGACTGCCTGCCCGACCACTGGGAGACGCAGTACTTCAGCGGCATCACGCAGCAGAACGGCACCGGCGACCCCGACGGCGACGGCTGCAGCAACCGCTGCGAGTACCTGCACGGCACCGACCCGATGAAGCGCGACACCGACGGCGACGGCGTGAGCGACGGCGACGAGGTCAAGGCCGGCACCGACCCCCTCGACCCCACCAGCTTCCCCGGCGCGGCCAACCCGACGCCCACCACGACGAGCCAGCGGCCGACCACCACCACCGGCGCGACGACCACGGGTGGCGGAACCGCCACCAGCACCGGCACGACGAGCCAGTCGGCGCTTGACAAGATCCAGGCGGACGCCGGCTACGCGGTCGCCTCGGGCGCGGCGATGGGGGCCATCGTGCTCCTCTCGCTCATCGGCCTCTTCGGGAGGTGGGGCGCCTGAGCGGCGACCTCGACCACGCGGAGAAGTACGCCAAGTACCGCCACCTGCGCGCCAACGTGCGCCGCCGCCGCGTCGGCTACGCGCTGTTCATCCTGTTCGCCATCGGCGTCTTCGCCACGAGCATCGTGGACATCGTCGTGCTGGAGGACAAGCTGAAGCTCGTCCTGGTGTTCCCGCTCTACGCGGTGCTGTTCGTCCTCGCCGTGCTGCTGCTCTTCTCGCGCCGCAGCCAGCTCGAGGACCTGCAGGAGCTGCGCTCGCTCGCGAAGACGCTGCTGCAATGCCCCGACTGCCAGAACGTCTTCCAGTACGGGCAGATCCGCTTCCACGACCGCCGCAAGACGGCGTTCAGCTGCCCGGTGTGCGGCGTCTACAGCCAACTGCCCGACCCGACCGCGGAGCCCGTCAAGGCGCTGCGGCCGAGCGGCGCGTTCCGCGAGCTGCAGTACCGCTGCAACAACTGCAACGAGGCGCTGGCGGTCGGCACCTTCGGCGAGACCCCGCTGCACCTGGTGCGCTTCCGGGCGTGCCCGAACTGCGGCGAGAAGGGCTTCATCGAGCTGCTGAACGCGGCGCCCGAGCAGGGCGACGGCTTCGGCGGCGCGCCCGCCACGGGCGTCCACGGCCTCGCCTAGGCTCCAGCTTCCGGCCGACCGGCGCGAGCAGCCGCGCTCAGAGCAGCGACAGGTGGCCCGTCACCTTGTCGATGGCGGACTCCTCGCCCGGCCCGATGCCCAAGACCGTGACGGTGCCCGCCGGAATCTCGGTGTGGCCGGCGTCCTTGATGAGCTCGGTGCAGAGGCCTGCGCGCTCGGCGGCCTGCTTGAGCGGGTAGAACTCCTTCTCGCTCGCGACCTTGAGGACCGCCTTCATCTGGCCCTGCTCCAGCCAGGACTCCAGGGCGTCGCGGGCGTAGCGCTGCGCCTTGAGCGTGCAGCCGACGGCGGCGTGGCCCACCTGCGCCGCGAGCTTGCCCTTGGAGAGGTCGAGGTCCTTGCGGGCCACGATGACCATTTTGTACGTCACGCCTGCCTCGCCTGCCACGCGGCCCCGGCTGCCAGCGCTGCGTCACGGTCGAAGCCCGTGAGGCTCAGGTCGAGGCCGTGCGCCTTGACGGCAGAGCGCGGCACGGCAAGGGTCGCGTCGGCCCTGCGCACGACGAGGAGGCCGCCGTCCTCGGCCACGACCTCGCCAAGCACGTTGCCCTCGAAGTGGACATGCTTGCCGAGCCAGGCTGGCTGCGCGCGGGGGCCACCGGCGGCGCGGCTGGCGCGGGCGGCGGCGACGTTGTTGTACGCGATGACGCCGAGCAGCACGGCCAGGACGCCAAGGATGCTGTAGAGCTCCACCTGCGAGAGGGCCACGGCGGGCCATCCCCGGGCCCCACTTTAAAGCGCCCATTTCCATGGCCCGGCGCTGTTCCAGCACAACCGCATGGTGACGCTGCGCAACCGCTGCCGCGAGTCCTGGAGAACCGTAGACACCGCCCCCGTCCGCTCATCTTGAAAAGGCGCCCGCGTCTGGGCCGGGTGTGCAGGAGGCGTACGATGCCGTCGTCGTGGGCGCCGGGCCGACCGGCTCCAGCGCCGCCCGCCTGCTCGCGGAGCGCGGCTGGTCCGTCCTGCTCGTGGAGGAGCACCCGCAGGTCGGCCTCCCCGTGCAGTGCGCCGGGCTGGTGACACCGCGCACCTTCGAGCACACGCCGTTCCCCATCGGCGACCTGCGCCAGAACGACCTGACGGGCGGCATCGTCCACTCGCCCGACGGGACGGCCGTGGAGTTCGACGGCAAGGCGGTGCACGCGCAGGCGATGGACCGCGCCCGCTTCGACCAGCGCATGGCCGAGCACGCAGTCGGGGCGGGCGTCGATTTGCGCACCGCGACCAAGGCCGTCGAGGCCCGGCGCGACCCGCTCGGCGTGACCGTGACGTTCCAGTCCCCGGAAGGCCGCCGCGCGGTGCGCTGCCGCCTCCTGGTCGGCGCCGACGGAATCCGGGGCAGCGTGGCGCGCTGGTTCGACTTCCCGCCCGTGCAGGAAATCGTCTCCTGCTACGAGGCGGAGCTTGCAGGCTGCCGCATCCCGGCGGACAAGCCCGGCATCATCCCCATGTTCGCCGGCCACGCGCAGGCACCGGGCTTCTTCTCCTGGATCATCCCCGTCGGCGGCGACCGCGCCCGCGCGGGGCTGGCGGTGGCGCCGGGCATGAACGAGCAGTCGGCGAAGGCCTACTACGAGCGCATGTTCACCGACCCGCTCTCCGCGCCCTACCTCGCCGGCGCCAAGCCCACCTACCTCATCATCGGCGGCATCCCGCTTGGCCTCCGCAGCGAGCTCGTGCAGGACCGCGTGATGCTCGTCGGCGACGCGGCGGGGATGGCCAAGCCGACCTCCGGCGGCGGCATCTACTACGGCCTCATGGCCTCCGAGTTCCTGGCGCCCGTCGCGGACAACGGCCTCCGGACCGACCGCCTGAGCCGGGGCGACCTGCTGCCCTACGAGAGGCGGGTCAAGCGCGTGCTGGGCCGCGAGCTGCGCAAGGGCAACGCGCTGCGCTCCATGTACAAGCGCTTCCGCGACGCCGACTTCGACCGCCTCGCGCGCCTGCTGTCGAAGCCGCGCCCGCGCGCCGTCATCGAGCGGGTGGGCGACATCGACTACCCCAGCCGCCTCGTCGTGCCGCTGCTGTGGGCCGAGCCGCGCCTTGCTCCGTTCTTCTTGCGCATCCTCCTGCGGCCGGGAGATTCGCCATGACCGTTGGCCGAACCACGAACTGTACGAAGGCCACAGTCGTGAACCTCGTGCAATCCGTGGTTCAGAGGAGGAGCGCATGAGGGAGAGTCGCGGCCGCCGCATCGCGGGCGCCATCGACGTCGTCGTCTACCACACGAGCCAGGACGACCCCCGCAAGAACACGGCGCTGCGGCTGGAGAAGATGGGGAAGGCGCGCCTCGTGGACAAGGTGGAACAGGCGCCGCGCCACTCCGTCCTCCTGAACCCGTTTGCCAAGAAGGCCATCAGCCGCGAGGACCTGGAGGACATGCGCAAGCACGGCCTGCTGGCGCTCGACTGCTCGTGGAAGCAGGCGGAGGCGGCGTTCCCAGTCCTGCTCGGGCAGACGCGCAGCCGGGCGCTGCCGTTCCTCGTCGCCGCCAACCCCATCAACTACGGCAAGCCGTTCGTGCTGTCGACGGCGGAGGCGCTCGGCGCGGCGCTGCACATCGTGGGCGAGGCCCGCCGGGCGCGCGACCTGCTGTCGGCGGTGCCGTTCGGCGCGCAGTTCCTCGAGCTGAACCGGCTGCCGCTGGAGGACTACGCCAAGTGCGAGACCTCCGCCGAGGTCGTTGCGGCGCAGGCCAACTACATCGATTTGTCGTCGCTGGACGAGCCAGAGCCGGCCGATTCCGGGTAGCCGGCAGATTGGATACGCGACGTCCGTGAAATCGGACGAACGTTCAAATCGGCGCGCAAGGGTTGCGCGGCGGTTCCAATGCGGCTCCACAGTCTCCTGTTCGCCGGCCTCGCCGTCCTCCCCTTGTTAGGCCTCAGCCTGGCCCCGTTGCAGCACGCCCAGCACGCGGCCCCCGACGCATCCGCCGCGACCTCGACGCGCCAGAGCCCATTGCGTGCCATGGCAGAGCAATACGCATCCGCCTTCCCCGCAGACCCCATTCCGGCCGGCCTCAGCGCGCAGCAGCGCATGGACTACCTCCTGAACGGAAGGCCGTGCAGGGCCGCACGCCGCAGCAGTGGCTCGATGCCGTGCACACCGAGTTCACGGTGAAGGAACCTGCGGCCAGCGTGCCCGCGACGGCGCAGCTTGACGCGGCCGCCCTCCAGCTCTACGCCGCCGTCGGGGTCCAGCCGGACCTCACCGCCGTCCACGCGGCCGCCTCGCGCATCCCGCTGCCGGTCCAAGGCGCGGTCGCCGACCTGCTGGGCACGGTCGCGCAGGCCTACGCCGAGCAGGCGCCGGTCGCCCGCGAGGTCGCCCTGCGCTTCCCCGCCGAGGCCCGCCCCGACGGCAACCTCCTGCACCCGGCCGAGCGCGACGCCATGGAGGCCCGCGCCGCCCGCATCGTGGCCGCCATCAACCTCTTCCACGCCCGCCTCGACGCGCTTGCCCCGCTGGCGCTCGCCATCCCCGGCCCGACCTGCCTCGTGCCGGTGCCGACGACGCTCGGCTGCCTCGCCTACCTGGGCAGCGACGGCGCCGACACCTACGCGTCCAACCCCGGCCCCTTCCCCGACCCGGTCCTCATCGCGGAGCCCGGCGGTGACGACACCTACACCGGCTCGGCGGGCGGCGCCAACCCGGCGGGCCTGCTCGTGCCCGGCAACGGCCTCGCGCTCTCCGTCGTGGCGGACGTCGCGGGCAACGACCACTACAGCTCCGTCGGCCAGCCCACCGTGGCGCAGGGCAGCGGCTCCGTCGGCGGCCTCGGCCTGCTGGTGGACGCGCAGGGCGACGACAGCTACCTCGCGAGCTTCACCCGCACCACCGTCGGGCCGCCCCTGGTGGCCGGCGTCGGCCTCGGCTACCTCGACGGCGGCGCGCAGGGCACCGGCTACGCGGGCGTCGGCGTCCTGCTCGACGGCTGGGGCGACGACACCTACGACCTGCGCATCGCGTCCGCCAACGGCCGCTG
This sequence comes from Thermoplasmata archaeon, assembly GCA_034667745.1. Taxonomy (GTDB): domain Archaea; phylum Thermoplasmatota; class E2; order JACPAO01; family JAHFTW01; genus JAHFTW01. Next base: position 11,392 of record JAXDQP010000017.1, read on the forward strand.
CATCTGGGGCCTCGCGCAGGGCTTCGGCGGCCTGGGCGGCCTCGGCGTCTCCAGCGACCTGTGGGGCAACGACGCGTGGCTCTCCAGCGGCACCGGCATCACCGGCGGCAACGGCTGCTGGGGCGGCGCGGGCGGCGACGCGTTCCAGGGCCTCTACCCGCAGGGCGTCGGCTTCTACGCGGGCGTCGGCATCATGACCGACACCGGCGCCGGCAGCGACGTGTACCTCAACTACAACACCGCGACGACGACGGACTACTACGCGCAGGGCTTCGGCGCCTTCGGCGGCCTGGGCGTCCTGTTCGAGGACGGCGGCAACGACCGCTACGTCGCCTCGCAGACGGCGACCGCGAGCTGGATCGACCCGACCCTGAACTGCGCCTACGGCACCGGCTCCCTCGGGGGCGTCGGCGTGATGGTGGACGGCGGGGGCGACGACAGCTACCTCGTCGAGACCTTCAGCGACAAGGGCGCCGAGACGATGATGGAGGGCGACGGCGAGCCCATCCCCGGCTATGGCCTCTTCGCGGACCTCGACGGCGTGGACCTGCACAAGGGCACCGCCTCCGCCGGCCCCGGCCACACCGCCGAGATCCACGGCCGCGGCGTCCTCGACACCGGCCACAACCTCGCCGGCACGTTCCTCGATGCCGGCAGCGACACCGACACCTACGTCCCGGCGACGCTGGGCGCGAACAACAGCCAGTGGCTGTTCGGCGCGGACCTCTGACCTCTTTCCCCAATCCCCTGAAGTGACCCCCATGATGACCCGACCCGCCCCCTACCTCGTCGCCGTTGCGCTGCTCGCCCTCGGCACCGGCTCCGCCGCGCCCCTGGCCTCCGCCCCGGTCGCCCACGCCCACCACCTGGGCGTTGCCGCCGCCGACCTCGCTCCCCTGCCCGGCGCCTGCACGGGCACCTGCATGGTGGACGCGTCGTTCCTGGCCTACAACCCGCCCCTGGTCTCCGTCGCGGACGGCAACTCCGTGGCGTGGCACTCCACCGACGGCGGCCACAACCAGCGCGAGACCTCGACCCCCGTCGGCTCCCCGGACGCCTGCTTCTCGGTGGCCTCCAGCGTCAGCGCCAACTCGGCGCCGGTGCGCTTCGACATCGTGGGCAGCGCGGTCACGGCGACGGTCGGCTCCACGACGGCGACCTGCCTGAACGCGGTCTCGGCGGGCGGCGCGGCGTTCCTGGTGCCCTACCACTGCACGCTGCACCCCAACATGAACGGCTTCGTCCTGGTCGCCCCGTAGGGCGGGGCGCGGCTACTGCGGCACGGCCTGGACGTGGTCCTGCGCGACGGCGGCGCCCACCGTGGAGGCCTTGCGGCAGATGCCGGTCTTGATGGCGGCCTCCTTGACGGCGGCGGCGACGGTCTTCCCGACGAGCGGGTTGAACGTGCTGGGGATGATGTAGTCGGGCGACAGCTCCTCGGGCTTGACCAGGCTGGCGATGGCCTTGGCGGCGGCGACCTTCATCTCCTCGTTGATGTCGGTGGCGCCCGCGTCGAGCGCGCCGCGGAAGACGCCGGGGAACGCCAACACGTTGTTGATTTGGTTGGGGTAGTCGCTGCGCCCGGTCGCCATGACGGCCACGGCGTCGCCGGCCTCCTCGGGCGTGATTTCGGGGTCGGGGTTGGCCATGGCGAAGACGATGGGCGACTTGGCCATCGTCAGGATGTCCGCGCGCTTGAGCAGGCCCTTGGCGCTCAGGCCGACGAAGACGTCGGCGCCCTTCAGCGCGGTGCGCAGGTCGCCGGTGACGTTGCGCGGGTTGGTGAGCTTGGCGTACTCCTGCTTCTCGGGGTTGAGGTCGGTGCGGCCCCGGCTCACGATGGCCTTGGAGTCCACGCCGATGATGTCCTTGACGCCGGCCGCGAGCATGATTTTCGTGCAGGCGGTGCCGGAGGCGCCGACGCCGGACACGACGACCTTGAGCGCCTTGAGGTCCTTGTGGACGAGCTTGGCCGCGTTGGTGAGCGCCGCGAGCATGACGATGGCGGTGCCGTGCTGGTCGTCATGGAAGACCGGGATGTCCAGCTCGGCCTTGAGGCGGCGCTCGATCTCGAAGCACTTGGGGGCCGCGATGTCCTCCAGGTTGATGCCGCCAAAGGTGGGTGCGACCGCCTTGACGAACGCCACGATGCCCTCGACGTCGTGGACGTCGATGCAGAGCGGGAAGGCATCGACGCCGGCGAACTCCTTGAAGAGCTGCGCCTTGCCCTCCATGACCGGCATCGCGGCCTCGGGGCCGAGGTTGCCGATGCCCAGGATGGCGCTGCCGTCGGAGACGACCGCGACCGTGTTCTTGCGGATGGTGAGGTTGTGGCTGGCCAGCTTGTCCTTCGCGATGGCCCAGCAGACGCGCGCCACGCCCGGCGTGTAAGCGATGCTCAGGTCGTCGCGGGTCTTGAGCGGAATCTTGCTGTTGACCATGATTTTCCCGCCCAGGTGGGCCAGGAAGACGCGGTCGGAGACGGCCACCACGTTGACGCCGTCCATGTCCTGCAGCCCCGCGCGCACCTTCTCCACGTGCTCGTCGGAGGAGCAGTCGATGCTGATGTCGCGCACCAGGATGGCGCCCCCCTTCTCGGTGCGCACCATGTCGATGGCGCCGATGGAGCCGCCCAGCTCGCCGATGCGCGTCGCAATCCTGCCCAGCATGCCCGGCTGGTTGTCGATCTGGAGCCGGGCCGTGATGCTGTAGGAGGCGCTCAGGTGGGGCATGCCCGGTGGGACAGGGGGAGGGGTCTTGAATCCCGCCCTACCGGCGGCGCCACGCG
>JAXDQP010000018.1:0-10634 GCA_034667745.1 Thermoplasmata archaeon
TTCGTTTCGCATGGAGATATTCAACTGGTATTGTGGTGATAAAACGCTTCCAGTGGAGTTCGCGCGAGTTTCTCCCCCAGCCTCATCAACCATCATCGCGCTGCCGGGGGCATGACGCTCTCCGACGACGAGATTGCCAAGCTGGCCAAGCAGCGGGTGGGCTTCAAGGTCCACGCGATGGTGTACGTCCTGGTGAACGTCTTCCTCGCGGGCGTCTGGTTCGTCGCCTCGGGCGGCAGCCGGCCCACGTTCGACGACGCTGGCAACGGCTACTATTGGCCCATCTGGACGCACCTGGGCTGGGGCCTCGGGCTGGCCATCCACGGCTTCATGGCCATCGGGCCGGGGCAGACGATGCAGGCGCGCGAGGAGCAGCGCATCCGCGAGCAGTTGCGCCGCTAGCCCTGGCCCGCGTGGCGCGCGGCGGCCTTGAGCAGCCTTGCCAGCTTCGCCTTCGGCACCGCGCCGGGGGCGGCGACCTTCACGTGGCGCAGGCCCTTGCCGATGCCCTCCATCAGGCCGTCCGGGTCCTCCAGGTGCGCGCCCGGGATGAGGCCGAGGTTGGCGTGCCCCGTGTAGGCCGCGACGTAGGCGACGACGGTGCCGTCGGCGAGGCAGAACTTGGGGCTGCCATGCCAGATGGCCTCCGTGCAGCCGGGAATCGTGGCGCGGCAGATGTCGGCCAGCCAGCGCACCGTGTCGCCGGGGACGCCGCGCTTGGAGGCGAGGTAGTCGTCCACGGCCGGGTCGCGCGGGAGGGCCTTCTTGATGTGCACGCGGGGCCCCAGGCCGGCGTCCGCCATGAAGGCTGCGGGGCCGCGCTAGTGCCTTCCCCGGTCCTGCAGGAGCGTGGCGCCGCCCTTGACGGTGAACGCCTGGTCGCCGGTGGCGTAGGCGTAGCCAGGATCCTGCTCGACGTTGCCGGCGGGGTTGTAGACGTAGAGGTGCAGCACCTGGGTGCCGTTGAGGGCGACGTGGAGGTCCTTCAGGTCGACCACGATGGGGGAGGCGCCGGAGACTTCGTTGGCGAAGGGCGCGGGGCAGGTGGGGCAGCCCATGACCATGACGCCGAGCGTGAGCGTCTGCGTCGCCGGGGTCGTGGCAGTCCAGGCCATCTCAAGGCGCACGGCGGTGAGGTTGCCGGCGGCGAGGCTGTCGGTGTGGCTGCTGGCGGCGTCCTGGCTGAAGGTGTGGCATCCGAGGGGCTGGGGCGCGCACGCGATGGCCTGCTCGCCGAGCTTGCCGGACCAGTCGATTGCCAGGGTGGCCGCGACCGGCGTCCGCGTGCAGTTTGCGCACACGCTGGGGTTTGCGCTTGTTCCCGTTCCTGTGGCGGTCAGCGGCGCGGTGGTGGGGGCCGCAGGCGGCGAGGCGCAGCCGGCCAGCAGCAGGAGGATTGCAAGGAGCGGGGCGGCCGCGCGCATGTCCGCACTTCCGCCCGCGGGGCCTTGACGATTCCGGTCGCGTCCGCGAACCGTGGCCGTTACGCGGGCGTCCCGCGCCGGCCGAAGGGCAGGCTCGCCGGGCGGGCCAGCCAAGCGGCGGTGGCGGTGAGCAGGCCCAGGACGAGCGGGAACGCCGCGTAGCCCACCTCGCCGATGCGGAGGTGCGTGGCGATGGCGCCGAGCATGAGCGCGGTGAGGCCGGCGGCGGCGTGGAAACGCGTGCGGGGCAGCAGCAGGGCGAGGGCGCCCGCGACCTCGGCGGCGCCGACGACGAGGCGGGCCCAGCCGGGGTAGCCCCAGGCGACGAACTGCTGGTCGTAGGCGAGGCCGCCGGCGGCCTTGGCGTTGGCGAGCTTGCTGCCGCCGCTCATCAGGAACAGCAGGGCGAGGACGATGGCGAGCCCCAGCAGGATGCGGGGGCGGGTCGTGGCGGAGGCCATGCCTTGACTACGACTATGGGAGTCTTAGAGTCCCCAGTCCGTAGCATTGGAGTTGCTACGGGAGCGGGGAGCTACGCGACGACCGTCGCCTGCGCCTCGAAGTGGAACGCCTGGTCCACCGTCGCGTAGCCGTACGCCGGCACCTGGTCGTTGTAGATGGTCCCCCGCGAGTTGTACACGAAGAAGTGCAGGACCGTGGTGGCGTCCAGCCGGCCCTCCTTCGGCGCCAGGGTCAGCGTGAGCGGCGAGGAGCCCTCGGCGCCCCCGAGGAACGTGGAGTTGCCGCCGCCGCACGACGCGCACGGCATGAGCGAGGCCGCCAGGGCCAGGGTGGCGGTCGCGGGAGTCGGGGCCTGCCAGGTCACGGTGACGCTGACGGCGGTCAGGTTGCCGGTGCCGTTCATGGCGAAGCTCGCATTGTCGTCCCCCGTGGAGTGGAACTGGCAGACGCCGGCCGGGAAGACGCAGCCGCCCGCCACGGTGGCGAGGTTGCCGTCCGTGCTGAGGGAGAGGATTTTCGTCACCGGCTGGCGGGGGACGGAGGCGTGCGTGGCGGACGCGGTGGCCGACGTCGCGGCGGCGGTCGGGGCCGCGGTGGCGGCGGGCTTGCTGGCGCAGCCGGCAAGCAGGAGCAGGGCCAGGACGCCCAGGACGAGCATTGTGCGCATGGGTGCCGCGAGCATTGCGGGCAGATGAACCTTAGCGGCGGCAACGGTAATACGAAGGACCCGGATGGCCGGCCATGCGCGTCGGCATCATCGGCAGTGGGCAGGTCGGCCAGACCCTGGCCGCGGGCTTCAGCAAGAAGGGCCACGACGTGGTCCTGGGAACCCGCGACCCCAAGGCCGCGCTCGCCAACACCAAGGCCGGGCCGATGGGGCAGCAGCCGCTCTCGGCGTGGGCGAAGGCGAACCCCAAGGTGAAGGTGGCCACGATGGCGGAGGCGGCCAAGCACGGCGAGGTGCTCGTGATGGCCGTGCACGGCACCGCGATGGAGTCCGCGGTCAAGGCGGCCGGCCCCGCCAACCTCGCCGGCAAGCTCGTCCTGGACACCAGCAACCCCCTGGAGTTCGGCCCCAACGGCGTGCACAAGCCCGCCAGCATCCCCGACTCCTGCCTCCAGATGGGCCAGCGTGCGGCGCCCAAGGCCAAGTTCGTCAAGGCGTGGAACCAGGTCCCCGGCGGCGTCATGGTGGACCCCAAGCTGCCCGGCGGCCCGGGCGACATCTTCACCTGCGGCGACGACGCGAAGGCGAAGGCGGACGCGGCGGCCATCCTGAAGGCGTTCGGCTGGAACACCGTGGACGTCGGCGACGCGAGCGTTGCGCCCTACGTGGAGGCCATGGGCTTGGCCGTCATCAACTACGGCGCCAAGAGCAACGACTGGGGCTGGGGCCTGAAGCTGCTGGGCCGGAAGTAAGTCCAACCCATTTGCACACGGCTATGCCAACTCGCCGCGAAGTCAAGGACTACTTTCCATCTAAGTCGCGATGCAGCGCACTGGCCAAACTGTGGAAATGGGTCATCATCACAGGATCAGCGCGAAGAGTGGTAAGCTTTTCAATCGGTTCGAAGCCAAACTCTTTTTCGCCGCCTACCCAGGAATACTTGAGTCCTGTAGGACCTACCCACACAATGACGACCATTCCGTAGGCAGTGTATTTTTCCACTTGCTCCAAAGTGGGTGCCTGGCGTGAGGCCTTGACTTCGACAAGGGTAGGGTGCAAATCACTATCCGTTTCGCGCACAACCACGAAGTCAGGTAGGCACCGCAGCATACTGGTCGCCTTCGCCTTGTTTGACAGAGTGCCATGCTGAACTTCGGGGAGATGGTTCTCGACGCCAAATTCGACTACTCGGCATCCGTGCCATTCGAACATCAATCGGACTAGAGCCTCGCCTCGGTCCCCCTTGATTTTTGTGTTCGATTTTGCTCCGACTTGGACCTGCGTTCCTTCAGCCATGTTCCCCGGATTGATTTTGGCACGGAATAATGCTTGCTAAGTCGCCGGAATCGTGCCGAACTTGCCGGTCTGGAAGTCCTCGACCGCCTGCACAATCTCCTGCCGCGTCGTCATCACGAACGGCCCGTACTGGAACACCGGCTCGTTGAGCCGCACGCCCGTCACGAAGACACCCTCGAAACCGCCGAGGCCCGCCACGGCCTCCAGGCCGTCGCCGGTGCCGCCCAGGACGCCGAGCTGGTGGATGGCGAGCGCCTTGCCGCCTGCCTGCGCCGAGCCCTCCAGGCAGTAGAGGAACCCCTCGTGGCCCTGCGGCACCGGCAGGCGGACCTTGCCGCCCGGCTGGAGCCGGACGTGCAGGAACTGGATGGCGGTGCGGGTGTCGATGACGGCCGCGTGGCCGCCGAACTCGCCCGCGAGGACCTTGACGGAGCCGCCGCCGAAGGTGGCCTCCGGAATCCTCGCGCCCGGAATCTCCTGGTAGCGCGGCCGCATCATCTTGTCCGCCTTGGGCAGGTTGACCCAGAGCTGCAGCCCGTGCAGGCGGCCGCCGGTGCGGCGCAGGTCGGGGTGCGGCATCTCGCTGTGCACGATGCCGGCGCCCGCCGTCATCCACTGCACGTCGCCGGGGCCGAGCTTGCCGGCGTGGCCGTGCGAGTCCTTGTGCTGGAACGCGCCCTCAAGCATGTACGTCACCGTCTCGAAGCCGCGGTGCGGGTGGTCCGGGAACCCTGCGCGCGCCCCCGGCTCGAAGTCGATGGGGCCCATCTCGTCAAGCATGAGGAAGGGGTCGATGCGGCCGACCTCCTGGCCGGGGAAGGCGCGGTGGACAACCATCCCGTCCCCCTCGGGTGTCTTCTTCGCGGTGGCGATGCGCTGGAGCGTTCGGTCCATGGCCCCGAGTGCCGCGCCGGGCGCATAGGCTTGGTGGAGTGGGTCGCGTCGCGCGAACGAGGCACGGGGAACACGGCCTCGTAAATCGTTGGTTCACTTTGCCAAGTGTGGGCGGACACAGATTTCGCGGAGCCGATGGGCAAGGGAAGCTCAATCTGCCTCATGGCCCGCTGGCCGGTTCGCCATTGCGCAGATTCGTTGGCTGCTGCCCATTCACTCTGCGAAACCTGCGTTCAGCAGGGGCGCCCCAACCCGGCTTCCCAGGGCGCCCGCGCTTCGTGGAATCCAGGTTAGGCCGGGAACAGCCGCGCCAGTTCCTCGTCCGGCTCCTCAAGGCTGCACGAGCCGATGGTGAACGGCAGCTCCGCCATCGCGTCCTTGAGGGTGTCCTCGTGGATGCCGTACTCGCCCCACTCGACGCCCTCCCCGAAGGCGAATTGGCCCGCGTCGGCCTCGCGCAGGAGGGCCGCGAGGTCCTTTGCCGTGAACTCGGCGCCGTGGACCTGGAGCAGGCGCACCGCCATCGTGAGGTTGAGGAAACCCAACTCCTTGCCGTCGGGCAGCGCGTGGTGCAGGCCCTGCGTCGCCTTGAGCGGGATGCGGGCGGCGATGGCGGCGGGCAGCAGCTTCTCCAGCGTGGCCTTCGACAGCGCGGTCGGGCCGGCGCAGCGGACCTTGAGGCCGACCGGGTGCGCGCCGCCCTTGAGTTTCTCCAGCAGCGCGAGCATCTGGGCCTGCCCCGTCTTCCACTTGGCGCCGCTCCACTTCGGCTCCAGGTAGAGGCGGATGTCGCCGAGGCCGCGCTTGGCGGCGCGCAGGGCGTTGGCGGCGGCGGGCGGGAAGTTGTCGGCGTGGACCTCCAGCGCGACGACGCGGGCCCACGGCGCGCTCTTGCGGTTGTAGGCGCGCACCGCGCGGACGGCCTCGGCCATCTGCTTGCGCTCGACGCCGACGACCGCGATGGTGCAGGCGGTGTCGCCGAAGCCGTTGAAGTAGAGCTCGTGGCGGCCGATGGCCTCCAGCTGGTCGAGGGGCACGACCATGTCGGCGCCGACGATGCGGGGGCGGCGCAGCTTGGGCGCGCGGGCCGCCTGGCGCAGGGCGTCCTGCAGGCTGAGCGAGGCGGGCGGGAACAGGCCCGCGTAGTCGAAGAGTCCCGTGGTCAGCGTGTCGAGTCCGTTCATGGGGTCTGCCTCACGAGTTGTTCAATGGCGCCGAAGACGCTCTGGCCGTCCTTCACGATTTCGAGGCGCACCCGGTCCCCGAAGCGCAGGAAGGGCGTCACGGGCGCGCCGGTCTTGATGTGCTCCAGGGTGCGCACCTCGGCCAGGCAGCCGCAGCCGCGCGATTCGTCGGCGTTGCTGACGGTGCCGGAGCCCAGGATTGTGCCCGCCGGCAGCGGCCGCGTCCTGGCGGCGTGCTCGATGAGTTGGAGGAAGGAGAAGAACATCTCGCCGCAGTCGGGCTCGCCGATGCGCTGGCCGTTGACCTCGACCCGCATCGGCAGGTGAAGGCGGCCGTCGCGCCACGCCGCGCCCATCTCGTCGGGCGTCACCGCGTAGGGGCCGAGGCTGCTGGGCGGCTTGCCGTGGAAGAACCCGAAGCCCGCCGCCAGTTCGCGCGGAATCAGGCCGCGCAGGCTAGTGTCGTTCATCAGGACCAGGAGCTTAATGTGGCGCGCGGCGTCGGCGGCCTTCGTTCCCACCGGAACGTCGTCGAGCACGACCGCGACCTCGGCCTCCAGGTCGATGCCCCACTCCTCCGTCGCCGCCTCGATGGGCGCGGTGGGGGGCAGCAGCGGGTCGCCGACGCCCTGGTACATCAGCGGCACCGTGCGCAGGTCGGCGGGCGGCTCGGCGTTGCGGGCCTTGCGCACCAGGAGGATGTGCTGGATGAACGCGGAGCCGTCGAGCCAACTCGTGGTGCGCGGCAGCGGCGCCAGGAACGTCACCTGAGCGAGGGGCAGCGTCTCCGGCCAGCGGCCTTCGCGGGCCTGGCGCTCGATGCGGCGCAACTCGGGCTCCACGGCGGCCCAGCTCTCCAGTGCGGTGCGAAGGTTGGGGACGATGCGGGCGGGGACCCGGGCGACCAGGCCCTTGTCCTGGAGCACGACGACGAGGGCGCCGTCGCGGCTCCCGTCCGGCACCGTCGCCAGCTTCACGGGTGGCCGCACCCACAGGGGCGGGATAACCGTGGCGACTCGCTAGAGGGGCTGCCCGCTCGGGAAGGCGGACTGGTTGGGGCGGTCGCTGAAGCCGATGAGCTCCGCGGGCCTGAAGCCGAAGAGGCCGGCCGCCAGGAGGGGCAGGCAGCACTTGCGCAGGTGGGCGTTGTAGGCGCCGGCCTTCTCGTTGTAGCGCCCCTTCTCCGTCGCGACCTTGTTGGCCGTGTTGATGGTCTCGGTCTGGACGTCCTTGTAGAGCGTGACCGATTGGAGGTTCGGGTAGTTCTCGTTGACCACCTTGATGATGAGGTTCCCGGTCTCCGTCACCTGCGAGCTGCACTGGTCCTTCTCGTTGATGGTGGCGGGGGCCGCGCAGGCGCCGCTGCGCACGGCCGCGACCTTGGTCTGCACGGCGCTCTCGTTCTGGAGATACTGCTTCGCCAGCTGCGTGATCTGCGGCAGGAGGGTGAAGGCGCGCTGGTACTGCACGTCCACCTGCTTGGCCTGCGTCTCGACGTCCTGGCGCTCCTGCACCAGGGAGTTGTAGGTCGAGGCCACGGCGACGCCCGTGATGAGCAGGACGGCGGCGACGGCGCCGAGGACAATCCAGAGCTTGCGGACGGCCACGCCGCGCAATGGGGGCGCCGGGCTCTAGAGCTTGCCGCCCCAGCCGCCCCCGCCGGAGCGCCCGCCGCCGAAGCCTCCTCCTCCGCGCCCGAACCCGCCGCCCCCGCCCCCGAAGCGGCCTCCGCCCCGGCCGCCGCGCCAGCCGCCAAGGCCTCCGCCGCCGAACCCGCCGCCGCCCATGCCGCCCCGGGCGAGGCTGAAGACGGCGATGCCGACCACCGCCGCCACCAGCAGGATGTTGGACCACGGGATGCCGGAGTCCGTGGCCTGCGCAGTCGCGAACTGGCCGTCCCGGTAGTTGGCGCGCAGGAACTCCACCAGGCCGAGCGTCCCGGCGGCGAGGGCGCGCGAGGTGGCCGCCTGCTCCGTGGAGCCGTTCTGGAGCGCGCGCTGCTTGGCCTGGCCCATCGCCTCGACCGCCTGCCGCGCGACGAGCGAGTTGACGGTGCCCTCCAGGCCGTAGCCGACCTCGACCCGCACCGCGCCCGAGCCGCTCCCGTCGTCGGCGGCGTAGAGCACCAGCAGGCCGTCGTCGCTGTCGGCCTGGCCGATGCCCCAGCGCTCGAACAGGTGCCTCGCGTAGGCGTCGATGGCCTCCCCCTCGGTCGTGGCCACCACGGCGAGGACGACGTGCGCCGTGGTCTGCTGGAAGAGGCTGCACGCCCGCTCCTCGACCAGGGCCGCCTCCTGCGCGTCCATCAGGCCAATGAAGTCGTGCACGAAGCGCCTGTTGTTCTGCGCGAAGCAGGGGGAGTCGAAGTAGCGCGGCGCCTTGCCGGGGTCGGGGTAGGCCGCAGCGAGGGCGGGGGCCAGCAGCAGGAGGGTGGCGGCGACGGCCCAGATCCGCACTGTGCCTCCATGCCGCTCCCGCGCTTCAAGGTGCTCCCGCCGGCCCCCAAGGAGCGGCCACGTGGGGCCGCAGGACCCCAACACCTTTGCACCGCTTCCGGGTCGCCGCCGCGTTGGCCCGCGCCCCGCTGCCGCCGCCCGAGGACTGGGAGTACGTCGAGGTGCGCCGCAGCGGCGTGCACGGCCGCGGCCTGTTCGCCGCCCGCGCCCTCCCGAAGGGCACCTACGTCATGGAGTACCGCGGCGAGAAGGTGCCGAAGAAGGAAGGCACCCGCCGCACCGACGCGCAGTGGGAGACCGGGCGCGTCTACACCTTCGAGCTGAGCCGGCGCTTCGACATCGACGGCTCGGTCAAGTGGAACGTCGCGCGGCTGGCGAACTTCAGCTGCGACCCCAACTGCGAGTCGCAGAACGAGCGCGGCCGCAAGGTCTGGATTGTCGCCCTGCGCGACATCCGCAAGGGCGAGGAAATCAGCTACGACTACAACTTCAGCTTCGTGGACCCGCCGCCGGTGTGCAAGTGCGGCTCCCGCAAGTGCCGCGGCTACATCGTCGGCGAGGGCCACGTGCGCGAGCTCATCGAGTGGCTGAAGGCGGACGGCCGCACGAAGGAGGCCAGGCGGCTGGAGCGGATGGAGGCGAGGAAATGACCTACGCCTGCCCGATGCACCCCGAGGTCGTGCAGGACGGCCCCGGCCGCTGCCCCCACTGCGGGATGCGGCTGGAGGAGGAAGGCGCGGGCGGCGGGAGCCATGCGATGCAGCATAAGGAGCCGACGACCTGGCGCAGCTACGTCCCCTTGCTCGTCGTCGTGCTGCTCCTCGCGGCCGCGACGGCGGTGGCGGCGTGGCGCGACGCCCGCGACGGCCACTTCTCGCCCAAGGCGACGGTGTCCTACTTCATGGCCGGGTTCTTCCTGGCCTTCGCGGGCTTCAAGCTGGTGGACCTGCGCGGCTTCGCGGGCGGCTACGCGACCTACGACCTGCTGGCGCGGCGCTGGGAGGGCTACGGCTTCGTCTATCCGTTCCTTGAGTTGGGCTTCGGCCTCGCGATGCTCGGCGGCCTCGACAAGCCTTGGCTGCTGTGGACCGAGGTCGTCGTCATGGCGTTCAGCGGCCTCGGCGTGGCCATCAAGCTCGCGAAGGGCGAGAAGTTCCAGTGCTCCTGCCTCGGCACGTTCCTCAAGGTGCCGCTCACCAAGGTCACCCTGGTCGAGGACTTCGGGATGGCCGCGCTGGCGCTCTACCTGCTGTTCGGCTGACAGCCTAACCGCGGATTCCACGGATGACGCGGATGGAAGTGGGCTCCGCGAAATCCGCGTCATCCGCGGTTTGGCCGGTGCCGAACGTCACTTCTTCTTGGCCTGGGCCTTCGCAAACGCGGCACGCACGGCCTGTTGGAGCGCGGGCTCGGGTCCTTGCGTGGGCTGGACGCGCACCCAGCCGAAGAGCTTGAACACGGCGCCTTCGGGCTCGCCCAACGTGAAGCCGGCGCTGGCGAGGTCGGCCTTCTGCGGCGCGTCGAGCAGGACCTCCACCGCGCCGGGGGCGTCGCCGCCGCGGAAGAGGCGCACGAACTGGTTGCAGCCGACGATGAGCGCGACGTGCTCCTTGCCGAACTCGGACTGCAGCTCCGCGCCCGCGCCGGCCGCGCACTCCTGCGCGGTGCGCACGACGCCGAACAGCACCTGCTTGTGCGGCTCGGGCACCGGCGTGCGCTCCAGCAGCTTGAGGGGGCGGTCGTCCCCGGCCGGCACGGTGGGGGTGTGGTCCACGCTTCCTCCTAGCTGGCCACAGATTTCACATCGCCGCTAGGTTCCTTATATTGCGCTCCGGGGCGTTCTCGCTTCCATGAACCTGGCCACGCTGGTTTCATCCATTGTGCTTGCTGCGTCCACGGCCACCGCCGGCCTGCTGGTCGCCCCACCCTCCTTCCACGCCGCCCAGGACGGCTCCGGCCTCCAGGTCGGCCCGCTCTGCGTCGGCGTCTGCGGCAACGAGACCGGGAACCAGACCTACCCTGGGGGCAACGAGACGCTGCCCGCCCCATTCGGCAACTCGAGCAGCCCCCCGCCCGAGGACAACGAGACGGCGCCGCCCTCCGACGACGGCGCGGCGGAGGCCGAGTCGTGCGGCGTCGACATCCAGGACTCGCAGGAGATGACCGGCCCGACGAGCCTCGCGTGGTCGTGGGCAGTGGGCGCCTCCACCACGAACCTGAGCGTCTCGCTTGACGTCCAGGGCGTCTGGAT
>JAXDQP010000019.1:0-11537 GCA_034667745.1 Thermoplasmata archaeon
CCGGCCCAGTGCCAGCGTCCTGCACCACGCCTGACCCTGGACGCCTCCTTGTTGGCCCGGACATGTCCAGCCGCGCAGGTCTGGCCGACGCAACCCTGAACCCCGACGGGGAGCAAAGTCCGGGACATGGGGTGCCAGGCTGGCTGAAGGCGCGGGTCCCACCGAGGGCCCGAAGGCCGAGGGGCCAAAGGGGGAGCGGTGGAGCCCACTGGTCGCCAGCCCGGAGCTGCGCAAGCTGTTCGAGGTGTGGGCCGACACCGACCTGAAGGCGCAGATCATCGTCTTCTACCACAACAACCCGGGCGTCATGGAGACCTCGGACGGCCTGGCGCGCCGCCTCGGCATCCAGCCCGCCGCCCTGCGCGAGGCCCTCGCCGACCCCGTCCACCGGGGCATGCTGGAGGAGCGCCGCATGGGCGACAAGGTCGTGCTGGTGTACAACCCCAAGAGCGCCCAGCTGCAGGACCTCGGCGTGCAGGCGCTGCGCAAGCGCATGGAGGGGACGCCATGATGGCCCCCAAGGAGCCGCGCCTCTCCTCCGGGGTCGAGGGGCTGGACGCGATGCTCGGGGGCGGCTTCCTGCCCGGCAGCTCGGTGCTGCTGGCGGGCGCGCCCGGCACCGGCAAGACGACGCTGGGGCTGCACTTCCTGGCCGCCGGCGTCGCGGCGGGCGAGAAGGGGGTCTTCGTCACCTTCGAGTACTTGCCGCAGCAACTCTACCACGACGCGCTCCAGCACGGCTGGGACGTCCAGTCCTGGGAGGAGAAGGGGCTGGTCCGCGTCATCTGCACCACGCCCGACGTCCTGCTGGCGGAGACGGGGCCGGGCCGCACCATCCTCGACGACGCCATGGCCTCCCTGGGGGCCTCGCGCCTGGTCATCGATAGCATGTCCCACTTCGAGTTCCTGCGCCGGCCCGCGGAGCAGCTGCGCCAGGACCTGTCGGGCCTGATGAACCACCTGCGCCTGCTGGACGTCACGACGATGGTGACGCACGAGATCCCCGAGATCGTGGGGCCCGCCGTCAAGATCAGCCAGTACGGCCTGGAGTTCCTGGTCGACGCCGTCATCGTGCTGCGCTACGTCGAGCTGGAGGGCGAGCTGCAGAAGGCCATCAACGTCCTCAAGTTCCGCGGCAGCGACCACGACCGCCACTACCGGCGCCTGCGCCTCGGGACCAAGGGGGTCAGCGTGGAGTCGACCTTCACCGGCATCGAGAACATCAGCAGCGGCACGGCGCACCGCTCCCTCCAGACCCGCGCCCGCGAGCTGGTCTGATGGACGTCCCGCAGGCAGCCGCCAACCTCCTGGCCGCCGCCTCCGCCGTCGTCTACTGCCTCGTCGGCCTCGCGGTGGGGCGGCGCAACGTCTCCGGCGAGGCGCGCGTGGCCAACCGCATGTTCCAGCTGTGGTGGTTTGGCCTCGCGACCCTCACCCTCTACACGCCGCTCTTCTTCCTCCTCGGGCTGCTGCACCTGGATACCTTGGGCGTGGCGGTGTTCCTGGTCGAGGGGGTCCTGCTGCTGCTGGTGGTCGCCCTCGCCGGGCTCGTCTACTACCTGCTCTACGTCTACAGCGGCAAGACGGTGGTGGCGTGGCCGGTGGCCATCTACCACTTCGTGATGGCGGCGTGGCTGCAGTGGCTCCTCATCGACGCGCACCCCTACGCCTTCGTGGCTCCGCCGGGAGGCGGGCCGAAGGAGTTCCTCTACGAGCACGACTTCACCGGCCAGCCGGCGCAGGTCTGGCTCGGCATCCTCCTCGTCCTCCCCGTCCTGCTCTCCGCCATCGCGTACTTCCTGCTCTACTTCCAGGTCGAGGGGCGCACCGCGAAGTACCGCATCGCGGTCGTGTCGGGCGCGCTCGTGGTGTGGTTCGGCTCCGGCATCGTGGCGACCCTGGTCGGCCTGTCGCAGTCCCCCGGGTGGCAGTTCGCCAGCATGACCATCTCGCTGGCCTCCTCCCTGATGATTCTCATGGCCTACCTCCCGCCGCGCTGGGTGCGCACCCGCCTCGGCGTCGCCTCCATCCGCACGGAGGGGTAGCGTGGGCAACCCCCGCGTCACCAGCCAGTCGCCGCGCACGCTGCTCATCGTGGACGACGAGCCCGACATCCTGGCCGCGTTCAAGGCCCTCATCGAGGCGACGCTGGGCGTGCGCGTGCTGACCGCCGCCTCCGGCCCGGAGGGACTGGAGGTGCTGGAGCGCGAGCCGGTGGCCGTGGTCGTCTCGGACTTCAAGATGCCCGGCATGGACGGCATCACGTTCCTGGCCGAGGTGCGGCGCCTCCACCCCGCCGCGCGGCGCCTCATGTTCACCGCCTACGCCACGCCCGACATCATCGAGCGCATCCGGACGGCGGACGTGGCGCAGGAGGTCGTGGCCAAGGGCGGCGACCCGCTGCTGTTCCTGGACCGGCTGCGAGCCATCCTGGGGCTCGCGCCCCGCGTCACTGGAGAGCGGCGGTGACGCGCTTGGGCCCCGGCGGCGCCGCGCGCGGCAGCTCCACCGTGAAGGTGGTGCCGAGCCCCGGGCCGGGGCTGGCGACGCTGATGCGCCCCTGGTGCAGCTCGACGATGGCGCGCGAGATGTAGAGGCCGAGGCCGGAGCCGGGCTCGCTCACCTCGTTGGGGTCATGGACCTGGCTGAAGGGCTGGAAGAGCTTGTTGAGGTCGTCGTGCCGGATTCCCAGGCCGTGGTCGGTGACGCGCAGGCGTACCTCGTCCGGCAGCCCCTCGGTCTGCACCAGCACCTGGCTGGCGGGAGGGCTGAACTTGATGGCGTTGCGGACGAGGTTGTCCACCACCTGCGCGACGCGCTGCGGGTCGAGCCAGGCGCGGCCGTCGCCCACGGTGGTCCGCTCGATGTGGATGCGGCGCGCCTGCGCCACGGGGGCCAGCGCGGCGAGGGCGCGGTCGGTGACGCCGTGCAGGTCCTCGTCCTGCAGCTCGACGCCCAGCCGCCCCGCCTGGAGCCGCGCCGCCTCCAGCAGGTCCTCGACCAGCAGCGAGAGGCGGCGCAGGTTGCGCTCCAGGATGTCCAGGCTCGCCTTCTCCTCCGGGCCATAGCTCTGCGCGCGCCGCGTCCGCAGCAGGTAGAGCTGGAGGCGCAGCGGGGAGAGGGGCGTGCGCAGCTCGTGCGCCGCGGTGTTGAGGAAGCGGTTGCGGAAGGTGTCCAGCTCGCGCAGGCGCTGGATCTCGTAGCCCTGCTGGATTGCGCGCTGCTGCGCCTGCTCGGCGCGCCGGCGTTCGGTCACGTTCTCCAGCGTGCCCACGAAGCCGGCGAAGCGCCCCTCGGCGTCGTGCACGGGGCTGGCGCGGGTGGCGCACTCCACCACGGTGCCGTCGGCGTGGACGTAGCGGAACTCCGCCACCAGCTCGCGCGCCTCGCGGAAGCAGTCGCGCCAGCGCCGCTCCATCTCCGGCTGGTCGTCGGGGTGGACCGCCCGCCGGATGGCCTGCATGTCGTGGTAGTCGCAGCCCGCCATCTCCATCCAGCGCGGGTTCGCGTATTCCACCGCCCCCGTCGCGCCGATGCGGAAGATGCCGAGCGGGGAGCGCTCCGCCAGCACCCGGAACAGGGAGCCGTCGGGGTCCGCTTCGGCGGGGAGGGGGTCGGCCCGCATGGCAACCCTCCAACGCCGTTCCACCCATAAGGCATACGGGATGGCACTGCGCCAGTCAGGGGTGCGGCCCGGCCACGGCGGGAGGGTTGCTGGGCGGACCACGCCCGAATGAACCGTGTCATCCGCGCAATCCGCGGTCTAGGAGCCGAAGCCTCCGGCAAACCGCGGATGACGCGGATTGCGCGGATGCGCAAGCCAAGGCGGATTGCAGGTCAGGCGGGCGCGACGACCCACTCGAAGACCTCGTACGGTGCCTGCTTCATGCCGTGGCCCCGGTAGGCGCGCAGGGCGTGCTCATTGTGGCCCTCGACGTAGAGGCGGACGGCGCGAACGTCCTTGGCGTCGCGGGCCGCCTGCTGGACGGCGCGGTAGAGCGCGGTGTAGACGTGCCGGCCGCGCCACTCGGGCTGCACGTAGACGGACTGGACCCACCAGTACCAGGCGGCGTGCCAGTCGGACCACTCGAAGGTGACGTAGGTGGAGGCGACGACCGCGCCCTCGGCCTCGGCGACGAAGACGCGGCCCTTGTGCGGGTCGCGCAGGAGCTCCTGCACGCCGCGGCGCGCGGTGGCCTCGTCGAGCCGGACCCCCTCGGACTCCAGGGCGTTGCCGAGCGTGGAGCGCACCAGCGCATCCAGGTCGGCGGGGCGCGCGGCGCGGACGGTCACCATCACGCGGCGCACGGCGGCTCCGCTCAAGGGCGTTGGGATTCAGAAAGGGGAGAGGAAAGGAAAAGGGACCGGTTCTTCTGCCAGGGCCCGCGCGTTAGCGGGGGTTCGCGCTGCGGAAGCAGTCGCGGCAGAACACGTCGCGGCCCGGGGTGGGCTTGAACGGGACCTGGGTCTGGGTGCCACAGCGGGTGCAGGTGGCGTCGAACAGCGGGCGGTCGCCGCCGCGGTCGCCGCCAGCGCCGCCGCCGGAGCCGAAGCTGCGGGGGCCGCGGGGACCGGCGCCGGCGCCAGCCGGGCGGTCCTTCTGGAAGCACTCACGGCACTTGACCGGGCGGTTCCCGGTCGGCTTGAACGGGACGGTGGTCTGCTTGCCGCACTCGGCGCAGACAACATCAAACTCTTCGCGCGGGGCGCGACTCTCGTACATTACAATGTCTCCTATTGGGAGGGGCTTTTGCCTCTCCTTGCTCTTCTTCACGTGCCCCCCCTCTATGAATCCGCGCCCCCCGGAATGGTGAATTTTCGCTCAGGAGGCAACCAGAGAGGGGGTTGAGCGGGGTTTTTTGCGCGGATGGCCGTTGAGGCACCCCGTCGCGCGGGACCCCTGTTTCGCGTCCAGTCGGGGCCGCCGCGCCCGCGCGGGGTGAACGGGTTCAGGCGGCGACGCTTGGCTTATCCGCCTCCTGGCCTGTTCAGTGCTGGATGCCCGCTGACCCCCACCTCCTGCGCGTTCACGCCGGCGCCCTCAACGCCCACGACCTCGACAGCCTCGCCGGCCACTACCTGCCGCGCACGCGCCTGGTCCGCGACGGCCACCTCGTCGGGGAGGGCGCCGACGCCCTGCGCGCCCTGGAGGAGGAGTACAGGGGCGAGGTGATGGGGCGCGTCATGGACGTGGACGGCCAGCCCGCCCTCGTCGCATGGTCCGGCCCCGACGGCCGCGGCCCCGCCACCGGCGTCGTCCGCCTGCGCTCGCAGGGGGGCCGCGTCGTCGAGGTCCGCATCGACCACGACGCCGGCCTCATCCAGCGCCTCATCGACGCCGCGCCCCGGCAATAGCGCGTCCTGCGAAACAGGGATTCCACGGACACGCCTGCACATGAAATTGCACGGATTTCACGAACCGCCGGCAGTTTCGGGGTTTCGTGTGATTCGTGCAATTCGTGGTTCGGTTGGGGGCGGAGCGTTCCCTGGAATCCCCACAATCCTGTTCGACCGAGAGGCTACTCGGCACCCGGGTAGAGCCGGTCGATGAAGGTCTTGAAGCGCTCGGTGATGACGCGGCGCTTGAGCTTTAGGCTGGGCGTCAGCTCGCCGCCCTCGACGGTCCACTCAGCGGGGAGAATCCAGAACTTCTTCACCTGCTCGTAGCGCGCGAGGGTGGCGTTGACGGCCTCGACCTCGCGCTCGATGAGGCTGACGATGCGCTGGTCGGCAACGAGGCGGTCGCGGTCCTTGGCGGCGATGCCGTTGGCGAGCGCGAACTTGTCGAGCGCGGCCCAGTCGGGGACGATGAGCGTGGCGATGTAGTTGCGGTTCTCGCCCAGAATCATGGCCTGCGCGATGTGGGGCTGGAGCTGGAGCGCGTTCTCGACGGGCTGGGGCGGCACCTTCTTGCCGTTGCTCATCACGATGATCTCCTTCTTGCGGTCGGTGATGAAGAGGAAGCCGCGGTTGTCGAGGTAGCCGATGTCGCCGGTGTGGAAGTAGCCCTCGCGGTCGAAGACCTCCTTCGTTGCCTTGTCGTTGCGCCAGTAGCCCTGCATCACGTTGGGGCCGCGGAAGCAGATTTCGCCCTGCGTGTAGGGCTTGCCGCCGATGTCGGTGGGCTGCGGCCACTCCGAGGCATCGATTTTGCACTCGACGCCGGGGATGCAGCGGCCGACGCTGCCGAAGCGGAGGGCGTGCGGCAGGTTGACGTTGCAGACCGGGCTGGTCTCCGTCAGGCCGTAGCCCTGCAGGATGCAGATGCCGGCGGCCCAGAAGAACTGCTCGATCTCCTTGCTCAGGGCGGCGCCGCCGGAGACGAAGTAGCGCAGGCGGCCGCCGACGCGGTCGTGCAGCTTGTGCAGGACGAGCTTGGTGGCGCGGGCGTGGCGCTTGGCGAGCCCCGGCGGCAGGGGCTCGTTGCGCTCGCGGTAAGGCAGCGTCTGCTTGCCGACGCGGAGGGCCCACGCGAAGAGCTTGCGCTTGACCCACGGCTGCGACGCGATGCTCTCGAGGACGCGGCCGTGCATCTTCTCGTAGAGGCGCGGCACCGCCATCATGATGGTCGGGTGCGCGGCCTGCATGTCGTCCATCAGGGTGTCCACGCTGCGGGCGAAGACGACCTTGGCGCCCAGGCCGTAGGCGCCGAAGTGGCCACCGGTGCGCTCGAAGACGTGGCTCAGCGGCAGGAACGAGAGGAAGACGTCCTCGGGGCCGACGTCGACGAGGTGCATGCAGGCGGCGTTGGAGGCGAAGTTGCCCTGCGTCAGCATGACGCCCTTGGGCTCCCCCGTCGTGCCGGAGGTGTAGACGAGGCTGGCGAGGTCGTCGGGGTCGAGCGCGGCCAGCATCCTGTCGAGCGTGTCCGGGTTGCGCTTGCCCCACTCGCGGCCCTTCTGCACGAACTCCTGGTACGACACGACGCCGGGGCCGGGCGGCGCGCCAGCCATGAGGACCACCTGCTTGAGGCCGCGCAGCTGCTCGCGCAGCGGCGTGAGGCGGGCCAGGATGGCGGGGTCCTGCACGAACAGCACCTTGGTGTCGCTGTCGGCGAGGATGTAGGCGCCCTTGTCGCCGGTCAGGGTGTCGTAGATGGGCACCGTCGCGAAGCCCGCCGTCTGGTTGGCGAAGTCCACCTCGCCCCACTGCGGCGAGTTCTTGCTCCACACGGCCACCCGCTCGCCCTTCTTGACGCCCGCCGCGAGCAGCGCGTTCGCGACGTCGCGGACGGCGGCGCCGAACTCCGTGTAGGTGCGGCTGACCCACAGGGCACCGTTGTGCCACTCCTGCGCCGGCCGGCCGCCGTGCGCCTTGACCGCGTTCCAGAACAGCGCGCCCAGCGTGGGGGCCGCGCCCTGGTACGCTTCAAGACGGGACGCGACGGCGGTTTCCTGGTCCATTCGCGGTGGAAGTGGCTGTTCTCTATGAAAGCGTGGCGGGGCCCGAAAGGGCGCAGCGGCAGCCTCACGTTGCGCCCTCCCGTGCGGGCCGCGTGGAGTGGGACCCGAGCGAGCGGCCCGGCAGCGCGACCTATCGCTTCCTCACCAGCGCCGTCGCGCCCCGCCCCGTCGCGTGGGTGACGACGGTGGACCGCGCGGGCCTGGTCAACGCCGCGCCGTTCTCCTGGTTCAACGCGGTGTGCGCCGACCCGCCGATGGTGATGGTCTCCATCCGGGCCCGCCCCGACGGCACGCTGAAGGACACGGCGCGCAACCTCCGCGACACCGGCGAGTTCGTGGTCAACGTCGCGCCGGCCAAGCTCGCGCAGGGCATGGTGCAGACGAGCGCCGAGTACCCGCCCGACGTCTCCGAGGTCGAGGAGGTCGGCCTCCGCACCGCGCCCAGCCTCCGCGTCGCGCCGCCCCGCCTCGCCGACAGCCCCGTCCACCTGGAGTGCCGGCTGCACCGGCTCATCCAGCTTGGGCGCCGCGACGACCAGAGCCTCGTCCTGGGCGAGGTCGTCCACCTGGCCGCCGACGACGATGTGCTGGACGCGGACGGCAACCTCGACCCGCTAAAGGTCACCCTGGTCGGGCGCATGGGCGGCTCGCGCTACGTGGACACCTCGCGGCCGTTCTCGATTCCGTGGCCGGGCAAGCCCGCCTGACGGGTCAGCGGATGCGGCTGAAGCGGCCCGCCTCGGTCTCGATGTCGTTGAGGATCTTGCGCACGGCGTCGGTGCGGGTGGGCTTCTGGAGGTAGCCGAAGGCGCCGTTGGCGATGGCCTGCACGACGTCGGGGTGGTTGGACGCGAGGCCCGTCACCAGCACCACCTTCGCCGCCGGGTTCGCCTCCAGCATCTTGTCCAGCACCTTGAGGCCGGAGTCGCCGGGCAGCATCATGTCCAGGAACACCACGTCCGGGCGGTGGGTCTTGAACTCGGCCAGGGCCGCCTTGGCGTCGCCGGCCTCCTTGACGTCCGTGACGCCCTTGCGCGCGTTGCGGATGGCCGCCGCCAGGGTGAGGCGCACCGTGGGGCTGTCGTCCACCAGCAGGTACCGGGACACGCGTGTCGCAACGCCCCGGAGCTTATGAAGGGTTCAGAAAGCGCCAAGTGGCCCGCGCCGTTGGCTTGGGCGTGCTCAACGCCCGCGAGCGCCAGCGCGCCGTCTGGCTGGGGGCCGTCTCGCGCGCCCTCGCCGCGACGGTCGCCATCACGCTCCTGGTCCTCCTGCTGGGCACGTTGGCGGGACTGCCCCAGCTCACCCGCATCGTCGCGGGCGCCACGCCCCTCACGCTGCTGCAGGCGGCCGGCCTCGCCGCCGCCGTGGGCGCGGTGGAGGCGTGGCGCCGCTCCACCCCTGGCAAGGCCTCCCTTCCCCAGGCCGGCTTCGCCGCCGTCGTGCTGCTGTGCGCCCTGGGCGAGGTCGCGACCCTGGCGCACCTGGGCGCCTTCGGCCAGGCGGACCTCGACGAGGCCGCCGGACTGCTGCTGCTCGGCGGCGGCCTGCTCGGCCTGGGCGGGGGCCGCCGCCTGCGCGCCGCCGCGGAGGCCGCCCTGTGCGGCGCCGCCCTCGTCGGCCTCGCGACCCTCATCGCGTTCCTCGACGGCACCCCGACCGTCATCCCGTCGCTCGACGTCCGGCCGATGCCGGTGCCGCTGGCGTACGGCCTCACCGCGCTCTCCGCCTCGGCGCTGCTGGGGCAGGCGGAGCGCGGCCTGTTCGCCATCCTGCTGCGCGAGGACGCGGGGGGCCGCCTCGCCCGCCTGCTGCTGCCCGCCTGCCTCGCCGTGCCGCCGCTGCTGGGCTTCCTGGCCATCGTGGGGGCGCGGCGCGGCCTCTACGACGGCGCCTTCGGCTTCACGCTCGTCGCCCTCGTGACGATGGTGTTCTGCCTCGGCCTCGTCGGGTGGGGCGCGCGCAGCACGAGCCGGGCGTCCGCCGAGCTGCAGCAGGAGGAGGAGCGCTGGCGCCGCCTCATGGACAACGTGTCCGAGCCCATCGTGACGGTGGACGCCGAGGGGCGCATCCAGGTCGCCAACCGCGCGATGGAGCTGCTGTTCGAGCGCAACATGCAGGAGTTGGTGGGCATGCCGATGGAGGAGCTGGTGCCCGCCGGGCAGCACGCGGTCCTGCGCAGCCTGCTGGCGCCGGGGCCGACGGGGCGGACGGTGCAGATGCAGGCGCTGCGCCGCGACGGCCGCGAGTTCCCCGCCGAGGTGTCGGCGGCCGCGTGGTCGGGCGGCGGCGGGGCGTTCTCGACGCTGGTGCTGCGCGACGTGACGCGGCGCCACATGGTGGAGCAGGCGCTGCGCGCGGCGCGGCAGGCGGCGGAGGCGGCGGGGAAGGCGAAGGCGGACTTCCTGGCCAACATGAGCCACGAGATCCGCACCCCCATGAACGCCGTCATCGGCATGACGCAGCTGCTGGGCGACACGCCGCTCACGGCGGAGCAGGCGGACTACGCCAAGACCATCCGCTCCAGCGGCGAGCACCTGATGACCATCATCAACGACATCCTCGACTACTCGAAGATCGAGGCGGGGAAGGTCGAGCTGGAGCAGGCGCCCGTCGACCTGCGCCGCTTCGTCGAGGAGTGCCTCGACATCGTCGCCCCGCGCGCGGCGGACAAGAAGCTGGAGACCGGCACCATCTTCGGCGACGGCGTTCCCGAGGCGGTGGTGGGCGACCTCGCGCGGCTGCGCCAGGTGCTGCTGAACCTCCTGAGCAACGCGGTCAAGTTCACCGCCAAGGGCGAGGTCGTGGTGCAGGTGGACGCCAAGCCGCTGGGCGGCGACCGCCACGAGGTGCACGTCGCGGTCGCGGACACCGGCATCGGCATCCCGCCCGACCGCTTCGACCGCCTCTTCCAGTCCTTCAGCCAGGTCGACTCCAGCACGACGCGCAACTACGGCGGCACCGGCTTGGGCCTCGCAATCAGCAAGCGCCTCGTGGAACTGATGGGCGGCCGCATCTGGGCCGAGTCCCGCCCCGGCGCCGGCTCGACGTTCCACTTCACGTTCCAGGCCGCGCGGGCGGAGCTGCCCGCCACGCCCGAGGCGCCGATGGCCTCGCCGCTCTCGCTGCACGGCAAGCGCGCGCTGGTGGTGGACGACAACGCCACCAACCGCCGCATCCTGCGCCTGCAGCTGCTGAAGTGGGGCATGGAGGTGGACGAGGCGACGACGGGGGACGAGGCCCTCGCCCTCAGCACGGCCAAGGCGTACTCCATCGGCCTCATCGACCACCAGATGCCCGAGATGGACGGCATCACGCTCTGCCAGAGGCTGCGCGAGCGGCTGCCCCCCGCCAAGCTGCCGCTGCTGGTCATCAGCAGCATCGGCACCAAGCCCGAGGGCTACAGCAAGGCCAGCCTCGGCATCGCGGCGTTCCTCACCAAGCCCGTGCGGCAGTCGCAGCTGCTGGACGCCATCCTGACCGCGCTCTCGCCGCCCGCCGCGCACCCGGAATCGCCAGCCGCTCCCGCGCAGGTGCGCGCCGCCAGCCCCACGCGCGACCTGATGGTGCTGCTGGCCGAGGACAACCCGGTGAACCAGAAGGTGGCGCTCAAGATGCTGGAGCGCCTGGGGGTCGCCGCCGACGTCGCCAACAACGGCGAGGAGGCGGTGGCCGCGATGAAGGACCGCTCGTACGACCTCATCCTCATGGACGTCCAGATGCCCAGGCTCGACGGCCTCGAGGCGACGCGGCAGATCCGCGCCCTCGCCTCGCCCCGCCGCCCCTTCATCGTCGCCATGACCGCCGATGCCATGCCGGGCGACCGCGAGCGCTGCCTCGCCGCCGGCATGGACGACTACGTCAGCAAGCCGGTCCGCATGGAGGCGCTCCAGGCCGTGCTGGGCAAGGTCGGGGTGCACGCGTGAGCGCCGTCGACGAGGGCGTGCTGCGGGCGCTGCTCGACGACATGGGCGGCGACGCCGAGGTCGTGAAGGAATTGGTGCAGAGCTACCTGGAGGAGGCGCCCCGCCTGCTGGCCGAGGCCCGCGCGGCGCTGGCCGCCGGCGACGCCGCCACCGTGCAGCGCGCGGTCCACACCCTCAAGTCCACCTCCGCGACGTTCGGGGCGATGGC